>NZ_JBYSWT010000015.1:0-169656 GCF_058781435.1 Pseudomonas sp. FW507-12TSA
CCCCCCGGGAGGGGGGCGGGTTATTGCAGGGCCTGGGTGAACAGCACGTCGTTTTCCAGCTGGATGTGCTCCAGCAAGTCGTCGCGAAACTCCTGCAGGCCGCTGTACAGGGTGCGCCAGGTGTTGCAGGCGGCCTCTGGGGTGGTGATCTGCCCCGTCAGTTGCATCAACCGTTCCAGGGCTTCGCCGTGCTGGTCGTGCTCCAGGCGCATCACGTGGATCGGCGCGCCGGCCTGGCGGCCCATGCCCCGTTGCAGCATCGGGAACAGCACCTGTTCCTCCTTGAGCATGTGGCTTTCCAGTTCCTGTTGCATGTCCTGCAAGTGATCGGCCAGGCCTTCGGGGCAGTGGCTGTCGCCGGCATGCACCTGTTCCACCCGGCGGGCCAGGCGGATCAGTTCCGGCAGTTGCTCGCGGTGGCGGTCGTGAAAGCGCGACAGGATGTGCTCGATAAGTTCGCTTTGGGACAGTGTCTGGTTCATCAGGAGATTCCTGGGGGGTGTGGGTCTTGCCTGGTGATTGCATCGCCCATGCCAGCTTTGATTGCCCGGAATCAATGGCCGTTTACTGGACTATGGTGAAATCCACCGCGATTTCCCTGGGTAGATATGACCATAGAGGGTGAGGACCACCATGTTGCGAGAAAGCCTGGCCGCCGACCTGATCGTCGAGTTGCCCAATGCCGTGCGGTTGCAACGACTGGTGCAGACCCTGCGCGAATACTTTCGTTGCGGTGCGGTCGGCCTGTTGCGCCTGGAGGACGACAGCCTGCGGCCGCTGGCCACCGTCGGCCTGGTGCACGAGGCCCTCGGGCGGCGCTTCGTGATTGCCCAGCACCCGCGGCTGGCGGCGATCATGGCCTCGCGCGAGCCGACCTGGTTCGAGCCCGACAGCCGCTTGCCGGACCCTTACGACGGCCTGCTCGATACCGCCGTCAGCGAACCCTTGGCCGTGCACGACTGCATGGGCGTGAGCCTGTACATCGAAGGCCGGATCTGGGGCGCGATCACCCTCGATGCCTTGCAGGCCGGCACCTTCGACGATGACGCCCGGGACGAGCTCAAGCGCTGCACCTTGCAGATCGAGGCGGCCGTGCGCGTCACCCGCCTGGAGCAGGAGAACCGCAGCCTGCGCCTGTCCCGCAGCGAACCTGTGGATGTGCGGCGGCCCGTGGAGGAGGGCGAGATCCTCGGCCAGAGCGATGTGTTGCACCAGTTGCTCAATGAGCTGGACGTGCTGGCCGACTCCGAGCTGCCGGTGTTGCTGTTGGGCGAGACCGGGGTTGGCAAGGAGCTGTTCGCCCGGCGCCTGCATCGTCTGTCGCGGCGCAGCCACAAGCCTCTGGTGCAGGTCAACTGCGCGGCCTTGCCTGAATCCCTGGCCGAGAGCGAGCTGTTCGGCCATGTCAAAGGGGCGTTCTCCGGTGCCACCAGCGATCGCGCCGGGCGCTTCGACGCGGCCAACGGCGGCACGCTGTTCCTCGACGAGGTGGGCGAGTTGCCCCTGAGCGTCCAGGCCAAGCTGCTGCGCACCTTGCAAAATGGCGAGATCCAGCGGCTGGGGGCGGACAAGCCGCTGCACGTCAATGTGCGCATCATCGCCGCCACCAACCGGCACTTGCCCGACAGCATCCGCGATGGCCTGTTTCGCGCCGACCTCTATCATCGCTTGTCGGTGTACCCGGTGCCGATCCCGCCGCTGCGCGAGCGCGGCCACGATGTCCTGCTGATCGCCGGGCACTTTCTCGAACTCAACCGCACTCGCCTGGGCTTGCGCGGGCTGCGCCTGTCGGCGGCGGCCGAGCGGGCGCTGCTGGGCTACCGCTGGCCGGGCAACGTGCGCGAACTGGAACACGTGATCGGCCGGGCTGCGCTCAAGCAGCTCAGCCGCGACGGCAGCCGCAGCCTGATCATCACCCTGGAGCCCGAGGCCCTGGACCTGGACAGCACCCCGGCAGCGCCACCGGTGCCCGAGCAGCCGGCGGCCCCGGGTGTGCCCTTGACCTCCCTGGGGGATGCGGTGGATGCCTGCCAGCGCCAGTGCATCGTCCAGGCCTTGCGCCTGAGCGGCGACAACTGGGCCGCTGCGGCGCGGCTGCTGGCAGTGGACCCGAGCAACCTGCACAAGCTGGCCAGGCGCTTGCGGCTCAAGTAGCGCCAGCGGCGTTGATGGCGGTCAAGGTGCGCAGGTGGCGCTGCTTACAGACTGCGCGGCACTTACCAGGAGATCACCGCCATGCCGCTGTCCCTTGCCCAGATGCGCCGTAACTACACCCTAGGTGGCCTGCACGAAGAGCAGGCGCCGGACGATCCGCTGCTGCTGTTCGGCCAGTGGCTGGAGCAGGCGCGGGAAACCGAGAGCGCTCCCGTGGAGGCCAACAGCATGCATCTGGCGACGGTGGACAGCCAGGGCCGGCCCCATGGCCGGGTGTTGCTGCTCAAGGGGGTGAGCGCTGAAGGGTTCACCTTCTTCGGCAATTACCAGAGTGCCAAGGGCCTGGAGCTGGCGGCCAACCCCCAGGCCGCCATGACCTTCTTCTGGCCGGCCCTGGAGCGCCAGGTGCGGATCGAGGGCCCGGTGGCGCGCCTGGCGGATGAGCTGTCCGACGCCTATTTCGATTCCCGGCCCCTGGCCAGCCGCCTCGGCGCCTGGGCCTCGCCCCAGAGCCGGCCGCTGGCCGATCGCGATGAACTGCAGGCGCTGCTGGCCCAGACCATCCGCCGCTTCGTCGAAGAACCCCTGCGCCGGCCCGCGCACTGGGGTGGCTATTGCCTGCAACCCGAGCGCCTGGAGTTCTGGCAAGGGCGGGCCGACCGCCTGCACGACCGTCTCGACTATCGGCGCCAGGGCGGCCAGTGGCGGCGTCAGCGCCTGGCGCCCTGAGCCGCACCCCCCGGAGGTACCTCCAAGGAGGAATGGGCCCGCCGGGGCTTTGGGTCCAGGCTTGGGCCCAAAGCCGATTCCCCAGCTACAGGACACCCAGGCCATGGCCCATTTGTCGCAACGCACCTTTGTATCCTTGAACATCGCCGTGTTGACCATCAGCGATACCCGCACCTTCGAGACCGACAGTTCCGGACAGACCCTGGTCGACCTGTTGCAGGCCGCCGGCCATGCGCTGGTGGACCGCGAGCTGGTCCGGGACGATATCTACCAGATCCGCGCCACGCTCTCGCGCTGGATCGCCGACCCGGCGGTGCAGGTGGTGCTGACCACCGGCGGTACTGGCTTCACTGCGCGGGACAACACGCCCCAGGCGGTGCTGCCGCTACTGGACAAGCACGTGGAAGGCTTCGGCGAATTGTTCCGCCAGGTCTCCCTGGCGGAGATCGGCATGTCGACCCTGCAATCCCGCGCCCTGGCCGGAATGAGCAACGGCGTGCTGGTGTGCTGCGTACCGGGCTCGCCTGGGGCCTGCCGCACCGCCTGGACGCAGATCCTGTACAACCAGCTGGACAGCCGTACCGGCCCGTGCAACTTCGCCCCGCATCTGAAGCCGCAACCCGGCGCGGTCATCGCCGCCTGCGAGGCACGACCATGAGCGTCGGGCCTTGCGACAGCGGCACGCTGCTGCCGGTGGACCTGGCCATCGGCCATTTGCTCGAACGCGCGCCACGCCCGCCGCAACTGCATTGCCTGGCCCTGGAACAGGCCCTGGGCCGGGTCCTCGGGACCGATGTCCACGCCCCGCGTGCCTTGCCAGGCTGGGACAACAGCGCCATGGACGGCTATGCCTTGCGCGCTGCCGACCTGCCGGCCGCGGGTGGCTGCCTGGTCCTGGCCGGGCGGGTCGCTGCGGGCCAGGCGGCGACCACGGCGTTGCTGGCCGGGCAAGCGGTGCGGATCTTCACCGGCGCGCCGCTGCCGCCGGGCGCCGATACGGTGGTGCCCCAGGAGCTGTGCCGGGTCGAGGGCCAGCAACTGTGGTTGCCGGCGGTCAGCGTTGGCCAGCACGTGCGCAAGGCCGGCGAAGAGGTCCGTGAAGGGCATCTGCTGTTGCCCGCCGGCAAGCGCCTGCGGGCCCAGGAGCTGGGCCTGCTGGCGGCTTGCGGGGTCAGTTGGGTCGAGGTCTACCGGCCGCTGCGGGTTGGCCTGCTGAGCAGTGGCGACGAGCTGCGCGACCCCGGCCAGCCCCTGGCGCCGGGGCAGATCTACAACAGCAACCGCTATTGCCTGTCGGCGCTGCTGAAGGGGTGGGGCGTCGAAGTCCACGACTACGGCGCGATGGCCGATGAACTACAGGCCAGCAAGCAGACCCTGCACCTGGCCGCCCAGGAATGCGACCTGTTGCTCAGCTCCGGCGGGGTCTCGGTGGGCGAGGAGGATCACCTCAAGCAGGCGATCCGCGAACTGGGCCAGGTGGACTTCTGGCGCCTGGCCATCCAGCCGGGCAAGCCCCTGGCCTTTGGCACCGTGGCGGGCAAGCCCTGGCTCGGCCTGCCGGGCAACCCGGCGGCGGCGTTGATCACCGCGCTGGTGGTGTTGCGCCCGTTCCTGCTGCGCAGCCAGGGCCTGCGCGATGTCGTGCCGCAACCGGTGGCATTGCCGGCCGGCTTCGACTGGCTGCAAGCCAATCGCCGGCGCCAGTACCTGCGCGCCCGGCTGGTGCCGGGGGATAACGGCCAGTGCCGCGTGCAACTGCATCCCCAGCAGAGTTCGGCGATGCTCAGTGCCGCCTGCTGGGCCGATGGCCTGGCGCTGGTGGAGTGCCAGCAGCAACTGCGCCAGGACGATCCGGTGCAGTTCCTCTCGTTCGCCGAGCTGATGCAGTGAGCGCTCTTGATTATCGTCAAGGTCCTGGCGGGTGCGCTGGCTAGACTGGCAGCGCTTTTTTCCAGCGCTCCGGGCCTGCTGGCGGTCTGCACGAAAGGTGGGTGGAGCAGGTTCTTTGAAGAGGAATGCCCATGCAACTGGTCTGCCCGGCAGGCAACCTGCCTGCACTCAAGGCCGCGGTACGCCAAGGCGCCGACGCGGTCTACGTCGGTTTTCGCGATGACACCAATGCCCGCAGCTTCGCCGGGCTGAACATGGACGACAAGCAGTTCGACGCCGCCGTCGCCCATATCCGCCAACACCAGCGCCAGCTCTATGTGGCGGTCAACACCTACCCCCAGCCCCAGGGCTGGGAGCGCTGGCAACGGGCGGTGGACCGCGCCGCCGACCATGGCGTGGATGCCTTGATCGCCGCCGATCCCGGGGTCCTGGGCTATGCCACCGAGCGCCATCCGCACCTGAGCCTGCACCTGTCGGTGCAAGGCTCGGCCACCAACGCCAGTGCCCTGGCGTTCTACTCCCAGCACTACAACATCCGTCGCGCGGTGTTGCCCCGGGTGCTGTCCCTGGCCCAGGTGCGCCAGGTGGCGGTCAACAGCGCGGTGCCCATCGAGGTGTTCGCCTTCGGCAGCCTGTGCATCATGGCCGAGGGCCGTTGCCACCTGTCGTCCTACATCACCGGCGAATCGCCGAACCTGTGCGGGGTCTGCTCGCCGGCCAAGGCGGTGCGCTGGAGCGAGGATGCCGAGGGCTTGAGCGCCCGCCTGAGCGAAGTGCTAATCGACCGCTATGGGCCCGACGAGCCGGCCGGCTACCCGACCCTGTGCAAGGGTCGGTTCATGGTCGGCGGCAAGCGCTTCCATGCCCTGGAGGAGCCCACCAGCCTCGACACCCTCGACCTGCTGCCGGAGTTGGCGGCGATCGGCGTGCAGGCGGTGAAGATCGAAGGGCGCCAGCGCAGCCCGGCCTATGTCGAGCAAGTCACCCGGGTCTGGCGCGCGGCGCTGGATGCCCATCGCCTGGCGCCCGAGCGTTTTGCGGTCAAGGACCAGTGGCGGCATGTGCTGGCCGGGCTTTCCGAAGGCAGCCAGACCACGCTGGGCGCCTACCACCGTTCATGGCAATGAGGGATTACCGATGAAGCTCAGCCTGGGACCCGTCCTCTACTACTGGGACAAGGAGCGCTTGGCGCGATTCTACGAACAGATGGCCAGCCTGGCGCTGGATGTGATCTACCTGGGGGAAACCGTGTGCTCCAAGCGCCGGGTGTTCAACCTGGACCAGTGGCTGGGCCTGGGCCGCGAGCTGCAGCAGGCCGGTGCGGCGCAGATCGTGCTGTCGGGCCTGACCCTGATCGAGGCCGCCTCCGAGCTGTCGAGCCTGCGCCGGCTGTGTGACAACGGCCAGTTCCTGGTGGAGGCCAACGACATGGGCGCGGTGCAGTTCCTGGCCGAGCGCCAACTGCCGTTCGTGGCCGGCCCGGCGCTGAACCTGTACAACGGCCATGCCCTGGCCAAGCTGCAGGACTGCGGGATGATCCGCTGGGTGCCACCGGTGGAGTGCTCCGCGGCGCTGGTGCGCGCCGTGCTCGAGCAAGTTGCCGGGCTGGGCCGGGCCTTGCCCGAGGTCGAGGTGTTCGCCTACGGCCACCTGCCGCTGGCCTACTCGGCGCGTTGCTTCACCGCCCGTGCGGAAAACCGCCCCAAGGACGATTGCCAGTTCTGCTGCATCAACTACCCCGATGGGCTGGCCCTGAGCAGCCAGGAAGGCCAGGCGCTGTTCACCCTCAATGGCATCCAGACCATGTCGGCCGAGGTCACCAACCTGCTGGCCGATTACCCGGGGCTGGTGGCCTGTGGCGCCGACCTGTTGCGCCTGAGCCCCCGGGCAGAAGGCATGGTCCAGGTAGTGGAGGCCTTCGCCCGGGTCTGCCAGGGCGAGGCGCCACCGCTGTGTGTGGATGGCTGCAATGGTTACTGGCATGGCCAGGCGGGCATGTTGCGGGTCGAGGAGGCGGGACTGTGCTGAAACCTACGCAATGGCTGCTCAAGGGCGTCGCTAAAAACGTGGGCGAGGCCGCCAGCGCAAGGCAAAAACCGGCGAAAAAGCGCAGTTCACTTGAAGTGAATGAGCATTTTGAGCCGGTTTTTAACGCAGCGATGGCAACGCAGGTATTTTTTAGAGGTGCCCTCAAGAGCGCCGACCGGATTTTGCCGTTGCTGCGCCGGGTGCCGTTCGGCCTCCAGCGCCTGGCCCTGGAGCAGGCGCTCAACCGCTGCCTGGCCGAGCCCCTGGCCGATGGCGAGTTCGACCTGTTGCGCGGGCGCTGGTTGTGCCTGCGCATCAGCGACCTGGACCTGACCTGGTACCTGACGCGCCAGCGCGATGGCCTGCACATCGCCCGGCGGGCCCGGGCCGATGTCAGCATCCGCGGCAACTGGCGCGAGTTCCTGCTGCTGGCCAGCCGCCAGGAAGACCCGGATACCTTGTTCTTCCGCCGGCGCCTGGTGATCGAGGGCGATACCGAGCTGGGCCTGACCCTGAAGAACCTGATCGACAGCCTTGACCCGCAGGTGCTGCCGGGGTGGTTGTGGCGCAACCTGGAACGGGCCGGCCAGGGCCTGGCCGGCACCATTGGGCCCGGCGCTCAGCCGGGGTAGTCGGCCAGGCGGTCGAGGGCGAGGATCTGGATGCTGCGCCGCTGCATGCTGATCAAGCCCTCATCCACCAACCGGTGCAGGGTCCGCGAGAAGGTCTCCGGCTGGATGCCGAGCTTGGAGGCCACCAGGCGCTTGGAAACCTGCAACTCGACCCGGCCATCGCTGGGGTCGCATTCCTGGAGCAGGAAGTTGATCACCCGGCGGCTGGCATTGGGCAGGATCAGGGTGTCGATGTCCCGCAGGCGCTGGTGCAGGTGCTGGCTCATGCTGGCCATGACTGCCAGGCACACCTGCGGCTGGTCCTGCAGGGCGTGGCGATAGTGCGCGCCGTCGATGCTCACCAGCACGCAATCCTTGAGGGCACCGGCGCTCACCGGAAAGCTGTGGGCCTGGCTGAACTGCAAGGCCTCGGCGAAGGTCTGGCCGGGCTGGATGATCTCCACCAGGTGCTCCTGGCCCTCGACATTGAGCCGGTACAGCTTGATCTGGCCGCTGACCAGCAGGAAGAAGCGCTTGGCCGGTTCGCCCTGGCGCACCAGGATGTCGTGGCAGGCCAGGCGCTTGAGGGTGGCCAGGGCGCACACGTCCTCGAAGACCTGGCCCGGCAGCTTGGCGAACAGATAGTGGCGACGCAACAGCAGGACGGTGGATGGGTGATTGAGCATGGCGTACCTCCGCTGCCGCCCATGGTAGGGCGGCGGACGCCAGTGGCCCATGCCTCCACCGGCCTACCTCCAAGGGAGCAGTCAGGAGACCTGGCGCAGGTGCTCCATGGCCCACACGGCGGCTTCGACCCGCGAGCGCAGGCCCAGCTTGTGCAGCAGGTTCTTCACATGCACCTTGACCGTGCCCTCGGTGATACCCAGCTTGTGGCCGATGACCTTGTTGCTGTAGCCGCTGGCGATGCTGCGCAGGACCTGGCGCTCGCGCTCGGTGAGCTCGACCTCGTTCTGCCGTGGTGGCGAGCGCAGGGCCTGGGCCATGACCCGGGTCAGTCCCGGGCTGATCACCAGGACGCCGTCCATGGCGTCGCGGATGTACTGGATCAGCAGCTCCGGTTCCATGTCCTTGAGCAGGTAGCCATCGGCGTCCAGGCGCAGGGCATCGCGAATGTCGTCCTCGGCATCGGATACGGTGAACAGCAGGACCTTGCCGGCAAAATCCTGCGTGCGCAGGTGACGCAGGGTTTCCAGGCCGTTCATCTGCGGCATGTTGTTGTCCAGCAGGATCAGGTCCGGTTGCAGCGAGTCCAGCAGGGCCAGGGCCTCGGCACCGTGGTTGGCTTCGCCGACGATGATGAAGTCGTCTTCGAGCTCGAGCATCTGGCGGATGCCGCGACGCATCATCGGATGGTCGTCCACCAGCAGGATGCGGTGGCGCGGGGAGGGGTTCATGAGGGATTACCTTCTGTCAGGCGCCCGAGGAATTCCGGGCGAAACTCCATCTTGACCAGGGTGCCCTGGGGCTCCCGGGAAAAAATCTGCAATTGGCCGCGCAGGCTGCGGGCCCGCTCGTCCATGATGTTCAAGCCGTGGTGCTCGCGCAGGTCGTGGCTCCCGCTGAAGCCACGGCCATCGTCCTCGATCGACAGGCACAGCCGTTCGCCGTGCTGGCGCAGTTGCAGCCAGGCGTTTTGCGCGTGGGCATGGCGCAGGCAGTTGGACAGGGCCTCGCGGGTGATCTGCAGGATGTGGATCTGTTCGCTGGCCGACAGCTCGAAGGCCAGGCTGTCGATGTGCAGGTGGACCTGGAACTCGCCCCGGCGGGAAAACTCGCCGGCAGTGTCCTTGAGTTCCTGCACTAGCCCGGCGTCCTGGATCCGCAGGCGGAAGGTGGTCAGCAACTCGCGCAATTGGCGGTAGGCGGTGTTCAGGCCTTCACGCAGCTCGCTGGTGACGTTCTCCAGGGTCGCCACCGGCTCGCCCCGGCGCATCAGGGTCTGCATGCGGCTGACCTGCAGCTTCATGTAGGACAGTGCCTGGGCCAGGGAGTCGTGCAGTTCGCGGGCGATGATCGCGCGTTCCTCCAGCAGTACCAGGCGGTGATCCTGCTCGCGCTGGCGCTTGAGCTGCAACGAGGTGCCGATCAGGTTGGCCAGGGCCTGGATCAGTTCGATTTCCCAGGGCTGGGGTTCCAGGCCGTTGTGAAAGTGCGCCTTGAGTTCACCGAAGGCGCCGCCCTGGTGGCTGATGTCGAAGGCCAGGCTGTCGCTGCGCTGGCGGCAGCTGGCGCAGTCGCTGCTGGCGCAGATCTGCCGGTTGTCGCTGCCATGCAGGGCCAGCAATTGCTTGGCCTGGGCCTGGCCTTGCAGGCACAACGACAGGCGCAGGCCCGGCAGGCGTTCCTGGAAGCGCCGGATCAGCTCGTCCAGGCCTTCGGCATTGGCCTGGCGGGTGGCCAGGTTGCGACTGCTCTGGTACAGCAGCTCCAGCGCGGCGTTGGCCTGTTGCAGGTGCAGGGTCTTCTGCCGGACCTGGGTTTCCAGGGTGCGATGGGACTGCTCGATGGTCTCGGCCATGGCGTTGAAACTGGTGGCCAGCTGGCCCAGCTCGTCCTCGGACTGGTGGTTGACCCGGGCCCGGAAATCGCCGCAGCGAAAGCGCTGGGTGGCGTCCACCAGCTCCTTGAGCGGACTGATCACGTTGGATTGCAGTTCGTACAGGCCGAACAGCAGGACGATCATGGTGGTGAACAAGGCCGCGCCCTGGATCAGTTGCTGCCAGCCTTGCTTGTGCTCGTTCTCGTGCTGCAACAGGCTGACGAACTGGTTGAGCCGCTCGACGAAGGGCTGGGTGCTGGCCTGGAACAGCCTGGCATCGCCGCGTTGCAGCGCCGGTTGCAGGATCTGCTGCCAGTCGTCCTGCAACTGCCGGTAGCTGAGTTGCAGGTCGAGGTCGTTGCCGTCCTCCAGCACGGTCTTGAGCGCCGGGCTGTTGAGGCGTTGTTGCAGGCTCTGGCTGATGCGCTCGAGCTCGTCGGCCCCGGCGCCGGCGGCCAATTTCCAGCTCAGGTGGTAGGTCTCCATGCGCACCGAACCTGCGGTATTGATCGCCGCCGCGTCGCCCTGGCTGAACCAGGCGATCAGGCCGGCGCTGAGGGAGCTGGCCAGGGCCAGCACGCTGATCAGGATCACCGCCAGGCCGGCGCGGGCCGGTAGCGAACTGCGCAACCAGGCGATCATCGGCGATCACCGAAAGCGGGCAGCAGAGAAGGGGGCATGTAGCGCTCCGGGATGGCAAAAGGTTGTTTCGCAGCCTGTCCCTGGCGCTCTACCTCCAAAGAGTTGTTCAGCCAAGGTTGCCTCGCGCGGCTCCTGGGGAAACCGGCAAGACCCTGATAAACAAAGGGTTCAGAGGTTTTTCGGCGCTACCTCCTTGGAGGTAGGCGGCGCAAGCATAGACATGCAGGCGCCTGGGCTTCCTTGATCGGTGTCAAGTTTTATCGGGGTTGGCCTCCCTAGTCTGCAGCCATGGATCAATGGCTGGAGACTCCAAGATGACTCAACCACGATTACGCCAAGGCCTGGTGCTGGGCATGAGCACCCTGGCCTTCACCGTCTGCTTCATGGTCTGGATGATGTTTGCCGTGCTCGGCGTGCCGATCAAGGAGCTGTTGCAGCTCAACGAAACCCAGTTCGGCCTGCTGACCGCCACCCCGGTGCTGACCGGTTCCCTGGTGCGCCTGCCGCTGGGCATGCTCACCGACCGCTTCGGCGGACGCAGCGTGTTCTGCCTGCTGATGCTGGCCTGCGTGTTGCCGCTGTACCTGGTCAGCCATGCCACCACCTATTGGCAGTTCCTGGTGCTGGGCTTGTTCGTCGGCTTGGCCGGGGGCTCGTTCTCGGTGGGCATCGCCTATGTCGCCAAGTGGTTCGACCAGGACAACCAGGGCCTGGCCATGGGCATCTTCGGTGCGGGCAATGCAGGCTCGGCGGTCACCAAGTTCCTCGCCCCGGCGCTGATCGCCGCCGGCAGCTGGCAACTGGTACCCAAGGTGTTCAGCGCCATCCTGTTCCTCACCGCGCTGTTGTTCTGGTTCTTCAGCGCCGACAACAAGGCCCATCGCCGGGTGTCCACGGTCGGCTTGGGCGAACAGCTCAAGGCCCTGGCCGAGCCTGCCGTGTGGCGCTACTGCCAGTACTACTCGATCGTCTTCGGCGGGTATGTGGCCCTGGCCCTGTGGATGACCAAGTACTACGTGCAGGAGTACGGCTTCAGCCTGCAGAGCGCCGCGCTGTTGGCCGCCTGTTTCTCCCTGCCGGGCGGGGTGCTACGCGCCGTCGGCGGCTGGATGTCGGACCGCTGGGGCGCCCAGAGCGTGACCTGGTGGGTGCTGTGGGTGAGCTGGATCTGCCTGTTCCTGCTGTCCTACCCGCAGACCCAGTTGCAGGTGCAGACCGTCGACGGCCCGCTGGACTTCCATATCGGTCTGAACCCTGCGCTGTTCACCGTGCTGCTGTTCGTCATGGGCATCGCCTTCGCCTTCGGCAAGGCCTCGGTCTTCAAGTACATCGCCAACGACTACCCGCAGAACATGGGCGCGGTGTCCGGCATCGTCGGCCTGGCCGGCGGCCTGGGCGGGTTCATCCTGCCGATCCTGTTCGGCGCCCTGGTGGACCTCACCGGCGTGCGCTCTTCCTGCTTCATGTTGATGTACGGCGTGGTCTGGGTGTCGCTGATCTGGATGTACCTCAGCGAGATCCGCCGGCGCCCGCTACTGGGCAAGCACCCATCCGCCATCCAGGCACCGTTTTCGAGCATTTCCCAAGGAGAAGAACATGTCGGTTCTTAATACGCCCGGCACTGGCCCGGTGATCCACGACTGGCGCCCGGAGGACCCGGCCTTCTGGGGCCAGGGCGGCAAGCGCACGGCCACCCGCAACCTGTGGATCTCGATTCCCGCGCTGTTGCTGGCTTTCGCCGTGTGGATGGTCTGGAGCACGGTGATCGTGCGCCTCAACGCCATCGGCTTCAGCTTCAGCACCGACCAGCTGTTTTGGCTGGCGGCCCTGCCGGGACTCTCGGGAGCGGCGCTGCGAGTGTTCTACTCGTTCATGGTGCCGATCTTCGGTGGCCGGCGCTGGACCGCCCTGAGCACAGCCTCGCTGCTGGCGCCGTCGCTGTGGATGGGCTTTGCCGTGCAGGACCCGGCCACGCCCTACAGCGTGTTCGTGATGATCGCGCTGCTGTGCGGTTTTGGCGGCGGCAACTTCGCCTCGAGCATGGCCAACATCAGCTTCTTCTACCCCAAGTCGCAGCAGGGCACGGCCCTGGGCTTGAACGCCGGGCTGGGCAACCTCGGGGTGTCGGTGATGCAGTTCTGCGTACCGCTGGTGATCACCTTCGGCCTGTTCGGGGTGCTGGGCGGCCAACCCCAGGTGCTGGCCGACGGTGGCCGGTTGTGGTTGCAGAATGCCGGTTTCATCTGGGTGCCGTTCATCCTGCTGGTGACCCTGGCGGCCTGGTTCGGCATGAACGACCTGTCCAGCGCCAGGGCCTCGTTCAGCGAGCAGGCGGTGATCTTCAAGCGCAAGCACAACTGGCTGATGTGCTGGTTGTACCTGGCCACCTTCGGCTCGTTCATCGGCTTCTCGGCCGCGTTCCCGCTGCTGATCAAGACTGCCTTTCCCCAGGTCAACGCCCTGACGTTCGCCTTCCTCGGCCCGCTGGTGGGCGCCCTGGTCCGGCCACTGGGCGGCTGGCTGGCGGACAAGCTGGGCGGCGCGCGGGTGACCCTGTGGAACTTCGTACTGATGATCCTGATGGTCTTCGGCGTGCTGGCGTTCATTCCGCAGCCGGGGGAGAGCGGCAACTTCTACGGCTTCCTCGGCCTGTTCATGCTGCTGTTCATCACCACCGGCATCGGCAACGGTTCGACCTTCCGCATGATCCCGGTGATCTTTCGCACCCTGCATGAGTGCGCCGCCAGCGGCAAGGGCAGTGCCGCCCGCGAGCAGGCCCTCAAGGACGCCGGCAAGGAGTCGGCCGCGGTGCTGGGCTTCAGCTCGGCCATGGGGGCTTTCGGCGCCTTCTTCATTCCCAAGACCTTCGGCACCTCGATGAGCCTGACCGGCAGCCCGGCGCTGGCCTTCTACATGTTCGTGGTGTTCTACCTGAGCTGCATCGTCGTGACCTGGTGGTGGTACGCCCGCAAGGGCGCCCAGACCCCTTGCTGACATGCCCCCGTATCCAACCTTTGCCGAGTCGGGGCGCAGAACCCCGCAGCACGCCTGAGAGGACAGCATCATGAGTCACTTGCTGGATCAACTGCGGTTTTTCAACCGCAAGCAAGGCGAGTTTTCCGCCGGTCACGGGGAAACTCGCAAGGAATCGCGCGACTGGGAGAACGTCTACCGTTCGCGCTGGCAGTACGACAAGATCGTGCGCTCCACCCACGGGGTGAACTGCACCGGATCGTGTTCGTGGAAGATCTACGTGAAGAACGGCCTGATCACCTGGGAAACCCAGCAGACCGACTACCCGCGCACCCGCACCGACCTGCCCAACCACGAGCCCCGTGGTTGCCCCCGGGGCGCCAGCTACAGCTGGTACATCTACAGTGCCAACCGCCTGAAGTACCCCAAGGTACGCAAGGCGCTGCTCAAGCTGTGGCGCGAGGCGCGCCAGACCCTGCCACCCGTGGAGGCCTGGGCCAGCATCGTCGAGGACCGGGCCAAGGCCGACTCCTACAAGAGCAAGCGCGGCATGGGCGGCTTCATCCGTTCCAGCTGGGACGAGGTGACCCAGATCATCGCCGCCGCCAACGTCTACACCGTGAAGCAGTACGGCCCGGACCGGGTGGTGGGCTTCTCGCCGATCCCGGCCATGTCGATGATCAGCTACGCCGCCGGCGCCCGTTACCTGTCGCTGATCGGCGGCACCTGCCTGAGCTTCTACGACTGGTACTGCGACCTGCCTCCCGCCTCGCCGATGGTCTGGGGCGAGCAGACCGACGTGCCGGAGTCGGCCGACTGGTACAACTCCAACTACATCATCGCCTGGGGTTCCAACGTCCCGCAGACCCGTACCCCCGATGCGCACTTCTTCACCGAGGTGCGCTACAAGGGCACCAAGACCGTGGCCATCACCCCGGACTATTCGGAGGTGGCCAAGCTCACCGACCTGTGGCTCAACCCCAAGCAGGGCACCGACGCGGCCCTGGCCCAGGCCTTCAACCATGTGATCTTCAAGGAATTCCACCTGGAGCGGCCCAGCGCCTATTTCACCGAATACGCCAAGCGCTACACCGACCTGCCGGTGCTGGTGCTGCTCAAGCCGATGCTCGGCACCGCACCGGGCGCCGGCTACCAGCCAGACCGCTTCCTGCGCGCCTCGGACCTGGCCGACAACCTGGGCCAGGACAACAACCCCGAGTGGAAGACCATCGCCCTGGATGCCGATGACCAGCTGGTCTCGCCCCAAGGCTCGATCGGCTATCGCTGGGGCGAGCAGGGCAAGTGGAACATCCTGCCCCGCGAGGGCGCCGCCGGGCGCGAGATCGACCTGCGCCTGAGCCTGATCGGCGGCGACGTCGCCGAGGTGGCGTTCCCCTACTTCGCCGGTTCCGGCCACGAGCACTTCGAGCATGTGGCGGGCGATGCCGTGCAGTTTCGCCGGGTGCCGGTGCGCAGCCTGACCCTGGCCGACGGCAGCCAGGTCAAGGTGGCCACGGTGTTCGACCTGTCGGCGGCCAACCTGGCCATCGACCGCGGCCTGGGCGGCGCCAACGTCGCTCGCGACTACGACGACGCCAACATACCGGGGACCCCGGCCTGGCAGGAGCAGATCACCGGCGTCAGCCGCGAGAAGGCGATCCAGATCGCCCGGGAGTTCGCCGACAACGCCGACAAGACCCGTGGCCGCTCGATGATCATCCTCGGCGCGGCGCTCAACCACTGGTACCACATGGACATGAGCTACCGCGGGCTGATCAACATGCTCATGCTCTGCGGCTGCATCGGCCAGACCGGTGGCGGCTGGGCCCACTACGTCGGCCAGGAGAAACTGCGCCCGCAGTGCGGCTGGCTGCCCCTGACCTTCGGCCTGGACTGGAGCCGGCCACCCCGGCAGATGAACGGCACCAGTTTCTTCTATGCCCACAGCTCGCAGTGGCGCCACGAGAAGATGAACATGCACGACGTGCTCTCGCCCCTGGCCGACAAGAGCCAGTTCCCCGAGCACGCCCTGGACTACAACATCCGCGCCGAGCGCGCCGGCTGGCTGCCCAGCTCGCCGCAGTTCAGCAGCAACCCGCTGCACATCTGCCGCGACGCCGCCGCGGCCGGCATGGCGCCCAAGGACTACGTGGTCAAGGCCTGGCAGGACGGCAGCCTGCGCTTCGCCTGCGAGCAGCCGGACGATCCGGCCAACTTCCCGCGCAACATGTTCATCTGGCGTTCCAACCTGCTGGGCTCCTCCGGCAAGGGCCACGAGTACATGCTCAAGTACCTGCTGGGCACCCGCAACGGCGTGATGAACGAGGACATCGGCCAGTCCGGCGACTGCAAGCCGCAGGAAGCCGAATGGGTCGAGCAGGGCCCGACCGGCAAGCTGGACCTGGTCACCACCCTGGATTTCCGCATGTCCTCGACCTGCGTGTATTCCGACATCGTCCTGCCGACCGCGACCTGGTACGAGAAGGACGACATGAACACCTCGGACATGCACCCCTTCATCCACCCGCTGTCGGCGGCCATCGACCCGGCCTGGGAGTCGCGCACCGACTGGGAGATCTACAAGAGCATCGCCAAGGCCTTCTCCGAGATGAGCGCAGGGCACCTGGGGGTCGAGCAAGACCTGGTCACCGTGCCGCTGCTGCATGACAGCGTCGGCGAGCTGGCCCAACCCTTCGGCGGCAGCGACTGGAAGACCGCCGGAGTGGCGCCGCAGCCAGGCAAGAACGCGCCGAACCTGCAAGTGGTGGAGCGCAACTACCCGAACATCTACAAACAGTTCACTTCCCTGGGCCCGTTGCTGGAAAAACTCGGCAACGGCGGCAAGGGCATCAACTGGAATACCGAGGAGGAAGTCCAACTGCTCGGCGAGTTGAACTACCGCGAGCAGGAGGCGGGCATCAGCCAGGGCCGGCCGAAGATCGACACCGCCATCGACGCCGCCGAAGTGGTGCTGTCCCTGGCCCCGGAAACCAACGGTCGCGTGGCGCTCAAGGCCTGGGAAGCCCTGTCGCGGTTTACCGGTATCGACCACAGCCACCTGGCGCAATCCAAGGCCCATGAGGCGATCCGCTTCCGCGATATCCAGGCCCAGCCGCGCAAGATCATCTCCAGCCCGACCTGGTCCGGCCTGGAAGACGACCACGTGAGCTACAACGCCGGCTACACCAACGTCCACGAGAACATCCCGTGGCGCACCATCACCGGGCGCCAGCAGTTCTACCAGGACCACCCATGGATGCAGGCCTTCGGCGAGCAGTTGATGAACTACCGGCCACCGGTGGACACCCGGACCATCGAAGCGGTGAAGGGCAAGCGCGCCAACGGCAACCCGGAGATTGTCCTCAACTGGATCACCCCGCACCAGAAGTGGGGGATCCACAGCACCTACAGCGACAACCTGCTGATGCTCACCCTGAGCCGTGGCGGGCCGATCGTCTGGCTCTCGGAGATCGACGCCAAGCGCGCCGGTATCCAGGACAACGACTGGATCGAATGCTTCAACGCCAACGGCGCGGCGACCGCCCGGGCGGTGGTCAGCCAGCGGGTCAAGGAGGGCATGGTGATGATGTACCACGCCCAGGAACGGATCGTGAACGTGCCCGGTTCCGAGACCACCGGCACCCGTGGCGGCCACCACAACTCGGTGACCCGGGTGGTGCTCAAGCCCACCCACATGATCGGCGGCTATGCCCAGCAGGCCTACGGTTTCAACTATTACGGCACGGTCGGTTGCAACCGCGACGAGTTCGTCGTGGTGCGCAAGATGGCCGAGGTCGACTGGCTCGACGGTTCCCGTGGCGACGAGCTGCCACAGCCGTTGCCCACCGAGATGGAATGAGGAATGCAGTCATGAAGATCCGTTCGCAAATCGGCATGGTCCTGAACCTGGACAAATGCATTGGCTGCCACACCTGCTCGGTCACCTGCAAGAACGTCTGGACCAGCCGTGAGGGTATGGAATACGCCTGGTTCAACAACGTCGAGACCAAGCCCGGGATCGGCTACCCCAAGGAGTGGGAGAACCAGGACAAGTGGAAGGGCGGTTGGGTGCGCAACGCCAATGGCTCGATCAACCCGCGCATCGGCGGCAAGTTCCGGGTGTTGGCCAATATCTTCGCCAACCCCGAGCTGCCAGGCCTCGACGACTACTACGAGCCCTTCGACTTCGACTACCAGCACCTGCACACCGCGCCTTCGGGCAACCACCAGCCCACCGCGCGACCACGCTCGGTGGTGTCGGGCAAGCGCATGGAGAAGATCGAGTGGGGGCCCAACTGGGAGGAGATCCTGGGCAGTGAGTTCGCCAAGCGCCGCAAGGATCGCAACTTCGACCAGATCCAGGCGGACATCTACGGTGAGTACGAAAACACCTTCATGATGTACCTGCCGCGCCTGTGCGAGCACTGCTTGAACCCGGCCTGCGCGGCGTCCTGCCCGAGCGGGGCGATCTACAAGCGCGAGGAAGACGGCATCGTCCTGATCGACCAGGAGAAGTGCCGTGGCTGGCGCATGTGCATCAGCGGCTGCCCGTACAAGAAGATCTATTTCAACTGGAAGAGCGGCAAGTCCGAGAAGTGCATCTTCTGCTACCCACGGATCGAGGCCGGCATGCCCACCGTGTGCGCCGAGACCTGCGTCGGGCGCATTCGCTACCTCGGCGTGCTGCTCTACGATGCCGACCGCATCAGCGAGGTGGCCAGCACCGCCGACGAGCAGGACCTGTACCAGAAACAGCTGGAGATCTTCCTCGACCCCCACGATCCGGCGGTGATCCGCCAGGCCTTGGCCGATGGCGTGCCGCAGTCGGTGATCGACGCCGCGCAGCGCTCGCCGGTGTACAAGATGGCCGTGGACTGGCAACTGGCACTGCCGCTACACCCGGAATACCGGACCTTGCCGATGGTCTGGTACGTGCCGCCGCTGTCGCCGATCCAGAACGCCGCCGCGGCCGGCACTGTGGGCATGAGCGGGGTGATCCCGGATGTCGACAGCCTGCGTATCCCGTTGCGCTACCTGGCCAACCTGCTGACCGCCGGTGACGAGCAACCGGTCCGGCGCGCGCTCAAGCGCCTGCTGGCGATGCGCGCCTACAAACGCTCGGAACAGGTGGACGGTACGCCGGACCTGCAAGTCCTGGCTGACGTCGGCCTGAGCGTGGCCCAGGTCGAGGAGATGTACCGCTACCTGGCCATCGCCAACTACGAAGATCGCTACGTGGTGCCCAGCGCCCATCGCGAAGAGGCCATGAGCGATGCCTTCGCCGAGCGTTCGGGCTGCGGCTTCAGCTTCGGCAGCGGCTGCAGCGGCAGTTCCGACACCAATCTGTTCGGCGCGAAGAAGGCCAACCGCCGCGACATCATCAAGACCGTCCAGCTGTGGGAGGACTGACCATGCGCATTCTCAAGGTGATTTCACTGCTGCTCGACTACCCGACCCAGGAACTGGTCGCGGGCCGCGACGAACTGGAGCAGGCGATCATCCAGGCCCGGGAGATCAGCCCGCGCCAGCGCGGGGCGCTGTTCGAACTGCTGGAACTGATCTGCAACAACGACCTGATGGACCGCCAGGAACACTACGGGGCGCTGTTCGGCCGGGGCCGCTCGCTGTCGCTGCTGCTGTTCGAGCACGTGCACGGCGAGTCCCGCGATCGCGGCCAGGCCATGGTCGACCTGCTGGCCCAGTACGAGGCGGCGGGTTTCGCCCTGGGCGTCAAGGAGCTGCCGGACTACATCCCGCTGTACCTGGAGTACCTGTCGACTCGCGATGAGCTGGAGGCGCGCGAGGGCCTGGCCGATGTCGCGCACCTGCTGGCGCTGCTCGCCGCCCGCCTGGAGGAGCGCGAGAGCTTCTATGCCGGCTGCTTCCGCGCCTTGTTGCAGATCGCCGGGGCCGAGCCGCACCAGGCCGTGGCCGATGTGCGTGAGCAGGTGGCGGCGGAGCAGCGCGACGACTCCCTGGAGGCCCTGGACAAGATCTGGGAGGAGGAGGCGGTGGACTTCCTCCAGGCCCAGCAGCAGGACCGTTGCGCCGGACAGGCCAGTGCGCCGGGCAAGCCCCGGGAGGAAAGCGCGGTGCCGCTGCACTGGGTGGATTTTCAGGATCAAGGGCTGGCCCGCAAGCCGGCCGGGGAGGTGGGTAATGTCTAAGTGGAACCTGTTGTTGTTCGGGGTGTATCCCTATGTGGCCCTGGCGATCTGCCTGCTGGGCAGCTGGGCGCGGTTCGACCTGTCCCAGTACACCTGGAAGGCCGGCTCCAGCCAGATGCTCTCCAGCCGTGGCATGCGGCTGGCGAGCAACCTGTTTCACATTGGCGTGCTGTTCGTCCTGGCCGGGCATTTCGTCGGCTTGCTGACCCCGGCCTCGGTCTATCACCACGTGATCAGCACCGAGCACAAGCAACTGCTGGCCATGGTTTCCGGTGGCTTTTTCGGCCTCCTGTGCCTGCTGGGCCTGGTGCTGCTGATCAAGCGGCGCCTGACCGACCCTCGGGTACGGGCGACCTCCAGCACTTCGGACATCCTGATCCTGCTGGTGCTGCTGGCCCAGTTGCTGCTGGGCTTGCTGACCATCGTCGCCTCCACCGGGCACATGGACGGTTCGGTGATGGTGATGCTCGCCGACTGGGCGCAGTACACCGTGCTGTTGCGGCCGGTGGATGCGGCGGCGGCCATCGCTCCGGTGGCCCTGGTGTACAAGCTGCATGTGCTGCTGGGCCTGAGCCTGTTCGTGCTGTTTCCCTTTACCCGCCTGGTGCACATCGTCAGTGCCCCGGTGTGGTACCTGGGCCGGCGTTATCAAATCGTGCGGCACAAAGCCTGAGGAGGCGACCATGACCAGTGGATGCGGATGTGGCGGTAATGGGGGTGGCAATGGCGGCTGCTCCTCCTCGGCAGTGCACCCGCCCCAGGCGGTGGAACAGGGGCCGGAGCTGGCGGTGGAGGTAACGCCGCAGCTGATTGCCAGCAGTGAGCAGGAATGGCCGGTGGTCAGTGTCAACGGCACCCTGATCGAGCCCCAGGCCATGGCCCAGGAGCTGCAATACCATCCAGCGGCCGATCGCCAGGAGGCGGTGTTCCTGGCCGCCAGGGCGCTGGTGATCCGCGAGCTGTTGCAGCAACGGATCGCCGAGATGGGCCTTGCGGCCCGGCTAGGGGCCGGGGAGAACCAGGAGGAGGCGGCCACCCGCTTGCTCCTGGAACATGAGGTGCAGGTGCCCGAATGCGATGAGGCCAGCTGCCAGCGCTACTACGCCAGCAACCGCGGGCGCTTCCACAGCGCGCCGCTGCTGGCGGTGCGGCATATCCTGCTCGAGTGCGCCCCGGACGATGCCCAGGCGCGGGCCCAGGCCTTCACCCAGGCGCAGATTCTCTGCGAGCGGCTGGTGCAGTTCCCCGGGCAGTTCGCCGAGCTGGCGCGCAAGTACTCGGCCTGTCCGTCCAAGGAGCAGGGCGGCGAGTTGGGGCAGATCAGCAAGGGCCAGACCGTGCCGGAGCTGGAGCGCCAGTTGTTCACCCAGGGCCAGGGCCTGGTGGCCAAGCCTTTGGAGAGTCGTTATGGCTGGCACGTGCTGAGCGTCGACCAGCGGATCGAGGGCCAGCCCTTGCCCTACGAGGCGGTGGCCACGGCGATCCGTACCCAGCTGCAGCAGGGGGTATGGCAGAAGGCGGTGGTGCAATACCTGCAGACCCTGGTGGGCGCCGCGGACATCCGCGGGATCCGCCTGCAGGGTGCCGATTCGCCGCTGGTGCAATAGGAGCAGGAGCATGGGCAAGCTGATGCAGGATGGCTTCGGGCGGCAGATCGACTACCTGCGCCTGTCGGTGACCGATCGCTGCGATTTGCGTTGTGTCTATTGCATGGCCAGCGACATGACGTTCCTGCCGCGCCAGCAGGTGCTGACTCTGGAGGAATTGCTGCGCCTGGCCACGCTGTTCGTCGGCCAGGGCGTGCGCAAGATCCGCCTGACCGGCGGCGAACCGCTGGTGCGTCCAGGGATTGTCGAGCTGTGCCGGCAGATCGCGGCCTTGCCGGGCCTGCGGGAGTTGGTGATGACCACCAACGGCACGCAGTTGCAGCGCCTGGCCCGGCCCCTGGCCGACGCCGGGGTGCGCCGGCTGAACATCAGCCTGGACAGCCTGGACGGCCAGCGCTTCCGGGCCATCACCCGCAACGGTGACCTGGACCAGGTGCTGCGCGGTATCGAGGCCGCGCGGCAGGCCGGTTTCGAAGGCATCAAGCTCAACTGCGTGGTGATGCAGGGGCGCAATTTCGACGAGGTGCCGGCGCTGCTGCAATACGCTATCGACCAGGGCATCGATATCACCTTCATCGAGGAAATGCCCCTGGGGGAGGTGGGGCGCTCGCGGGGCGAGGCGTTCTGTGCCAGCGACCAGGTGCGGCGGCTGATCGCCAGCCGCCATGCCTTGCTCGACAGCGCCGAGAACAGCGGCGGCCCGGCGCGCTACATGCGCCTGGTGGAGCATCCGCGAACCCGCGTCGGTTTCATTTCACCCAACAGCCACAACTTCTGCGCCACCTGCAACCGGGTGCGCCTGACCGTCGAAGGCAAGCTGTTGCTGTGCCTGGGCCAGGAAGATTCCCTGGACTTGCGCGGCCTGCTGCGCCGCTATCCGCTGGACGATGCGCCGCTGATCGACGCCCTGCAACAGGCGTTGCGGCGCAAGCCGCTGCGCCATGACTTCGATCCCCAAGGCGCGGTGCAACTGGTGCGCTTCATGAACATGAGCGGGGGTTGACGCGCCACTTGCCGCCAACCCTTCCATCCCGCAGAACCTTGCGAAACGTGTTGCCTGCCCGGCGAGTCCTGCGGCCTCGTACGCAACCTCGCGCCGCTCGGCGGCGGTTACGGGCTTAGGCGTCGGGCATTCGCCGGGGAGCGGGAAAATACTTGATCACGATCAATGGCAATCAATCTCATGCTCCGTAATATCCCTGCATCTTGTGTTTTGAATCTTCAAAACACCTATATGTAGTGTCAGGAGGGTGAATGCACAGCACACTGATCGAAGCGGGGCACAACCGGCTGCACAAGCGCGATGGCAGCCTGGTGGCCTTTGACGCGGACAAGATCCGCCAGGCGCTGATCGCTGCCGGCAAGGCCACTGGCGAGTACGCCGAAGCCGAAAGCGAAGGCCTTTTGGCGGCGGTCCTGGCCCACCTGCAAGGGTGTCCGCAGCTGCATGTGGAGCAGATCCAGGATCGGGTCGAACGGGTGCTGATGGATGCCGGGCACTTCCTCTCGCTACGCGCCTACATCGTCTACCGCGAACAGCACGGGCGCCTGCGCCGCGACCGCAAGACCCTGGTGGAGGTGGCGGCCTCGATGAACGAGTACCTGGACCGCCAGGACTGGCGGGTCCAGGCCAACGCCAACCAGGGTTATTCCCTGGGCGGGCTGATCCTCAACGTATCCGGCAAGGTCACCGCCAACTACTGGCTCGACGAGGTCTACAGCGAAGCCATCGGCCGCGCCCACCGCGAGGCCGACCTGCACATCCACGATCTGGACATGCTCGCCGGCTATTGCGCCGGCTGGTCCCTGCGCACCCTGCTGCACGAGGGCCTCAACGGCGTGCCGGGGCGGGTCGAGGCAGCGCCGCCCAAGCACCTGGGCAGCGCCCTGGGGCAGATGGTCAACTTCCTTGGCACCTTGCAGAACGAATGGGCCGGGGCCCAGGCCTTCAGTTCCTTCGATACCTATCTTGCGCCCTATGTGCGCAAGGACCGGCTGGGTTTCGAAGAGGTGCTCCAGGCCATCCAGGAGTTCATCTACAACCTCAACGTACCGTCGCGCTGGGGAACCCAGACCCCCTTCACCAACCTGACCTTCGACTGGGTATGCCCGCAGGATCTGCGCGAGCAGATCCCGGTGATCGGCGGGGAGGAAATGCCTTTCGCCTATGGCGAGCTGCAAGAGGAAATGGACCTGATCAACCGCGCCTATATCGAGGTCATGCAGGCCGGCGACGCCAAGGGCCGGGTGTTCACCTTCCCGATTCCCACCTACAACATCACCCATGACTTTCCCTGGGACAGCGACAACGCCGAGCGGCTGTTCCAGATGACCGCCCGCTATGGCTTGCCGTACTTCCAGAACTTCCTCAACTCGGACATGCAACCAAACCAGGTGCGCTCCATGTGCTGCCGCCTGCAACTGGACGTGCGCGAACTGCTCAAGCGCGGCGGCGGGCTGTTCGGCTCGGCGGAGCAGACCGGCTCCCTGGGCGTGGTGACCCTCAACTGCGCGCGCCTGGGCTACCTGTACAAGGGCGATGCCAGCGGCTTGCTGCGGCGCCTGGACCTGCTGATGGAACTGGCCATGGAGAGCCTGGAGGTCAAGCGCAAGGTGATCCAGCACCACATGGACGCCGGCCTGTATCCCTACACCAAGCGCTACCTGGGCACCTTGCGCAATCACTTCTCCACCATCGGCGTCAACGGCCTGCACGAGATGCTGCGCAACTTCAGCGACGACCAGATGGGCCTGCATACCGCCCAGGGCCGGCGCTTCGCCCTGAACCTGCTGGACCATGTGCGCGCCACCCTGGTGCGCTTCCAGGAAGAGACCGGGCATTTGTACAACCTCGAAGCCACGCCGGCCGAGGGCACCACCTACCGTTTCGCCAAGGAGGATCGCAAGCGCTTCCCCGGCATCCTCCAGGCCGGCTGCCATGAGGCGCCGTACTACACCAACTCCTCGCAGCTGCCGGTGGGCTACACCGACGATCCGTTCGAGGCCCTGGAACTGCAGGACGAGCTGCAATGCAAGTACACCGGCGGCACGGTGCTGCACCTGTACATGGCCGAGCGGATTTCCTCGGCCCAGGCCTGCAAGCAACTGGTGCGCCGGGCGCTGGAGCGGTTCCGCCTGCCATACCTGACGATAACCCCGACCTTCTCCATCTGCCCGGTACACGGCTACCTGGATGGCGAACACGAGTTCTGCCCGAAATGCGACGAGGCCCTGTTGCTGGCGCAGCGCCAGGGCAGCCTGCACTGAGCCACTTTCCCTGAAGACCAAGGAGTTTCTCCCATGACTGCACAAGCCAACCTGCCTACCGCCCAACGCCAGCGCTGCGAAGTCTGGACCCGGGTGATGGGCTACCACCGCCCGGTCGCCGCGTTCAATCCCGGCAAACAGTCCGAGCATCGCGAGCGCCTGCACTTCAACGAACGCGCGGCCACGGCCGCTCACCCTTGAACCGAGCACTACGGGTCGGGGGCCTGGTGCCCCTGACCACCCTCGACTACCCGGGGCGGCTGGCCTGCGTGCTGTTCTGCCAGGGCTGCGCCTGGCGCTGCCGCTACTGCCACAACCCGCAACTGATCCCGCCCCGAGGCCTCGATGAGCGTCCCTGGGAGCAGGTCCTGGAGTTCCTCCGGCGCCGCCAGGGGCTGCTGGAAGCGGTGGTGTTCAGTGGTGGCGAACCGACCTTGCAGGAGGGGTTGCCGGACGCCATGGCCCAGGTCCGGGAGCTGGGCTTCGTCGTGGGCCTGCACAGCGCCGGGATCAAGCCCGAAGCCCTGGCCCGGGCCTTGCCATTGGCCGATTGGGTGGGTTTCGACGTCAAGTCCCTGGCCGAGGATTGCCAGGCCATCACCGGCGTGCGTGGCAGTGGTGCGGCCAACTGGCGCAGCCTGGAATACCTGCTGCAAAGTGGCGTGGACTACGAATGCCGGACCACGGTGCACTGGCACCTGGCGGACCCTGCGCGGTTGCTGGCGCTGGGGCGGCGCTTGCAGGCCTACGGCGTGCAACGCTTCGTGGTGCAACTGGTGCGCACGGCGCGCATGCTCGATGCCGACCTGCCTGCGGCAGCGCCCCAGCAGGGGTTGCCTGGATTGTGGCAGGAGCTGGGCGAACTCTTCGCCGATTTCCAACTGCGCAGCTGAGGGCCAGGCTGGCCGGCCGTGGCGGATCGACTAGGCTGCCAGGAGGCTCGCGGCGCAGAGTCAAAAAACTGTGGTGCAGGGTCAAGCAGGGACCGGGCGGCCTGCCCAGGATGGGCGCAGGCCGGCGGCGGACCTGCACGGCGAGCGCGGCCTATCGAACCTCCAACAAGAACAGGACATCGCGCAATGAATGCCTACCTGACCGCCTTGGCCCATGCCCAGGCCGATCCCGTCGACTTCTGGCACCAGCAGGCCCGCTTGCTGGACTGGATGCGCTTTCCCCGGCAGATCTTCCAGCAGCAGGATCCCCAGACCTACCAATGGTTCGCCGATGGGCAGCTCAATACCTGCCAACTGGCCCTGGACCGGCACGTCGAGGCCGGGCATGGCGAGCGCCTGGCATTGATCTACGACTCCCCGGTCACCGGCCAGCAACGACGCCTGAGCTACGCGCAGCTGCTGGAACAGGTGGCGCGCTGCGCCGGCATGCTGCGTGGGTTGGGGGTAGAGCAGGGCGACCGGGTGGTGCTGTACATGCCGATGATCCCCGAGGCGGTGATCGGCATGCTGGCCTGCGCCCGGCTGGGGGCGGTGCATTCGGTGGTGTTCGGCGGTTTCTCGGCGGCGGAGCTGGCGGTGCGCATCGACGATGCCCGGCCCAAGGTTCTGCTGACCGCCAGTTGCGGCATCGAGTACGAACGCGTGGTGCCCTACAAGCCGCTGGTGGACAAGGCCCTGGAACTGGTGGCACAGCCGCCGGAGCGGGTGGTGGTCGTGGCCCGGCCCCAGGCCGGCGCCGAACTGCGCCAAGGCCGGGATGTCGACTGGGCGGCGCTGATGACCGATGCCGAGGCAGTGCCGGCGGTGCCATTGCTGGCCGGCGAACCGTTGTACGTGCTGCATACCTCGGGCACCACGGGCAAGCCCAAGGGTGTGCTGCGCGACAATGGCGGCCATGCGGTGGCCCTGAACTACAGCATGCAGGCGGTCTACGACGCCCAGCCAGGCGAGGTGTTCTGGGCTGCCTCGGACATCGGTTGGGTGGTGGGGCATTCGTACATCGTCTATGGGCCCCTGATCCGTGGTTGCACCACCTTGCTCTACGAGGGCAAACCGGTGCGCACCCCCGATGCCGGGGCATTCTGGCGGGTGATCGCCGAGCACCGGGTGAATGTGTTCTTCACCGCGCCCACCGCCTTTCGTGCCATCAAGCGCGAGGACCCCCATGGCCGGCTACGCCAGGAACACGATCTGTCCTGCCTGAAGGCGGTGTACGTGGCCGGCGAGCGCCTGGACCCTGCCACCTACGACTGGCTGCGCGAGTCGTTGCCATGCCCGGTGATCGATCACTGGTGGCAGACCGAGACCGGCTGGCCGGTGGTCAGCACGCCGCGTGCAACCGGTGGTTACCCGGTCAAGGCCGGTTCGGCCGGGCTACCGGTGCCCGGCTACCAGCTGGCGGTGCTCGATGACCAGGGCGAGCCGGTGCCCTGTGGCGAACCGGGCAACATCGTGCTGCGCCTGCCTTTGCCGCCCGGGGTGCTCAATACCTTGTGGCAGGACCGCCAGCGTTTTCTCGACAGCTACCTGGGGACCTTTCCCGGCTACTACCTGAGCGGCGACGGTGGCTATGTGGATGCCCAGGGTTATGTGTTCGTCATGGGGCGCATCGACGATGTGATCAACGTGGCCGGCCATCGCCTGTCCAGCGGTAGCCTGGAACAGGCCCTGGGCGAGCACCCGGCGGTGGCCGAATGCGCCGTGGTGGCCCTGGACGATGCCCTCAAGGGCGAGGTGCCGGTGGGCTTCGTGGTGCTCAAGCAGGACGCCCGGGTGGACCCCGGGCAACTGGAGCAGGAACTGGTGCAACGGGTACGCGAGCAGGTCGGGGCCCTGGCTTCGCTGCGTCGGGTACTGGTGCTCAAGCGCCTGCCCAAGACCCGCTCGGGGAAGATCCTGCGCAAGACCATGCGCAGCCTGGCCCGGGGGCCGGAAGTGGCGGTGCCGGCGACCATCGAGGACGTCCAGGTGCTCGATGAGCTGCGCCAGCTGTTCGCCGAGCAGGGCTTTTATGGAGCAGGACCGGGCTAGGTTGTTTAAGGCGATTGTAGAAGCGAGCGGGCGGCGCTCCGGCTTGCCCGCGATGGACTTCGGAACGCTGGGTTGAGCCAGTCAAAACGCGCTGGCGTTAACGATTATCGCGAGCAAGCTTCGCTCCTGCAGGTTGACTGGCTGGCGGGTTTTTCAACGCGGGCCTGGCCCTTGCAGGGCGTCTCTAAAAACGTAGGCGAGGCAGCCAGCGCAAGGCAAAACCGGCAAAAAAGCGCAGTTTACAAGGGGTAAATGAGCATTTTGACCGGGCTGGCGCACCAGCCGGTTTTTAACGCAGCGATGGCAATGCAGGTAGTTTTTAGCGGTGCCCTTACAGGCGTCGCAGGACTCGCTCCAGGGCGTCGAGGAACTGCCCGGCCTGATCCTGGCTGAAGCACAGCGGCGGGCGGATCTTCAGGGTGCTGTTGGCCGCTCCGGCAACGCCGATCAACATGCCTTCGTCACGCAACTGGTTGACCAGGCGCCGGGCGGTCTCCGGGTCCAGCGTGCCGCTGTCCGGCTGGCGGATATCGACGCCCAGGAACAAACCGGCGCCACGCACCTCGGCCAGCACCGGATGATCCGCCGCCAGGCTCTGCAGGCCCTGCATGAGCAGGCCGCCCACTTGCAAGGCATTGGCTTGCAGGCCTTCTTCCTCGATCACCTGCAGCACCGCCAGGCCCACCGCGGCCGACACCGGGTTGCCGCCGAAGGTGTTGAAGTAGCTGGCGTGCTGGCCGAAGCGCTGGACGATATGCGGGCGTACCGCCAAGCCCGCCAGCGGGTGGCCGTTGCCCATCGGTTTGCCCATGGTCACCAGGTCCGGTACCAGGCCGTGGCGCTCGAAGCCCCACATGTGGCTGCCGGTGCGGGCGAACCCCGGTTGTACTTCGTCGGCGATGAACAGGCCGCCAGCCTCGCGGATGGCTTGCACCGCCGGGGCGAGGAAGCCCGGCGGGTCGGCGAACACCCCGTCGCTGGTGAACAGGGTGTCCACCAGCAACGCCGCCGGACGGATGCCATGGCGCTGCATATCGGCGATGGCCGCGCGCACCTGGTTGGCGAAGACCTGGCCCACCCGTTCCGGGTGCAGTGGGTCATGCAGGGGCGCATCGATCACCCGGCAGTCCCGGGACAGCGGCACGTAGTCGCCCACCGAGGGCGACAGCTCGGCAATCGCCAGGGTCATGCCGTGGTAGGCGTAGCGGGTGACGATCACCCCGGTGCCGCCGCTGTAGTCCCGGGCGATGCGCAGGGCCAGGTCGTTGGCCTCGCTACCGGTGCAGGTGAACATCGCCTGGCCCAGTTCCACGGGCAGGGTGGCCAGGAGTTTTTCGGCGTAGTCCAGCACGCCCTCGTGCAGGTAGCGGGTATGGGTATTGAGTTGTGCGGCTTGCCCGGCCAGGGCCTGGACCACCCGGGGATGGCAATGGCCGACCGAGGCGACGTTGTTGTACAGGTCCAGGTAGCGCCGCCCGGCGCGGTCCTGCAGCCAGGCGCCGCTGCCGCTGACCAGGTGCAGGGGTTGTTCGTAGAACAGCTGGTAGGCCGGTCCCAGCAAGCGTTGCCGGCGCTCGATCATGGCGCGCTGGGCGCTGTCCAGGGCCTCGGCGTGTTCGGCTTGGAAGGCGTTGACTTTCAACATGGCGAGGCTCCTCAGGGCTCTTGGCGCTCATCGTCCATGACGATGCTGCCGATGATGTGGTACTTGCGTCGGTCGAAATGCCGGAAGTACAGGGCGATGGCCGCACCCAGGGCGAAGCTGGCGGCGACGATCCAGGGGATCAGCTTGAACAGCAGCGATTGCGCGGCGCTGCCGGCGGCGAAGCTGAGATTGGCGAATAGCAGGTAGACCACGTACAGCATGCCCAGCCCGCCCAGCAAGGGTGCGAGGAAGGTCTTGAACCAATGGCGCTGGGCCACATGGCGGGTGCCCAGGTGGAAGTAGCAGACCACCGCGAAGGCACAGAGCGCCTGGACGATCAGGATGCCCATGGTGCCGAGGATCGCCAGCAACGCGTAGAGATCGGCGTAGGGGTCCTTGCCGGCAGCCAGGAAGGCCAGGACGATGGCCGTGGCGATCAGGCTCTGCACGGTGGAGGCCACATGGGGCGAGCCGTGGCGCGGGTGGGTGCGGCCGACGCTGCGGCCGAGGCAGTCGAACAGGTTCTCCCGGCCCAGGGCATAGATGTAGCGCGAGGCGCAGTTGTGGAAGGCCATGCCGCAGGCGAACGAGCCGGTCACCACCAGCAGCTTGAACAGGCTCACCGCCCACTCGCCCAGGTACAGCCGGGTAGGGCCGTAGAACACCTCGGCGGCCTGGGCCGGGTCCTGGGCCAGGCGGATGGCTTCGCTGGGGCCGGAGCCGGCGATGGCCATCCACGACACGAAGACGTAGAACACGCCGATACCGATCACCGCCAGCAGCGTGGCCAGGGGAATGATCTTCTTCGGATTGCGCGATTCCTCGCCATACATGGCCGAGGACTCGAAGCCGACCCAGGACCAGAAGGCGAAGAACAGGCCGATGCCGGCATTGGCGCCGATCACTCCCTGGGCCGGGGTGAAGGCCTTGAGCGGATTGATCGACTCTGGCGCCAGGCCCTGGGGGCCGCCACCGTGCCAGAGCACGGCGCCGGCCATCAGTGCCAGCATCAGGATCTCCAGCACCAGGCAGATGCCCAGCACCTTGGCGGTCAGGGAAATGTCGAAGTAGCTGAGGATGCCGTTGGCCGCCAGCATGGCCAGGGCGAACAGGATCCAGGGCGCCTGGAGCCCGCTGGCACTGGCCAGTAGGTCGACGCAGAAGAAGGCGAAGATGCCCACCAGGGCCGCTTCGAAGACGATGTAGGTCAGGGTCACGGCGATGCCGGCGGCCATGCCCACCACCCGCCCGAGCCCGTGGGAAATGAACCCGTAGAAGGCCCCCGTGGCGGTGATGTACTTGGCCATCTGCGCGTAGCCGATGGCGAACAGCGCCAGGATCACCGTCGCCACCAGGTAGCCGGCGGGCGCGTACTGGCCGTTGCCGCTGCCGATGGCGATCGGCACGTTGCCGAGCATGGCGGTGATCGGCGCCGCCGTGGCCACCGTCATGAACAGTACCCCCATCAAGCCCACGGCGTTCCTGCGCAAGCGCTGGACTTCCTGGGGCCGGGCCGGGTCATCGAGTTGCTGGGACAGCTTGTCCGTGTAGATCTCGCTCATGGGGGCACTCCGTCAGAGAGGTAAATCCTCTAGGCAAGGGCCTGGAGGGATTCGGGCAGGATCTGGCCGCCGTCGACGACCAGGCTCTGCCCGGTGATGTAGCCGGCTTCGCGGGAGGCGAAGAACAGCGCGGCGCTGGCGATGTCCTCGACGCTGCCCAGGCGCCGCAGCGGCACCGAGGCGGCCATGCTGTCCTGGTACTCCTGGCCCATGTCCTGCAGGCCTTCGGTGAGGATGTTGCCCGGCAGCACGGCGTTGATGGTGATGCCATCGCGGGCCAGCTCGATCGCCGCGGTACGCATGAAGCCCAGTTGCGCGGCCTTGCTGGCGCCGTAGTGGGCCCAGCCGGGGAAGCCGGTCACGGGGCCGGTGATCGACGAGGTGAGGATCACCCGCCCGTACTCGGCCTGGCGCAGGTAGGGCAGGGCCGCCTGGACACAGAGGAAGTTGCCCTTGGCGTTGGTGGCCAGCACCCCGTCCCAGTCGGCTTCGCTCATCTGTTCGAGGCTGGCCGAGGGGAACACCCCGGCATTGCAGCACAGCACGTCCAGCCCGCCGTGGCTGCCGGCGACGTCGGCCAGCAGTTGGCGGACCGCGGCGCCCTGGGCCACATCGGCCACGAACCCCTCGACCTGCAGGCCTTCGTCACGCATGCGCCGGGCAACGCCCTGGACCTTGTCGGCGTGGCGGGCGCTGATGGCGACCCGCGCGCCCTGGCGAGCGAAGCCATAGGCGATGCCCAGGCCGATGCCGCTGGTGGCGCCGGTGACCAGGACGCTTTTGCCTTGAAGTGAAGTGAGCATGGATAAGTCCTTTTGCGTGGATTGACCTGGATGGTGGAGCGCGGACGCTGGGTCGCACTTGACCGCGCGGCACAACTTTTACCCTGAAATATCAAATCTGTGGCGACGGCCGCGTGCCTTGTGTCCTGGAGTCAAGATTTCGCCCCGGGCGGTCAAGCGATGCGCGCCGGCCGCCTCGCATCCTGTGGTGGCCTATCTACCCTGGAGCGCGCTGATGATGACTGCCTCGAACCCCGCCAACGACCTGGATGCCGTTGCCCCCCTGGCCAGCCAGGCCATCCTGCGCTATGCCCCGGCGCTGCACGGTGAGCTGCGCCTGCTCAGCCATTCGGAGAACGCCACCTACTTGTTGCACAACAGCCGCCGGCGTTCGGTGATGCGGGTGCATCGCCAGGCCTATCACTCGTACCAGGAGATCGCCAGCGAGCTGGCCTGGCTGGCGGCGCTGCGCGAGGAGGGGCTGCAAGTGCCCGACGCCATCGCCGGCCTGGATGGCCAGTTGATCCAGCAAGTCGAGCTGGCCGGGCTGGGCAGCCGGTATGTGGTGCTGTTCGACTGGATCGAGGGCAGCGAGCCTTCGTCCCACGGCCTCGATGCTTCGTTTCGCCGCCTGGGGGCGATCAATGCGCGCCTGCACCAACAGGCCCGGCGCTGGCACCAGCCCCGGGACTTCACGCGCATGACCTGGAACCACGCGAGCATGCTCGGTCCCGAAGGGCATTGGGGCCCCTGGCAGCAGGCACCCTACCTGGACGAGGGGGCTCGGGCGCTGATCGGAGAGGTGGTCGGTGTCCTCGGCCAGCGCCTGGCCGACTATGGCCAGGGGCCCGAGCGTTTCGGCCTGATCCATGCCGACCTGCGCCTGGCCAACCTGCTGGTGCAGGGCGAGCACACGCGCATCATCGACTTCGACGATTGCGGGCTGGGCTGGTACCTGCACGACCTGGCCGCGGCCTTGAGTTTCTTCGAGCATCACCCTGAGCTGGCGCAATGGATCGACAATTGGCTGCAGGGCTACTGCAGCCAGCTGGCGCTTGCGGCCGAGGACCTGGCCATGCTGCCGACCCTGATCATGCAGCGGCGCCTGCAATTGCTGGCCTGGACCGGAACCCACCGGGGGACGGCGCAGGTCGAGTGCCTGGGGCGCGAGTGGGTGCAGCAGACCCTGGGGTTATGCCGGCGCTATCTGGATGACGGCTTGCGGGGTGTCCTGGCGCACGGGGGGTACTGAATCGATGTTACAAACCGCTACGCCCTGCACCGGTGCACTGTCGCCCGGCACCGAGCAACGCCTAGCGCCGACAGTGCCGGGCTTGAGACCACGGAGCCCGGCGCCGCGGGGCCAGGCGGGGATCTGGAATGGAACTTGCGTAGTCCAGCCCCCCGTCCATGGTGATTGCGCAAGGAGGTTCCCGGTGCCCCTCATCACCACGTCCACGAGCCGTCCCCATGAAAGCCAGGTCGGCGTCCTGGCCTCGGCCGCCAGCGGCCTGAGCGATTTCATCCAGATGCACGGCGGTAATCCCGAACGCATCCTGGGCATGGCCGGCATCGATCCCGAGCAACTGCTGCACCCGACCCTGAGTCTGGACCTGAACCAGTATTGCTCGGTGTTCGAGGAGGCGGCACGGCAGACCGGCAACCATAATTTCGGCCTGCGCTATGGCCAGCAGTTCCGTCCGGACTCCCTGGGCCTGCTGGGTTATGTGGGGATGTGCTCGGCGACCCTTGGCGAGGGCCTGCGCAACGTCGCCCGGGCCTTTCCGGCGCACCAGCAGGGCAGCCTGCTGCGATTGGTGGAGGACGGCGAGCTGTGTCGCTTCGACTACCAGGTGCAATACGGCGCCATCTTGCGCAAGCGCCAGGATGCCGAGCTGTCCCTGGGCATGTTCGCCAACCTGATACGCCATGCCCTGGGCCAGAACTGGGCGCCGGAGCGGGTGCATTTCGAGCATCCGCAGCCCGAGGCCTGGCATGAGCACTGCAAGGTGTTCGATGCCCCGGTACTGTTCGGCCAACCCTGCAACGCCCTGGTGTTTCGCCGCAGCGTGCTGCAGCGGCCGATGCCCGGGCACGACCCGAAACTGCTGGCGATCCTCCTGGAGAGCCTGCACAAGCTCGCGGTGGCCGGCGGCGACCAGGCCCGTCCGGACATGGTCGCCGAGGTGCGGGCCCAGGTGCGCGACCTGCTCGGCGAGGGTTACCCGTGCCTGGAGCAAGTGGCCCATAACCTGCGCATGCCCAGCTGGACCATCCAGCGCCGCCTGGGGGAAAGCGGCCTGACCTTCTCGAGCCTGGTGGACACCGTGCGCCAGGAACTGGCGCTGTACTACCTGCAGCAATCGACCCTGCCGATCTCCGAGCTGGCCCTGGCCCTGGGCTATTCGGAAATCAGCGCGTTTTCCCGGGCCTTTCGCCGCTGGTACGGCGTCAGCCCGATCCAGTGGCGCCAGGCCCATCGCGGCTTGGAACCAGGGTCGGCCTGAAGGCGAGCGGGGTCCTCAGGCCGGTCGGCGCCAGGCTTCGAAACCATCCAGCAGCAGGCCCAGGCCAGCCTCGAAGGTGGAGCCGCTGTTGACCTGGACAAAGTGGGTGCCGAGGAAGGCCGCTCCCGGATAGTCGCCGGCGGACCTGGCCAGGTAGCCGCTGATGAAGTCGCCGTGGGCTTGTGGCGCCTGGTGGTTTTCCTTTTCCGCGGCGATCACCGAGATGAACAGCAGCAACAGGTGATAGGCCATGGCGGCGAAGGGCTGGGGCAGGGCGGCCTGTTCGAGGATCCGGCCGATGTGATCGAAGTAGGCCAGGCCATAGTCGATCTCGCCCGGCTGCACGCGCTGGAACAGGCGGAACTTGTTCTCGGTGAGGATGTAGGTCGCCAGGCCCGGCCAGCGTTCGAGGATCGCCAGCGACGAGTGGGCGAAGGCCTCGATGTCCTGGCGCCAGTGGCCGGTGATCGGCGGCAGTTGCTGCAGGCGCTCCTTGAACGCGGCGTTGATCACCGCGCTGATCAGTTCGTCGCGGTTGCCCAGGTGATAGTGGACCATGCCGGCGGCGACCCCCAGTTCCTTGCCGATCCTGACCATGCTGACCTCCGCCAGGGATTCGCCCTGGGCGATGCCGATGGCGCAGTTGATCATGGCCTCGCGCGAGACGTCCTGGTCGCCTTTGGGACGACGTCCCGAACGTTTGCGAGGGGCGGCCTTGGCGGTGACGGGGGAGGCGGGTTTCTCAGACATCCAGATGTCCCATAGGCTAATTGACAGGCTCTCAGATTAGCATCTAGCTTTTGCCGGGTTCAAATTAAGGGCCTGTCAATTATGCCATCCACTTCCCTCGACCCCTGCCTGCTGCGCAGCCTGGACCTCAACGCCCTGGTGGCCTTCGTCGCGGTCTACCGCGAGCGCAACGTCTCCCATGCGGCGCACTGCCTGGGCCTGACCCAGCCCGCGGTGAGCAATGTGCTGGGCAAGTTGCGCCGGCGCTTCAACGATCCGCTGTTCCTGCGCACAGGCCGACAACTGGCGCCCACCCCCTTCGCCATCCGCCTGGCCGAGGACCTGCAACCGGCCCTCGGGGCGCTGGAGGTGGTGTTGGCCGGCTATCCACAAGCGCCTTCGGGCGAGGGCGGGAAATTTTTTCAGGACTATAATTGACACTATCTCAATTGTTGTTCTAGTCTGGCTTCAGGTTTAATTGAGTGCATCTCAATTATTGCTTGTAAGCGATCCTTCGGGATCTGGCAGGAGGGCCCGTCGTGGCTAATCCCAACAACAAGAAAGTCGCAGTGACCGCCGGTCTGCGTGGTGCATCCTGGAGTGCCCAGCGCATGCTCGAGCCGTATCGATCCACCCCGTACCCGTTGCTGACCGAAGACGGCCAAGGCGCCCTGGGCATGCTGTTTTCCCGGGGTGGCGAGCGCAAGGTGCTGTTCATCATGCATCCTCGCGAGCTGGTGCTGACCCACTACCTGGTGCCCGATGCCCTGGATGCGGGCTGGGCTTGCTGGGTCCAGGGCGCGCGCTCGATCGGCAACGACCTGCGCCTGGAGCACGAGTTCGCGCTTTACGATGTCGCCGCCGGCATGCGTCACCTGCGGGCGCAGGGTTTCGAGACCATCGTGCTGCTGGGCAATTCGGGGGGCGCCGGGCTGTTCGCCTTCTACAACCAGCAGGCCCTGTGCGCTCCCGAACAGCGCATCAGCCATACCCCCGCCGGGCGTCCCACCCGTTTCGCCAGTGCCGACCTGCCCGCGGCGGACGGCATCGCCCTGGTGTCGCCGCATCCGGGCCAGGGCATCTTGCTGATGAACGCCCTGGACCCCTCGGTCACCGATGAGCTGGACCCGTTCTCGGTGGATCCGCGGCTCGATCCGTTCAGCGCCGCCAATGGCTTTTGCGCACCGCCGGACAGCTCGCGCTACAGCGCCGAGTTCATCGAGCGTTATCGCGCCGCGCAGCGCCAGCGGGTCGCTCGCATCGATACCTTCGCCCGGCACCTGGTCGAACAACGCCAGGCCGCGCGCGAGCGCCTCAAGAGCGGTGGCTCGCGCCAGGACAAGGCCGTGGCCAGCCATGGCCCGATCTTCCAGGTGTGGCGCACCGATGCCGACCTGCGCTGCTGGGACACCAGCCTCGACCCGTCCGACCGCTATGTCGGCTCCCTGTGGGGCAGCGACCCGTTCATTTCCAACCTGGGCAGCGTCAGCTTCGCCCGCACGGTAACCCCGGAGTCGTGGCTGTCGACCTGGTCCGGGTTGTCCTCGAACGCCTCCCTGGCCAAGTGCGCCGGGGCCATGGAGCAGCCCCTGCTGCTGATCGAGTACAGCGGCGACAACTGCGTATTCCCCGGTGACGCCGACGCCATCTACGACGCCATTCCAGCATCCAGCAAGGAGCGCCAGCGGGTGCGCGGCAACCATCACGGCCAGGCCCTGGAGGAGGGCGAGACCAGCGGCCAGATTCTCGCCGGCAGGCATTTGCAACGGTGGCTCCAAGACCACTTCTAGACGACCAAGAGCCTGAACGGCCAAGCATCCTAACGATCAAGAGCGTGCAGTCATGACAATTACAACAACTCAAGCCTCTTCCGCCACTGCCTCGGATACCCGCGGCGAACCCCTGCGCCACGTCGCCGCGCCGATTCCCGGGGTGGTCTATCCGCCCCAGGGCGAGCTCGAGCGCTACCTGCGTGAAGGGGTGCTCGGTTTCCAGACCCTGGTCGATGGTTTTGCCGCCATCGTCCGCCAGTACCCGGACAACGTCGCGCTGCTCGGCCCCGGGCTGCGCATCACCTATCGCGAGCTGGACCAGCGCTCCACCCGCCTGGCGGGGGCCTTCCTGCAGCAGGGCCTGCAACCGCTGGACCCGGTGGTGTTCCAGCTGCGCGACAGCGAGCAACTGGTGATCGCCTTCCTCGCCTGCCTCAAGGCCGGGTTGATCCCGATCTGCACCCTGGCGGCGCACCGCGAGCGCGAGATCGGCTACCTGGCCAACCTGGCCGAGGCCAGGCTGCATATCGTCCAGGGCGATGACGCCAAGTTCGACAGCATCGGTTTCGCCCGCAAGATGCGCGAAGCCACGCCGTCGTTGCAGTTGATCATGCAGGTCCGGGGCCCGGCCCAGGACGGCGTGCTGCACCAGGATGCGCTGGTGGACGGCATCGACCTGGCCAGTGCCGAAGCGCTGTTGCAAGGCGTGCGCCTGGACCCGTTCCAGGTGGCGGTCTACCAGCTGTCCGGCGGCACCACCGGGGTGCCGAAGATCATCCCGCGCTTTCACAACGAGTACCTGTACAACATGCGCGCCGTGGCCCAGTGGCTCGATTACCGGGCTGACGACGTGCTGTTCATGCCGCAACCGATGGTGCACAACCTCAACATGGGTTGCTGCTTCGGACCATTCCTGATGACCGGCGGCACCATCACCGTGACCCCCGACCTGCAGCCGGAAACCCTGATTGCGCTGATCGCCTCGACCAGGCCGACCTGGCTGATGCTTGGTGGACCGATCATCGCCCGCCTGGAATCGGCGATCCAGGATGGCCGGGTCGACCTGGGCAATGCCCGGGGCGTGCTGGTGGCCAACAGCGCCGCCAAGTTGCAGAAGCTGCTGGGGGTGCGGACCCACAATGTGTTCGGCATCACCGAAGGCGTGATCATGTTCGGCCACCGCGAAGACGGGGCCGAGGCCCACGACACTACCAATGGCCGGCCAGTCTCGGCCTTCGACGACATCCGCATCCTGGTGCCCGGCACCGAGCAGGACGCCCAGCCCGGCGAGATCGGCGAACCGGCGTTCAAGGGGCCGTACACCATCCACGGCTATTTCCGTGCCGAGGAGCGCAACCGCGAAACCTTCACCCGCGACGGTTACTACCGCTCCGGCGACCTGATGTACACCAAGGTCCTGGACGGCAAGACCTACTTCGTGTTCTGCGGCCGCCTGAAGGACCTGGTCAGCCGCGGTGGCGAAAAGATCAATTGCGAGGAAGTCGAACTGGCGGTCGCCGGGCATCCGGCCGTCGCCGCGGTGGCGGCCGTGGGTTACCCATGCCCGGTATTCGATGAGCGCCTGTGCGCCGCCCTGGTGCTGCGCGACGGTTTTGCGGCGCCCACGGTCGCCGAGCTGGGCGCCTTCCTCGAGGACTACGGCCTGGCCAAGTTCAAGTGGCCGGAGCGCATCGAAGTGCTGGAGGCCTTCCCGCTGACCGCCTCCGGCAAGCTCAGCAAGGAAAAACTGCGCGAGCAGGTCAAGGCCAACGTGCTGCATGAAAAGGCCAAGCAAGCGAACTGACAGACCGTTCAAAGGAGTACCGAAAATGGCAAACCAGCCCGTTCTCAAAGGCGTCCACCACAGTGCCAGGCCCACCTGGAAACTGCGTGAGACCGTGGAGTTCTACCGCGACAAATTGGGGCTGCCGCTGGTTCATGCGATCTCGGCCCGTGGTTGGGGACCGTCCAACCACCCCGATTTCCTGCACTTTTTCTTCGACAGCGGCCAGCACAGCACCATCGCGTTCTTCTACTACATCAACACCGAGCAGCCGGACTACACCCAGCCTGTGGCGGACTACCGCTACGAGGCCACCCACACCGCCTGGCGCGTCGACAGCCGCGAGGAGTTGCTGGCCTGGCGCGAGCGCCTGGAGAGCCAGGGCATCGCGTTGATCTTCCAGATCCGCCACGAGCTGATCGAGTCGATCTACTTCAACGACCCGAACGGCTACTACCTGGAGATCACCATCCAGGAGCGGCCGATGGACGCCCTGGACGCCGAGGATGCCACCCGCACCCTGGAAGCGGCCATGGCCCTGGAAGACGGCCTGCAGGCCGGTGACGACGCATTCACCAGCATCGACCAGGTATGGCGGGCCAAGGCCAGGGCCATCGATCCCGGGGCCGACGACGAGCTGGCCTTGTACGTGCTCGATGCGCCGGAGTTCTCGCCGTTGGTGCAAGCGGCGCAGCAAGCCAGCGGCGTGCACCTGGAAAAGCTCGGCAACGGCTACTGGAAGATCACCACCGAAGACGCCCTGGTGTTCGAGCGCAAGCAGCTGGGCTTCGTGCCGGCCTTGTGGAACGCCGCGTTGACCGGTGGTTTCGTCGGCCAGGTGAGTGAATTCGACCGTTATCGGTTGCAGATCAGCCGGGGAGAGCAGTGATGAAGATCGCGATTGTCGGTGGCGGCCCTTCGGGGCTTTACCTGGGCTTGCTGCTCAAGCGCGGCGCGCCGGACTGGCAAGTGGAAGTGGTGGAGCAGAACGCGGCGGACGCGACCTTCGGTTTTGGCGTGGTGCTGGCCGACAGCGGGCTGCAGCAACTGCGCGAGGCTGACGAGGCGTCCTATGACGCCCTGTGTGCCGCCACCAAGCAGCACGAGCACCAGGTGATCGTGCAGGCGGAAACCGCCATCGATATCCGCCTGCCGGTCAAGGGCGGGGCCATTCCACGCCTGACCCTGTTGCAGATCCTCGAGCAGCAAGCCGAAGCCGCGGGAGTGCGAGTGCATTACCGCGAACGCCTGGAAAGCCTCGCCGACCTGGCCCGCCTGGGGCTGGACGACGCCGATGTGGTGGTGGGCGCCGACGGTATCAACTCGGTGGTGCGCCGGGCCTTCGAAGACGGTTTCGGCACCACCGGCAGCACCCTTGGCAACCACTTCGCCTGGTACGGCACGCCCAAGGTGTTCGACGCCTCGGCGCTGGTGTTCCGCAAGTATGGCGGCGGGCATTTCGTGGCCCATTACTACGCCTACAGCGACACCATGAGCACCTTCGTCGCCGAGTGCGACGACGCTACCTGGCAGCGCCTGGACCTGGGCAGCCTCAGCGACGGCCAGCGCCAGGCGCTGATGGAAAAGATCTTCGCCCCCGAGTTGCAAGGCGCGCCGTTGCTCGACGGTGGCGCCCGGGTGGTCTGGCGCCAGTTCCCGGTGATCCGCAATGCCCACTGGACCCATGGCCGCCACGTGCTGGTGGGCGATGCCCTGGCCAGCGCGCATTTCTCCATCGGTTCGGGCACGCGCATCGCCATGAACGACTCCATTGCCCTGGCCCGGGCGCTGCTTCATTGCAACGGCGATGCCCTGGCTGGCCTCGCGGCCTACGAGCAGGGCCACAAGCCCAGCAAGCAGAAGCTGATCCGCGCCTCGGAGCGCTCCTACCTGTGGTACGAGGACATGGCGCGCTGGATGGACGACTACAGCGCCGAGCAATTCGTCTACCAGTTCATGACCCGCACCGGCCGCGTGGATGACCAGCGCCTGCGCCGCGAATACCCGGAACTGATGGCGCGCCTGGGTCGTGTCGGGAGCCCGGCATGAACGAGAGTGTCGAGATGGTCGTCGACCATCAGCCGTTCACGGTGCGGCGCACGGTGCGCTGGATCGATTGCGACCCGGCGGGAGTGGCCTTCACGGGGCGTTTCAGCGAGTACCTGATCGGTGCCGTCATGCACTTCTACCGGCATATCGGCTGGGGCCCGGGGGCCAAGGGCGAGGCCAATGTCGGCCTGCCTTGCAAGCACATGGCGCTGACCTTCCACGTGAGCCTGCCGCCGGAAACCACGGTGGACATCATGATCCGGGTCGGGGCGATTCGCGAGCGCAGCTTCGACCTCTTGGCCCATGCCTGGCTGGCGGACGGGCACCTGGCTTTCGAAGGCGTGTTCGCGCCGATCTGCATCGAGCCACGGGAGCGCCGTGGGGTGCCGATCCCGCCTGCCCTGCGAGACATCCTGCAGTTCCACCACATCACTGATGAAGGGGGCCGCCCATGAATGCGACCTATCGAATTGGCCAGATCGTGCCCAGCTCCAACACCACGATGGAAACCGAGATCCCGGCCATGCTCCATGCCCGGCACCTGATCCGTCCGCAACGTTTCACCTTCCACTCCAGCCGCATGCGCATGCACAAGGTGACCCGCGAGGAGCTGGAGGCGATGAACCGCGAAGCCCTGCGTTGCGCGGCCGAGCTGGCGGACGCCCGGGTCGACGTGATGAGCACTGCCTGCCTGGTGGCGATCATGGCCATGGGCAACGGCTACCACCGCAAGGTCCAGGAGGAGCTGACGGCCATCGCCCGGGCCAACCAGTGCCAGGCGCCGGTGATGACTTCGGCCGGGGCCTTGGTCGAAGGCCTGAAGATCATGGGTGCCAAGCGCATCTCCTTGCTGGCGCCGTACATGCGCAGCTTGTGCGATCGGGTGGTGGAATACATCGAGAGCGAAGGCATCGAGGTGGTCGATTCGATCGCCTTCGAGATCCCCGACAACCTCGAGGTGGGCAAGCGTGATCCGGCGTTGTTGCTCGAGGATGTGCGGCGCCTGGATACCCGGGGCGTGGACGTGGTGGTGCTGTCGGCCTGCGTGCAGATGCAGTCGCTGCCGTCGATCCAGGCGGCCGAGGATGCCCTGGGCATTCCGGTGACTTCCACTGCGGTGTGCACGGTACGCCGCATGCTCGACCACCTGGGCCTGGAGCCTGTGGTGCCCGGTGCCGGCGCGTTGCTCTCGGGGCGGTATCCGATGGTGAAGGAGGGGGCCAATGCGTGAGGCACTGATCGTCTCCACCGCGCGCACGCCGATCGGCAAGGCCGGGCGTGGCGCGCTGAACCACATCAAGTCACCGACGCTGATGGGCCATGCCCTGCGCCATGCCGTCGAGCGCGCGGGGGTCGAGCCCGGGGCCATCGACGATGTGGTCATCGGCACGGTGCTGGCCGCCGGGACTGCTGGCTCCAACCTGGGGCGCAATGCGGTGTTCGCCGCCGGGTTGCCGGTCTCGGTGAGCGCGCAGACCCTGGATCGCCAGTGTTCCTCGGGGTTGATGGCGATCGCCACGGCGGCCAAGCAGATCATCGTCGATGGCATGGACGTGGTGGCCGCGGGCGGCCAGGACAATATCTCCGCGGTGCAGCAGCGCTATTTTCAGTGGGTCGCCGACGAGCAGGATGACGCGGTGATCCAGGCGGTGCCCCATGCCTACATGCCGATGCTGCAAACGGCGGAGGTGGTGGCGCGCAAGTACGGCATCAGCCGCGAACAGCAGGATGAGTTCGCCTATGTCTCGCAGTTGCGTACCGCCCGGGCCCAGGCCCAGGGACTGTTTGCCGATGAGATCGTGCCTATCGAGGTCCGGCAGCAGATCGTCGACAAGCTCACCGGGGTTTCCCGCTTGCAGGCGCTGACCCTGCACCAGGATGAGGGCAACCGGCCCGAGACCACGCTGGATGGCCTGGCGCGCCTGGCGCCGGTGCTCGATGGCGGAAGCATCACCGCCGGCAATGCCAGCCAGCTGTCCGACGGCGCCAGTGCCTGCGTGCTGGTGGACCGGCGCCTGGCCGAGCGGCGGGGCTACAGCGCGCTGGGCCTGTATCGCGGCATGGCGGTGGCTGGGCTGGCGCCGCAGGAGATGGGGCTCGGTCCGCTGCTGGCCATTCCCAAGCTGCTCAAGCAGCACGGCCTGCTGGTCCGGGACATCGACCTGTGGGAGCTCAACGAGGCGTTCGCCTGCCAGGCCCTGTATTGCCAGCGCCAGCTGGATATCGACCCCGAATGCTGCAACGTCAACGGTGGCGCCATCGCCATCGGCCACCCCTACGGCATGACCGGCGCACGCCAGGTGGGGCACGCGCTGCTCGAAGGCAAGCGGCGCAAGGCGCGCTACGTGGTGGTGTCGATGTGCGTCGGCGGCGGCATGGGCGCAGCGGGGTTGTTCGAGATCGCTTGACGGTGGCGGCCCGCGCCATGGCCCTGCCTGGGGCCGGGGCCGCCACCCACCAGACAACAAACCAGAGGTAGTACGCAAAATGACCGTAGAACAAGAACAATATGCACTGAACGAACTGACCCGCGGCCTGTACTTCGGTGAAAGCCCGCGCTGGCGTGACGGCACCCTGTATGTCTCGGACATGCTGGGCAAGAAGGTCTATGCCATCGATGCCGCCGGCAATCGCCGGGTCATCGCCGAAATGCCCCACAAGCCCAACGGCATGGGGTTCTTGCCCAATGGCGAGCTGATCCTCAGCTCCATGCACGAAGCCCGGCTGTACCGCTGGACCCCCCAGGGCCCGGAACTCTATGCCGACCTGTCCGCTGTGTTCACCGGTTATGTCGGCGACATGGTGATCGACCAGCAGGGCCGGATCTATGTCGACGATGTCGGGGCCCGGGTCTTCGAGGGTGAACCGCTCAAGCCGGGGCGCATCGTGATCGTCGAGCCCAACGGCGAGATCTCGGTGGGGGTGGAGGACTGCAACTTCCCCAACGGCATCGTCATCACCCCGGACCAGAAGACCCTGGTATTCGTCGAGACCTTCGCCGAGCGCCTCAGCGCGGTGGACATCGTCGACGGCCAGCTGGTCAACCGCCGCGTGCTGCTGGACCTGGCGCTGCTGTTCCCTTCGCCAGAAGACCGTGCCCGCAAGCGTGGTTGCGTCGATGGGATCTCCATCGATGCCGAAGGCGGCATCTGGCTGAGCATGCTGCGCGCCGAGCAGTTCATGCGCATCAGCCCCCAGGGCGAAGTCACCCACCGCATCCCGATGCCGGGCTACGAATGCGTGGCCAGCACCTTTGGCGGCGAGGACGGCAAGACCCTGTTCCTGGTGGCGACCAAGGTCGAGGGCGACAACATCTTCGAGGCCATGGTCAACCTGCGCACCGAAACCACGATCTTCACCACCCGCGTTGCCATCGGCAAAGGTGCGGGCCGCCCCTAGCCCCCGGGGCTGAGTGACAGCGGGCGCCTGGGCGCCCGCGCTTGCCTTGTGTACCTATCGACGGTGCCTGCCCGCCAGCAAGCGCCCCGGGCGACGCTGTGCCCGGCGCAGGACCGCCAACCATTGACCTGATCACAACAACTACAAGGAACCAGGGTCATGAACAGATTTTCCCGATTGCTGCTCGCCAGTCCGCTGCTGGTCGCGACCACCGCGGGCGCTTCCAACGGACCGCAGTACGCCGGCTACGGTGCCCAGGCCATGGGCATGGGCGGCGCCGCCATCGCCAACCCCACCGACGCGGTGGCGGCGGTCAACAACCCCGCCGGCATGGGCCTGGTCGGCACCCGGATCGATGGCAGCCTGACCGCCACCACCGGGCAGTTGCGCTCGAACGTGCAGGGCGCGAAGAACAGCGATGACGTGCTGGTGTTCGTACCGGGGTTCGGCGCCAACTACCAGTACCGTCCGGACATCACTGTCGGCGTCGCGGTATCCGGCTATGGCGCCGGTATCGGCTACGGCAAGTCGGTGCCGGCCTTCGGCTCCTCGAAGGTCAAGTCCGAGCTGGCGCAGATGCTGGTGGCGCCCACGGCCACCTACGAGTTCCAGCCGGGGCACTACCTCGGCCTGTCGCTCAAGCTGGGATACGAGACCTTGATGCTCCACGGACTGGAGAACTTCGGCGCGAGCAACGACCGTGACCATGCCCTGGGCGCGGGCCTGGGCATCGGCTACCTGGGGACCATCGCCCCCGGGCTGCGCCTGGGTCTGACCTACTCGAGCCCGGTGTGGTTCCAGAAACTCGATGCCCACGAGGACATCATCCCCAATGGCCGCCTGAACATGCCGCAGCAGGCGGGCCTCGGCCTGGCCTATGACTCGGGGCCCTGGACCTTCGCCTTCGACTACCTGTGGATCGACTGGAGCAGCGAGAAGGCCCTGGCCAATTCACTGACCCAGGGCGGGCCACCGGGAGCCGGCAACGGGACGGGGTTCGGCTGGCGCGACCAGCAGGTGTTCCGCTTCGGGGTCAACTACCACTACAGCGAGCGCCTGCAGTTGCGTACCGGTGTGTCCCTGGCCAATCACCAGGTGCCGGATCGCGAGGCCACGCTGGTCTCCATCGCCCCCTGCAACCAGCCCAAGAGCCTGCACCTGGGGCTGACCTACCAGGTCTCGGACCAGTTGGAGGTGACGGGCGCCTACATGTACGACTTGCGGCACATCACCAAGGGCGAGGGCGCCAGCGAAGGTGTCGAGGCCGGTGGCGAGCTGCACATGCTGACGGTGGGCCTGGGCTACCGCTTCTAGTCCTCAAGGGTTCCAGGCAGGGAAGCCTGGGCAGGGCCGGCGCTCCCCAGGCCGGTCGCTGTCCGTCCGCCAGGAGGGCATGGTGCGGCCCGGTGCCCACGATCACCGGGCCGTGCCGCTTTCAAATCACGTTCTTGCGCACCCTGAACTGCGCCCCCGGTCTTCAAAAAGGCCAGGGTGATGGGCTTGTGGTGAGTGACGCCGCAGGCCTCAGGCGGGCCAGGCGCGAGGGCAGGGCATTGCCCTGGTTGATCGGTATGTGTTCGGCCGGTGCGAGCCGGGATGGGGCGGGCAATAAAAAAGACCAGCCATGCAGTGGGGAACTGCATGAACTGGCCAAGCGGGAAGAAACCCGTGGTGTCACCTGGTCCTGGGTGTTCAGCCGAGTGGGGCGTGGCCGCTCGCCTGAACGCCCGCTCAACTACGGGTTGCCGCCTGAGCCTTGGGTGGCCAGGGCCAGGGGCTCGTGGCCGTCCCAGCCACCGCCCAGGGCCTTGAACAGCTTCACTTCGCTGCTGAGCTGGTTCAGCCGATCGCGGATCAGCTGTTGTTGCGCGCCGAACAGTTCACGCTGGGCGTCGAGTACCGCCAGGTAGCTGTCGACGCCTTCGTCGTAACGCTGGTTGGCCAGTGCGTAGTACGCCTGGTCGTTGCTCACCAGGTCGCGCTGGGCCTGTAGCTGCTCGCCGAAGGTACCCCGGGCCGCGAGGCCGTCGGCCACTTCGCGAAACGCGGTCTGGATGCTTTGCTCGTAGGCCGCGACGTTGACGTCCTTGAGCACCTTGCGGTAGTCGAGGTTGCCGCGCAGGCGCCCGGCCGTGAAGATCGGCAGGTTGATCTGCGGTGCGAAGCTCCACAGTCCCGACCCTCCCTCGAACAGGCCATCCAGCTCGCGGCTGGTGGTGCCGGCCGCGGCGGTCAGGCTGATGCTCGGGAAGAACGCCGCGCGCGCCGCGCCGATGTCGGCATTGGCGGCCAGCAGGCGATGCTCGGCGGCGCGGATATCCGGGCGCCGTAGCAGCAGGTCGGCCGGCAGGCCCGGGGTTGGCGCGGCCAGCGGTTGCTCGAAGGCCGTGGTCCGCGACAAGCCGGCGGGCAACGCGGTGCCGAGCAGCAACTGCAAGGCATTGACGTCCTGGGCGACCTGGCGCGTGTACAGCGCTTGCTGCACTCGCGCGGTTTCCACCAGGCTGCGGGCCTGGCGCACATCGAGCGCCGACGCGGTGCCGACTTCGTGACTCGACTGGATCAGCTCCAGGCTCTGCCGGTAGCTGGCCAGGGTCGAGCGTGCCAGTTCCAGTTGTTCCTGGTCGCTGCGCCAGGTCAGGTAGGCGATGGTCACATCGCCCACCAGGGCGATCTGCACGCCACGCTGCGCCTCGGCACTGGCCAGGTATTGCTCCAGCGCCGCCCGTTCCAGGCTGCGCAAGCGACCGAACAGGTCGACTTCATAGGACAACCCCAGGGCCACGCTGTACTGGCTCTGGATTCCGGCTTTGCCGCTGGGCGACAGGTCGGCGGGCTGGCGTTGGCGGCTGCCGCCGGCGCTGGCATCGACGTTGGGGAACAGCGCCGAACGCTCGATCCGGTGCAGGGCACGGTAGGCCTCGACATTCAAGGCGGCCTGGCGCAGGTCGCGGTTGTTGTCCAGGGCCGTGGCCACCAGCGTGCGCAGCGACGGATCGCGCAAGAACAGCCGCCAGTCCAGGACCGTATCGCCGGTCTCGGGCTGGGCCTGGTTGGCGGTGGTCGCCTGGTCATAGGCCGCGCCCTGGGGCCAGGCCGCTTGCACGGGGGCAGTGGGGCGCTGGTACTCGGGGATCAGGCTGCAACCGCCCAGGGCTAGCGCCAGGGCGATCGAGAGGCCGGTGCGCTTCATGCCGTTTCTCCTTCAGCGGCTACCGCTGGCTTGTTGCGTTCGAACACTTTCACCACCACTACGTAGAACAGGGGCACGAAGAACACCGCAAGCACCGTGGCGGTGATCATCCCGCCGACCACGCCGGTGGCGATGGAGTGCTGGCTGCCGGCGCCGGCACCCGAGGCGATGGCCATGGGCAGCACGCCGAAGGTGAAGGCCAGGGAGGTCATGATGATCGGGCGCAAGCGCAGCTTGGCGGCCTCGATGGCGGCCTTGGCCAGGGGCAGGCCTTCCTTCTCGTAGAGTTCCTTGGCGAACTCGATGATCAGGATCGCGTTCTTCGCCGACAGGCCGACCGTGGTCATCAGGCCGATCTGGAAGTACACATCGGCCTCCAGCCCGCGCCACAGGGTGGCCAGCACCGCACCGAGAATACCCAGCGGCACCACCAGCATCACCGACACCGGCACCGACCAGCTCTCGTACAGCGCCGCCAGGCACAGGAACACGATCAGCACGGTCAGGGCGTAGAGCATGGGCGCCTGGTCGCCGGTCTGGATCTCCTCGTAGGACAGGCCGTTGTAGCTCAGGCCGATGCCCGCCGGCAGCTGCTGCATGATCTGGGCGATGGCCAGCATCGCGTCGCCGGTGCTGTAGCCGGGCGCCGGTTCACCGAGGATCTGCACCGCGGGAATGCCACCGTAGCGTTCCAGCTTGGGCGAGCCGTAGATCCACTCGCCGGTGGCGAACGCGGAAAACGGCACCATCTGCCCCAGGCTGTTGCGCACGTACCATTTGTCGAAGTCTTCCGGGGATATCCGCGAGCTGTCCACGCCTTGCAGGTAGACCCGCTTGACCCGGCCCAGGTCGATGAAATCGTTGACGTACATCGAGCCCCAGGCCGCGCTCATGGTTTCGTTGATCGCCGCGATGCTGACCTGCAGGGCGCGGGCCTTCTCGTCGTCGATGCGCACCTGGAACTGCGGTTCGTCGTCCTTGCCGTTGGGGCGTACCGAGCGCAGCTTGGGGTTCTGCGCCGCCAGGGCGAGGAACTGGTTGCGCGCGGCCATCAGCGCCTCGTGCCCGAGGCCGGAGTTGTCCTGCAGGAAAAGGTCGAACCCCATGGCGTTGCCCATCTCCAGGATCGCCGGCGGCACGAAGGCCATCACCGTGGCGTCCTTGATCTTGGCGAAGCGCTGGTTGGCGCGGCGGGCGACGCTGAACACGTCCTCACCTGCGGCCTTGCGCACGGCCCAGTCCTTGAGTACCACCAGCACCAGCCCGGAGTTCTGCCCGCGGCCGGCGAAGTTGAAGCCGTTGACGGTCATGACGTGCTCGACGCGCTCGCCTTCCTCGTTGACCAGGTAGTCCTTGACCTCCTGGAGTACCGCTTCGGTGCGTTCGGCCGTGGCGTTGAGCGGCATGCGCACCTCGGCCATCATCAGGCCCTGGTCTTCGTTGGGCAGGAACGCCTTGGGAATCTGGGTGAACAGGAAACCCGTGCCGCCGGTGATCAGCACGAAGGCCAGCAGGTAGCGCCCACGATGCTTGAGCATGCCGCCCACGCCGCGCTCGAAGCGCTGGGTGCTGCGGTCGAAGGTGCGATTGAACCAGCCGAAGAAGCCTTTCTTCTCGTGGTGCGCATCGCCCTTGGGGGCCTTGAGGATGGTGGCGCACAGGGCCGGGGTGAAGATCAGCGCCACCAGCACCGACAGGCCCATGCAGACCACGATGGTCACCGCGAACTGCTTGTAGATGATGCCGGCCGAGCCGCCGAAGAAGGCCATGGGCACGAATACCGCCGACAGCACCATGCCGATGCCCATCAGCGCACCGGAGATCTGCTGCATCGACTTGCGTGTCGCCTCCAGCGGCGACAGGCCCTCCTCATGCATCAAGCGTTCGACGTTCTCCACCACCACGATGGCATCGTCCACCAGCAGGCCGATCGCCAGGACCATGGCGTACATGGTCAGCACGTTGATGCTCAGGCCGAACAGGGGCAGCAGGGCGAAGGCCGCCAGCAGCACCACCGGCACCGCCAGGGTCGGGATCAGGGTGGCGCGGATGCTCTGCAAGAACAGCAGCATCACCAGGAACACCAGGGCCACGGCTTCGAAGATGGTGTGGATCACCGAATGGATCGACGCTTGCACCACTGGGGTGGTGTCGTAGGGGTAGATGACCTCCACGCCCTCGGGCAGGTAGGCCTTCTGCTTCTCCAGCACCGCCTTGACCGCCTTGACCGTCTCCAGCAGGTTGCCGCCGCTGGCCAGGCGCAGGGCCAGGCCGGCCGATTCCTTGCCCTTGTACTTGGAGGAGATCGCGAAGTTGTCCGAGGACAGGCTGACGTTGCCCAGGTCCTTGACCCGCACTTGCGAGCCGTCGGCCTTGACCTTGACCAGGATCTCCTCGAAATCGGCGACGCTGGTCATGCGCGTCTTGCCCAGCACGGTGGCGTTGAGCTGCACGCCGGAACGGGTCGGCAGGCCGCCGAGCTGGCCGGCGGAGACCTGCACGTTCTGCTCGCGAATGGCCTGGGCCACGTCGCCCGGGGTCAGCTGGTAGCTGTTGAGCTTGCCGGGGTCGAGCCAGATGCGCATGGCATAGGGCGAGCCGAACAGCTGGAAGTCGCCAACGCCGTTGATCCGCGAGATCGGGTCTTGCAACTGCGAGGCGATCAGGTTGCCGAGGTCGAAGTTGTCCAGCTTGCCGGTGTTGTCCACCAGGCCGACGATGAGGAAGAAGTTCATCTGGTACTTCACCACGCGCAGGCCCTGGCGCTGGACCTCCTCGGGCAGGCGCGGGGTGGCCAGTTGCAGCTTGTTCTGCACCTGGACCTGGGCGATGTCGGGGTTGGTGCCCTGCTCGAAGGTGACGATGATGTTCATGCTGCCATCGGCGTTGCTTTCGGCGGACATGTAGCGAAAGCCGTCAAGCCCGGCCAGTTGCTGTTCGATGACCTGGACCACGGTGTCTTGCACGGTCTTGGCCGAGGCGCCGGGGTAGCTGACCTGGATCGAGACCGCGGGTGCGGCGATGTTGGGGTACTGGCTGACGGGCATCTTCAGCAGCGACAGGGCGCCGGCGAGCATCGCGACGATGGCCAGCACCCAGGCGAAGATCGGCCGGTCGATGAAGAAACGGGACATGGATCAGTGACTCCTCAATGGGCCTGGGGGCCAGCGGCGGCACCGAACTCGGCCACCAGCTTGACGTTGCCGGCCGCCACCGGCTTGACGGTCAGGCCACTGCGCACGCGCTGCACGCCTTCGGTGACCACCCGCTCGCCGTCGGCGATGCCGGCGCCGATCAGCCAGGCGTTGCCCACGGTGCGCAGGGTCTGCAGTTCACGTTGCTCGACGGTGTCGTCGGCCTTGACCACCCAGGCGGTGGGTACGCCGCGGGCATCCCGGCCGACCGCTTGTTGCGGGATCAGGATGGCGGCCTGTTGCTCGCCTTCCTTGAGCTGGGCATGGACGAACATGCCCGGCAGCAGCTTGCGGTCGGGGTTGGGGAACTCGGCGCGCAGGGTCACCGAACCGGTGGTGGGATCGACGCTGACCTCGGAGAACTTCAAGGTGCCCTTGAGCGGGTAGGGGGTGCCGTCGTCCAGGGTCAGGCTGACTTGCGCCTGGTCCGGGCCGCTGGCCTGCAAACGCCCGGACTCCAGGGCCTGCTTGAGGCCCAGCAGCTTGGTGATGGGCTGGTTGACGTCGACATAGATCGGATCGAGCTGGGTCACGGTGGCCAGGGCCTGTTCCTGGCCGTTGGTCACCAGTGCGCCCTCGGTGACGGCCGAACGCCCGATACGTCCGGAAATCGGTGCCAGGACCTTGGTGTATTGCACGTCGATACGGGCCATCTGTGCGTCCGCCTGGGCTTGTTTCCAGGTGGCCAGGGCATCGTCGTACTGCTGCTGGCTGACGGCGTTGGTCTTGAGCAGGCGCTCGTAGCGCTGGGCCAGGTTCTGCGCGGTGAGCAGGCTGGCCTCGGCCCGGGCCAGGCGGGCCTGGTAGGTGCGCGGATCGATCTGGTACAGCTGCTGGCCGTCCTTGACCTCGGCGCCTTCGGCGAACAGCCGGCGCTGGAGGATCCCGGACACCTGGGGCCGGACTTCCGAGACGCGATAGGCCGAGGTCCGGCCCGGCAGGTCGGTGGTCAGGGTCAGTGCCTGGGCCTTGGCGATATAGACGCCGACCTCCGGCGCGGGGGCGGCAGCCATTTCCGTCTCCTTGGCGCCGCAACCGGCCAGTAGGCACAAGGCCGCCAGGGGAATGAAAGGCCGCGCACACAAAGCTTGCTTGAGTCTCACGCTCGTCTCCTGTTGTGGGGCTGAATAGTCAAAAATTACGACTTGTGGTCCGTATTGCGATACAGTGTACCACCATGAGATTCAGCGAATGCAAGCTCGGATTTGCTCGGCTGGCCTGATCGGCCGCTTGCCACTAGAGTGGCGGCCAATCCACAGAACCCGGCACGACGGCCTCGCGGCCAGCCCCAAGGAGTCGTATGAATGATTCGGAAGAAAGCAGCGCCAAGCACGGCGGGATACAGGTCATCGCGCGGGCCGCGTCGGTCATGCGGGCCTTGGGCAGCAACCCCCAGGGCTTGAGCCTGGGGGCCATCGCCCAGGTGGTGGAACTGCCGCGCTCGACGGTGCAGCGCATCATCAATGCCCTGTGCGTGGAGCATCTGGTCGAGACCCTGGGCCCGGCTGGTGGCTTTCGCCTGGGCCCGGCCTTCGGCCAACTGGTGACCCAGGCCCAGGTCGATATCATTTCCCTGGTCAGGCCGTACCTGAGCGCCCTGTCCGAGGAAGTGCAGGAATCGACCTGCCTGGCGTCGCTGTCTGGCGACAAGGTCTATGTGCTGGATCGCATCGTCGCCGAGCGTGAGTTGCGCGTGGTGTTCCCCATCGGCATCCATGTGCCGGCCACGGCCACTTCTGGCGGCAAGGTGCTACTGGCGCAGTTGTCGAGCGAAGCCCAGCAGGCGCTGCTGCCCGATCCGTTGCCCGTGTGCACCCCCAAGAGCCTGGGGCGTGCGGCCCTGCTGGAACAGTTGCGGGCCATCAAGGACCGTGGCGCGGCCAATGACCAGGATGAGTACATCGAGGGCCTGTGTTCCTACGCAGTGCTGCTGGACACCTACCTTGGCCATTACTCGATCTCCATCGTCGCCCCCAATTCACGGGCGGCGGCCAGGGGCGAGGCGTTCCAGCAGGCCTTGCAGGCGTGCAAGCAGACGATCGAGGAGATGATCGGCCGGACTCCCCGCGTGGTCCAGGACTAGCCCCGGCCATGGCCAGGAAGACCGCAGCCGAGGCCGCGCGCACCCGTCGCCGGATCCTGGAGGCAGCCAGCGAATTGTTCTCCCGGGAAGGGGTGTCCAGCACCACCCTGGAACAGATCGCCCGGCAGGCCGGGGTCACTCGGGGGGCGATCTACTGGCATTTCAAGGGCAAGCAGCACCTGCTCGATGCGCTGTTCAGCGAACAGACCCTGCCCCTGGAGAACGACCGGCCGCAAGCCGTGGATTTCCACCGCGGCTGGCAACGGCTGCACGACGACCTGGTGGCCACCGTCAGTGGCGAGGGGCCGCGCCGTCTTTCGGAAATCATGTTGTACCAGGGCGCCTGCGGCAGCGACCCCAGCACCCATCAGCGGCGGTTGGACTGGGTCAGGGGGCTGCTCCAGCATCACCTGCGGCGGCTGCTGGAAAGCGCCGTGTCGCGCCAGGAACTGCCGCCCAGCCTCGATGTGCCGGGGGTGCTGGAGTTCTGTTGCATCGCCATTACCGGCCTGTTGTATGAATGCCTGCATGACAACCCGCACCCGCAGGAGGCGATCTCCGCGACCCTGGCGGTGCTGCAGCATGTGGCCAAGGCCCCGCCCCGGCACCTGTTGCTGGAGGGTTAGGGGCCGTGCCGGGAGGCGGGAAACCCCGGGACGTGGCGCAAGCGCTGCTGGACGCTAGGCTCAAAGCGTCCGCTGCTGGAGGTTCGCCGCTTCTCGTTCCTCGTCCATGACCGTGGCTTCCTTGAGCGGCACCTCACCCACCCCCAAAGCGCGTTCGATCAGCAGTTCGCCGCCGCTGTCCTTGAGCAGCGCTTGCAGGCGCTGGAATTCGTTGCACCAGATCGTCTCGATATCCCGATCGCGCCCCTTGTCCCGCTGTGGGTCGAGGGCCACCGCGCGCACCTGCAGGCGGCCGTTGTCGGCCTTGCCACCGACTTCGACGCCGTAACCTGGGGTGGCGCTCTTGCGCAGTACCACCTTGCCGGACTCGGCCCAGGCGGTGGCCATGCCTTCGCGAACCTCGTAGCCGAGCCGCGCCAGCCCCTCGAGCATGGCCTGGCGCCGGGCCAGCGCAGCCTGGGCCTGTAGCACAGCGGTGAGCGCGGCCTCGCATTCGGACTTCAGCGCTTGCAGCAGCGCCAGGTCGCTGTGCTCGTGGCACTCGGCGACCTGGCGCAGCAGGGCCGCGTGATCGATCGTGGCATGGGTATGGAGTTCGCTGGCCAGGTCCTGAACCTGGCCAAGCAGCTCGCGGCGCTGCTGGAAGTCGCGCGTGGCCTCGGCCAGTTCGATCACCAGGCTGTCGAGCAACAGGTTGCGCTGCTGCGCCTGCTCCTGGGCTTCGGCCCGGGCCAGCCGTTGCAGGAACGGGGTCGCGGCTGGCGCGCCCTGGAGCAGTTGCAGTTCGGCGATATGCCGGTCGATGCGTTGCAGGCGCGGATCACGCTCGGCTGGCTGTTGCGCGGCGATCCACTGTTCGAGGCTGGCTTGGGGTGTCTCTTCGCGCAGTTGCCGGGCCAGTTCGCGTTGGCGCTCGCTCAAGCTGTCCGTCTCGTCGACCCTGGCCAGCTGGCTGAAGCCCTGGGCCAGGACCTGCTGCGCATGGGCGAGGTCGGTGCCTTCGGCCAGGCGCGCCACGTCTTGCAACAGCTCGGGCGCAACCGCTGCCTGTGCGGCGCGCAGGGCGCCGAGCAGGGTCGCGGCATTTTCTTGCTGGCGGCGCTGGCGCTGGCGTTGTTCGGTCGCACGCAGCACCGCGCGTTCCTCGCGTTCTGTCTGGTCGCGGCGCAGGTACTCGATCTCGATCGGCACGGCTCTCTGCAATCGGGCGAACTGTTCCTGGCCGAGCAGGGCGCGCAGGCGCTCAGCGCGGGCGCGGGTGGCATTGCGTTGTTCCTCGTTCAATTCGCCAAGCCTGGCGGCCTGGGCTTCCCAGCGGGCCATGGCCTGTTCCAGGCGCTGCAGGTGCCCCTCGCACAGGGCGATGATTTCTTCGCGGGTGACGATCCGCACAACCTTGGGACCACTCATGGGCAGATCTCCGTATCGCTGGAAGGGGCCGTGACCGGACCTGGCTGGGCGGACGGCAGTGCCCGTTCGATGGCCTCGCGCAGACGGGCGCGTTCGTTGTCGCCGTCGTGGTACCAGGCCTGGGACGACACCCGGTGGATATGCGGGATCGCCCGGCGCAGGACCGACGGGCGCCAGATCTCCCGTGCGCGGGCGCGTTCCAGCAGGGCGTGGCTGGGGGCGTCGCATTCGATGCCGATGGCGTAGGTGCCGGTACCGGGGTTTTCGATGGCGAAGTCCAGGCCGAAGGCGTCGCCCTCGCTGGCCGGCGCGGCCTGCCAGCCCTGGGCCTGGAGGTATTGGCCGACGATCCTGGCGAAGCCGTCGCGATCCTGGCCCTGGTCGCGTTGCAGGTCGCTGCGGTCGGTCTGCAGCCGGTCGAGCAGCTTGCCGGTGTAGGCGAACTCCCCGGCGCACAGCGCCCGGGCGTATTCCAGGTAGCCTTGCAGGTAGTCCCTGGGGCTGGCCGGCGCACGGTGGGTATTGAGCATGTCGGAGATGTCGCCGATGGGCATCGAGGTGATCATCACCACCTTGTGCCGTGCGCGGGTGACCGCCACGTTCAGGCGCCGTTCGCCGCCGGTCTGGCCAAGTACGCCGAAGCTGCGGCGGAAGGTGCCCTGGCTGTTGCGGCCGAAGGTCGAGGAGAAGACGATCACGTCGCGCTCGTCACCCTGGACGTTCTCCACGTTCTTGACGAATACCGACATGTCCTCGCCGTCCTCGCTGCGTTCGCGCTCCTGGGCGTAGGCGCTGCGGAACATCTCGTCCTGGGCGGCGTGGGCCTCCAGATGTTCCTCGATCAGCTCGGCCTGCTTGCGGTTGAAGGTCACCACGCCGACCGAGGGGCGCTCTTCGTAGGGTTGGCGCCACAGCTCGGCCAGGTACTGCACGACACGCTCGGCTTCCTGGGCGTTGCTCTGGTTCTGGTACAGGCCTTCGACCTGGATCAGCTCCAGCGGCTTGACCCGCTCGATGCTGGCTTGTGGATGGCGCACGGGCACATTCAGGCGGTTGCCATAGAACGAGGCATTGGAGAAGCCGATCAGCTCGCGGTAGGCGGAGCGATAGTGGATCTGCAACGTGGTGCTGGGCAGGGCATTGCGCGCCAGTTGCAGCAGGTCGGGGCAGTCCTTGATCTCCCGGCGGTTCCAGTTGTCTTCGAAGGCCTCGCGTTGCTCCTGGTCGGCTTCTGCGTCGGGTTCGTCGCCGTCGAACAGTTCGGCTTCGTCGCTTTCCACCCGGCTGGAGAAGAACGCCGTCGGCGGCATCTGCTTCTCGTCGCCGCTGACCACCGTGACCTGCCCGCGAAACAGGGTCGGCAGGGCGAACTCCACCGGCATCTGCGAGGCTTCGTCGTAGATCACGGTATCGAACAGGCCGGCCTTGAGCGGCAGCACGCGACTGGCCACGTCCGGGTTCATCAGCCACACCGGGCGCAGGTTCATCAGCCCCAGCGGAGCACCCAGCTCGATGAATTCGCGCAGGCGCCGCGAGCGCTTGCCGGTGAGCCGGGTCACGTCTTCCCATTGCTTGCGATTGCCCAGGCGTGAGGGGTCGATGCCTTTGGCCAGCAGCTCGCGGTTGAGTTCGCGCATGCGGGTATCGGCCTGGGCCAGGCTGGCGACCTTGGCCTGGGTTTCGTCCTGGCCGTACAGCAACTCGGGGTTGGCTTGCTCGATGCGGTGCTTCCAGCCCAGCCGCGCCTCGCGGTTCAGCAGGCGGCGCACGGCGGCTTCCAGTTGCTCGGGCGCCAGGGCGTCCAATTGCGCCTGGCGTTGGCGTAGCAGGGCCAGCAGCTCCAGCTCCTCTGGGCCCAGCAGGCTGGCTCGGCCACGGAACGCCTGGTAGGCGCCGAGGCAGGGCAGGGCTTGTTGCAGGCGGGCCAGGGGCAACTCGTTGCTCTGGTTGTGCTCGATAGCCTGTTGCAGTTGCCCAAGCAGTTCGGCGCCCAGCCAGTGGCCGAGCAGCTTGAGCTGGTCGAGGCTGGTCTGGCGTACGCCCTGGCGAATCAGCGAGGCGTCCAGGTCACCGAGCAACGCTTCGAAATCGCGCTTGTCGCCGCTGAGCACCGCAGCGTCGGCCTGGCGGGCGCGGGGCGATTGGGCCAGGGCCTGGGCCAGGACCTGGATCTCCAGCAGCTGGCGGATGTCGTGGGTGACTGTCGCGCTCAGCTCCAGGCCGGCTTCGGGGGCCGGGGCGTCCAGTCCCAGCTCCCGTTGCAGGGCCGTGAGTTCGGCGCGCAGCGGGCGCCATTGGCGCTCCAGGTCGATGGCCGCGTGCAGTGCGGGCAGGACTTCCTCGACCCGGTTTTCACCCCGTTCCTGCAGGAACTCGCGCAGCCGGCCACGGCGCAGCAGGTGCAAGGGGTTGATCCGCGACCACCAGGAACGGGCGGCCATGACCTTGGCGCAATCCTGGCCCAGGCTGCCGAGGCGCTTGTGGTCGATCAGCCCCAGGGCGGGCGACAGCGCCGCCTGGTAGCGATCTTCCGGCAACTGGCGCAGTTGCTGCTGCAATTGCCGCAGCTCGTCGAGGATCGCCTCGCCACGGGGCAGCGGTTCATGCTCGCGCAGGCGGAACAGCGGTAGCCAGCGGGCCAGGCGCAGCCGCTGCTGCGGCTCCAGGGCGAGCAAGGTGGCGACGTGTGCCGCCATCCATGCGCGGTAGGGCGCGGGGTCGTCGATCTCGAAACTGGCCGGATGCGCTTGCAGCGTGGCCTGGCGATCGGCCTCGGCCTGGGCGAAGTCCCGCAGGTTGTCGTCGAAGGCTTGCAGGGTCGGGCGATCGGCGGCGAAGGCTTGCAGCTGCGCCAGGGGGCTGCCTTCGTAGCGTGCCGGCAACCACAGGCGAACCAGCGGCGCGCAGCGCTCTTCCAGGCGGGTCAGGCTGGCGGGGTCCAGGGGCGCCAGGTGCTGGCGCAGGGCCGGGAACTCCAGGGGCGCGGGGCCATCTTCCAGTTCGATCAGCTCGCCCAACAGGCGGCGATAGCTCAGGCCGCTGGCCGGGTCCGGGTGATGCAGGCTCTGGTGGTAGCGATCGAGCTCGCCCTCGAGGGCCTCGATGCGCGCCGCTGTCTGTTCACGCTGGCGCAACCAGCCCTGGCTGTCGCCGCCAGCGACGAACAGGGCCTCCAGCTGCTCGCGGATACTGCGGATGATCGGCTCGCGGTCGCGGTTGACGTCGTTGAGCATGACGATGCGCTGGCCAAGCCCTTCGGCCACCAGGCGTTTATGCACCACCTCCAGCGCCGCATGTTTCTGGCAGACGATGAGCAGGCTGCGCTGGCGGCCGATGGCGTCGGCCACCATGTTGACGATGGTCTGGCTCTTGCCCGTGCCGGGAGGCCCCTCCACCAGCAGGCCGGGGCCTTGCCGGGCCTGGAGCACCGCCGCTTCCTGGGACGGGTCGCTGGCCACGGTGAAATAGCGCTGCAGCTCCCCGGGATCGGCCGGTGGCTGTTCGTCCTCGCCATTCCTGAGGCGCAAGGCGGTCTCGAGGCCCGTGCCGTTGGGTGACAGCGACTTGAGCTGGCGCAGGTCCTCGCCAATGGCCTGGCCCATGAAGGTGACGTGGAACAGCACCGCCGCGCAGGCCAGTTCGTCCTGGTAGGGCGCGACCTCCACCGTGCCGGCCGGTAGGCTGGCGAAGGTGCGCGAGCGTACGCCGGCGAGCATGCCGAAGGCATCCATCACGTCGCTGGTGCGGATGGACGAACGGCCGAGCAATTCATCGGCGGTCTTGCGCCAGAGTTTGCAGGTCTCGGCGCCGAGCACGCTGTCCAGCGCGGGGTTCAGGCGCACCTCTTCGCGTTCGCCGTCGAAGGCCAGCCGCGCGTTGCCGCGCTGGCCCAGCTCCAGCAGCAGTTTCACCGGCCACAGCAGCAACGGGATGATCCGCGGGCGGGCGTTGCCGCGCGGATCGCGGCTGAGCAAGAAGGGGAAGCCCAGGTAGAGACCGTCGATGCCGGTATCGCGCTTGTACAACGCGCTCTGGCGGTACAGCGCATGCAGTCGGGCCTCGATCCGCGGATCGGCCTGGAAGCATTCCGGGTCGAGGTTCACCGCGCGCTCGTTGCGTTGCAGCAGGTGGTCGAGCAGGGCGGCGGCGGGGCGGCGTTCGCTGTGCAATTCGGCCAGGTCGACGCGGGCGGTGGTCTTGCCGATGTTCATGCGCACCAGCGGGCCGCGCATCACCGCGGTGACCACCTTCTTTTCGAAGAAGTCGAGGATCTGCGATACGTAGTGCTGCTTTTGCGGCTCCAGCCACTGGCTCTCGGGAATGGCCAGCAGCACCAGGACCTTGGCCAGGGGCATGCGCCGTTCCAGGCGAAACTGCTCGGCCCACTCATCCACCGCCGGCACGCCACTGCGGGCAAAACCACGGATGCGTTCGTCGACGCTGCGGTACAGTTCCTGGCGCGGGTGCTCAAGCAGTGCGCTTGCTTGCTCGCTGTCGAACCAGCCGACCTCGGTGCGCTGGGCCAGCTCGGTGGCTTCCTGGATGATCGAGTCGGCCGAGCGGAATTGCTCGATGGCGGCGCTGAGCAGCACGATCAGGTCTTCTTCGGCGATCACTCGCCGTTCCGACAGGTAGGCCAGGCCAGGATGCTCGGTATCCGGCAGCAGGCGCTGGCGCTCCTGCCACTGGGTGGCGAGCCTGGCGCGAGAGGTCGACAGCAGGTAGATGCGCAGGGTCTCTTCCACCAGTTCGACCTGCTGGTGCAGGGCGCGCTGGCGCACCTGCTCGGCGCGCAGCTTGAGGCGTGACAGCCAGTTGTCGGTCTGCAGCTGCTCCAGCAGATCGGGAACCGAACCGCTGATCAGCCGGTAGCCTTCCAACGGGTGTTCGAGCAACCAGCCTGGGGTGACGATGTCGCCGCGATGGATCAGCGGCACTTGCGGATTGAGCAGCTTGAGCGCCAGCATCAGGCGCAAGTCGTCTTCCAGGCCGTCATGCTGGACCACCTGGCGCAGGCCGGCGAGCAGCGAGGAGGGCAGGCCGAGCTGTTCGGCCCAGGTCACGATCACCCCGCGCAGCAGGTGGTCCAGGGCCTGGGCCCAGTGTTCGGCCTGGGCCGCGGCCAGGGCGAACACCCGGGGTTTGTGGTAGTGGCGCTGGCCCAACTGCAAGGTGGCGCCTTCGCCGTCGTCGCGCTCCTGGAACGACGAGGCCGGCGCCGCGACCGGATGGCCATCGAGCCAGGCCTCGACCTCGGGCCACTGCCAGCGCTGGTGCCGGTCCCGGGCCAGCAGCCCGCGCAGCAACAGGTCGAGCCCCGGGTCCAGGTCATCGGGGATCGGCACCCCGTTGGCCAGTACATGAATAAGGAAGGCATTGGCATGGATGCCTTCGAAACAGGCGCCCTGGGTCAACTGCTCGAGCAGGATCATCCCCAGGCTCCACCAGTCCGAGGCCGCGGCTACCCCGCCGGCGATGGCTTCCGGGGCCATGTAGCGGCTGGTTTCCAGGGGCGACACGATATCCAGGTCGAACTCCGACAGGCGCGCCGAGCCGAAGCCGCTGATCACCAGGTCCAGCGGCTCGCGGGCGCGTACCAGCAGGCTGGCCGGGCGCAGGTCGCGATGGCGCAGCCCGGCTTCGTTGAAGGCATGCAGCGCCTGGCCCAGTTCCCGGACCACATGGCGCACGCTGTCGGCGTCGCGAATGATGCTGCCCAGGTCCGCCAGGGTGCCGCCGCTGAGCTCTTCGATGACCTCGTAGGCCCGGCCGTCCCAGCGTCCGGTGGCGATGATCTCGGGCACATGCGCACGGGGCAGGCGGCGGATCACGTCGTAGATCGCCGGGTCGGGTTCGGCGCCGGGGCGGTAGAGCGTCAACACCGCCTGGAGTAGCGTTGCCTGGTGGCTGGCCAGGTAGCGTTCGCGCACGCCGTCGGTGCTGCTGATCTGGCGGATCAACGCCCAGCCGTCGATCAGGGTCTGGCTGGGGCTGGCCGGGTCGACCTCGGCATCAGGAAGTGCCGGCCCAGGCGTCGCGTTGCCAGGGACCTGGTCCAGGGCCTGGTCCTGGGCCGGGGACGCGTCGCACTCCAGGCACATCAAGTCGCCTGGTTCCATGGCATGGCCGTTGCTGCAAACCAGGCCTGGCGCGGTGGTCTCGGGCTGGGCCGGGGCATCTGGCGGCGGGCTGTCCTGGCCTGGACTACCCTGGCCTGGGCCGTGCCGGTGCATGGGATCTTGGGGCAGGGCGTCTTGAGTGACGATGAGCTGGGGCCGCCAGCCGTCGGCGCGCAGCGGTTCGCCGGCCAGGTCCCAGTTGCAAGGGTGCTGGTCGACGGTGCCTTCGCAGAACAGCTCCTGGAGCGGGCGTTCGGTCTGGCAATTGGGGCAGAAGCGAATCATCGGGAGAATTCCATTCAGTGGCGGTGCGCACTGGTCTGTATTTGGTGGCCTTGCTCCTGCAGCAGGTCGCGCAGGTGCAGCAGGTCGTCACGTCGGGGGATGCCGGCCATCCAGACACTGCCATTGGCGTCGAACATCAGGTCCAGGGCCTTGTCGGCGGCTTCCAGTGGACGCTCGTAGGACGCCAGGCGCGCATGGCCGAGGGGCGTGAGCAGGGTCAGGCGCTGGTTGTCGCTGCCGCGCAGCGCCAGGGATTGTTCGAGGCGTTCCTCGTAGGGGTCGCTGATCAGCCCGTCGATCAGGCCCTGGGCCTTGCGTAGCTGGGGTTGCAGGCGCTCCAGCGGATAGCCGCTGTAGACCAGGATGTCCACCGGACTTTGGCGGCGCAGCCCTTGGAGTAAAAGCAGCAGGGCCTCGAACTGATCGAAGGGCTCGCCGCCGGACAGGGTGATGCCGTCGGCTTCGCGCAGCCAGGGCACCAGTTGCGTGAGCAGCTGGTCGATGTCCAGGCGCCGCTGGCCCGGTCCCCAGGTATCGGCGGAAATGCACCCGGGGCAGCGGATGCTGCAACCCTGGAACCAGATGCCCAGGCGCCGCCCGGGGCCCAGGGTGGTGACCGGGAAATGCACCCGCGACAGGCTCAGTTGCATCTTCAGCGGCGTTCCATGAGCAGCCCGCCGACGTCCAGCGCGGTGATCGAGAAACGCTCGCCCGGCTGCGCATCCTGGTCGAACAGGGCCCGGGACAATGGATTGAGCAGGCGCGCCTCGAGCTGGTTGCGAATGCCCCGGCCGCCATTGGACAGGTCATGCAGGCACAGCGTGCGCAGGCCTTGGCGGGCCTGGGGGCTCAATTCGATGAACAACGCCTGTTGCTGTTGCAGGTCCTTGAAGGTGGTGTCGACCATCTGCTCGAAGATCTGGATCGCCACATCCTCGCGGATGAAGTCGAAGACGATGATGTTCTCGCCAATGCGGTTGAGGATCTCCGGGCGGTTCAGCACCAGCTTGAAGTAGCGGTCGATCTCGTTGTGGACCTTCTCCTGCATCTGTTCGAAGGGTTCGCCGGGCAGCACATTGGCAACGCGCTCGCCGTTGTCGCCCTGGCGATAGATGCCCAGGTTGGAGGTGAACACGATCAGCGCCTCGGAGAAATACACCCGGTCGCCGCGCCCGGAGGTGAGCACGCCGTCGTCGAGGATCTGCAGGAATTTATCGAGGATGCGCGGGTGGGCCTTCTCGATTTCGTCGAACAGCACGACGCTGAAGGGTTTTTCACGGATGGCGTTGGTCAGCTCGCCGCCCACGTCGTAGCCGACATAACCGGGCGGCGCGCCGATCAGGCGCTGGTCGGCGTGCTCGGCACTGAACTCCGACATGTCGAAGCGGATATAGGCGCTTTCATCGCCGAACAGCAAGCTGGTGATGGTCTTGGCCAGTTCGGTCTTGCCCACGCCCGTGGGACCGGCGAGGAAGGCCACGCCCCGGGGCCGGTTGCCCTTGCGGCTGGCGCCGACCCCGGTCATCGCCCGCTTGACGATGTCCAGCATGTGGGTCACCGCATGATCCTGGCCCTTGACCCGCTGGTGCACTCGTTCATCGGCCTGGCGGATCTGCTGGCGGTCGATGCGCAGCCAGGGATCTTCGGTGACCCCGATCTTGTAGCGGCGCACGGCATCGGCGATCTGCTCCATGGCCACGCCCTCGACCCGTGCCAGTTGGGCGATGGCGCTCAGATCGAGCAGCAGCAGGCCTTCGGTATTCTGCACGAAGGCATCCACCGCCTCGCGCGTGCTGTCCTCGCTGGCTTCCTGGCTGCCGGCCAGGCTCTTGAGCAGGGCCGGGGCCAGGGCGCGGCGGGTCAGCTGGTCGGGCCGGGATACCGGAATGTGCCGCAGCCGCGGGTTGTCCACCAGCAGCCAGTCGGGCAGGTCGCCTTCCTTTTCCACCAGCCACAGCAGGGTATTGAAGAAGGGTTTGCGCAGCTCCGGCAGCGGCCGGCTGCGGGCCTGGTGGGAGTGCACCAGGGCCTGGGTGAACAGCTGGTGTTCGGCGGCGCTGAGGGAATCGTTGCGCACCACCAGGCGCGAAGCGAAGTCGATGACCAGGGCAATCGGCGGGCCGGCGCGATTCACCAGGCGCTGCACGGTGGCGGCCAAGAGATCGGGGCCTGCCGGGGCGGCGCCATCCACCGGGGTCAGGCCCAGCTCCTTGAGCAGGGTCTGGCCCGCCGCCGGATCGCTGTCCGGCTTGCCGATGGCGCGCATGCCGGTCACCGGGTCCCACGTCAGTACATGGGCGTAGCCGGCCGCGAGCAGGGTGTCGCAAAGGGTCTGGTTGAAGCTCAGGGCCGTGACCGTGCCGGGGGCCACCTCGCTGGCCTGCAAGTCGCGGATATTGCCGGACAGGACAAACTGGCTCTTGAGTGGCAGGAAGCGGACCAGGTCACGCATCCAACGTGGGCTTTCAAACGGTGTATTCCCTGACATGTTTCAGCTCGTAACCTTGGGCGGTGGTGGCAGGGTATTGCCCCATGCTCAGGTTTTCCAGCTTCGGGTTAGGAAATTTCCTGCTTATTGATGGTGCCGGTCGATACTGGCGGGGATCTGGTCAGCGAGCCTGCAGATCGATGGAAAGTCCCGGGCGTGGCCTTAGAGGCTGTCAGGGGCGCCACAGAGCATTTGTACATGGCTCTATTACGGGTTTTTTGGTTAGCAGAAGTAGAAATGTACCCCCAGAAATACCCATCGATACCCCCAGCAGGATGTGCGATCGAGCGATTTCTGACAGCTATCGAGGTGACGCACACTGGGTTTCCTTGTACCGCCATGGCCGTACGGCCGGGCGGACAAACTTGTTTAAGGATTGGAGTCGACTGCAACGGATTATCAAGGTGGCAAAGGGTTTTTCTGATATTTGCAAAAAAAACGGAGCGTGTGGGCTCCATTAAAGATCTGACTTGGAGTGCTGGCGCTCCGATATCATTTGAAATGGCATATGGCCATGCTTATCCTCCCGTCATCGCAATGTGGAGAAGATCAGCATGGACAGTCATCTACCCGCCGCCCCTACCAAGACTTTGGGGCATTACTTCAGCGAAAACCTCAACGCAGTGCTCGCCGTCGGCGGGAAGCAACGCGAGAGCGGAAGACCCGGTCCGATAACAGCCAGCTGCATTCAACGTCAAACTGGTATCGCACGCAGCACACTGCGAGCGTTGAAATCGCCACAGGATCATGTCGCTCCCAATCCGGACCTTCACACTTTGGCCCGTATCGCCAAAGTCTTGGGTGTGCCACCGGCCTTCCTACTCATGCGCCCGCAGGACTGGCTGGCCCTGGGACAGGCCGTAGGGGGTAGCAGTGACTATTTGGCTGCTGCGGTGAAACTTCAGAGCGAAGACAAGTTAGCCCTGAGCAATCCGATAGAAAAAATATTGCGCGAATGCAAGGTTCATCCTGATGTTCGTCCTATTGGCGTAGGCGCTTCGCCTGAGGTCGGCCGCGTCAACGCTCGTGATGAGTGGCGCCGGCGCAATTGCCTGAAGCTAGACGCACTGATGCTGCGTCAAGTGCGTGCTGCTCAGCCCAGGGCCTGGCTCGCGGCCATCGCCGGTGCGTTGGTTAGCGATAGCACCCCGCATACCCCGACCAATATCGACTGAACAACAGAGGAAGTACCCCATGTCCATGATCCAGGACCCTGATCTGGTAGACGTTCTGACCCATGCGAGCAGCGACGATATCGGATTGCTGATCGACGTCATCACCGACAGCGGCAAAGGGCGCATTTCGTTGTCGTCTTCAACATGTCGGCAACTGAGTGCAGCCAAGGATCGCGAGATTACCGAGTACGAGCGCGGTCTGGTTGCCGAGGAACTCACCCGCTTTGGTGGTAACTCGCTGATGAACGTCTTCCGTGGCGGCAATGGCGTGCCCTACAAGGAATTGTTAAATGACGTGGCTTCGCATGTTGGGGTAGCCAAGAGCGGCCTGGGCAACTGTGAAATTATGGAAATGTCCATTATTTCCAAAGTGGTCGAGCAGTCGGTTGGGCGTATGAGCGAGGCTGACAAGGTGACTTTCTTTGAGTCGATCGGGTCGAGCTATCGCCCAGGTATGGGCCCAGGTGCTTTGGCTGCACTGCTCACCAGCCTGAGCGCCTCAAACGCCTACAGCATGGCAGCGGTGGTTGCCAGTGCAACCATGAGCAGCTTGGTTGGGCGTGGCGTGGTGATGGCCGGTAGCGCGGGTTTGGGCCGGGGGCTGGCTGTGCTCGCCGGCCCGGTCGGCTGGGCCATCACTGGCCTGTGGACTGCTTTCGATCTGGCCAGCCCAGCATACCGAGTGACCGTGCCATGCGTCATTCAGATCGGTCATATGCGCCAGAAGATGCTGCTGGCCAAGGTGTGTCCAGCCTGTGCGAAACCGGTCGATGCCGTTAGCCGCTTTTGCGGCAATTGCGGCGTACGCCTGGAGCAGAGGAGCCTGACATGAACACAACGATTTCTCCGCTGGAGTTTCTGTTAACCAACGCCATTTGTTTTGCCGCCGGTGCCGCCGCAGTTGTGGCGTTGCAGTGGGCAGGTCGCGCGGCTTTTCGCGCAGGGCAGCGGAACGCTAACAGCGATGCCTAAGCATCGCCTTTGACTGAAAGGACTGATCATGTACAGCAATGAGCACGCGGCTCGCCTCGCCGCACTGACCCAGAAGGCCGGCTCGATCAACCAGGATATCCAAAGGCTCCAGGGCGATACGCAGTGGTATGGCTCATTTGATTGCGAGCAGGCCAGTAGCCAACTGGCCCACCGCAAACGGATCACCACTGAGATCAAGCAGCGGCTTGGCAAGCTCACCTCGACCATCGAGTCGACTCGCCAGCTCAAATTGACCCATGAGGGCATGGCGGGAGGTTGGCTGGCAATGCTGTGGCGATCCCCTGAGCAAAAGGTTGCCCTTCATCAAGCCACTGAACTGGAAAAACGACTCGCACTGCTGTCTCAATCGCGCAGCGAGGCCCATGCCGAACTGGCCCGCCATGAACCTGAAGAGCAGCGTCTGGCTGCCGACCTCAGGCGCTTTCGTAGCTTCGATCCACTGGAAACCAGTGCCACCATTACAGGCCTGAACGAGGAGCTGATGCACCTGCGCCAGTTGATGGAGGTTACCCGCAGTGCCAGCGAAAAATGGGAAGCTATGGCGGGAGAGGTGGCGCGCGAATGGCAACGCCTCCAGCGGCAATTGGAACAGATTGATAATGACATCGCCAAGGCACGCGGCTTCGAATGGGAACTGTCGAATGCTGACAGCGCAAAGGCGCGGGCAATGGTCCACCAGGCCTGTGAAAGCTTCTTTGAAAACAGCAAACCCAAAGCGGTGCTCAGTGAGCTGAACGTCAAGCGGCGTAAGCTCGAGCGTCACGTGGAGAAGTTGCAGGAGCGCTTGCAGGACATCATGCGACTGCTGGAAAAGCACATCGAGACGCTGGTGATCGATGGCAACAACCTGTGCTACCTACCTTCGGAAAACGGCAAAGGGACTTTCATCGGGCTTAAAGCGCTGACTGCGTTGGTGCCGCACCTCTGCGAGAGCTACAAGGTGAGGCTGATATTCGACCCTGGCATCTGTGCCCGTTTGTCTACCGACGAAGCCCAGCTTCGGGCGCTGTTCCCTCAGGCCAATGTCATGGTGATGGGCAACGATGCCAAGGCGGACGAAGGCCTGCTCGCCGCAGCCGCTTACGATCAGGGCGCCTACATCGTCAGCAATGACCGCTTTGCGGACTATCCAGAGCAGCCGGCGATCAAGCAGCGCCGTTTGTTGACCCACATCATCCATCCCCACTCAGTACAGATCCAGCAGTTGCAGGTCAACATCCCTTACTGAACACACGGCGGCAGCCCACTACAGCTAGCAAGCGTGGCTGCGGCAACCCGCGCCCGTTAGAAACCACTTTGCTTCGACTCAGAGTCAAGCTCATAGGACATTGGACATGGAACTTCAAGGCCATTTGCTGTACATCGACATCACTCAGATCTGTGGCATTGGCTGCGCATTCTGTATGTACGCTGACAAGCATAAGGCGGGCATGAGCATGGAACTGTCAACACTGGCGCGGGAGAACCTCTCAGTGTTGATCAACGAACCTTCGGTCAAGCGCATCTCCATCAGCGGCGAAGGCGAGCCGCTTAACAATGCAAAGGTGTTCCACGAAATACTTGGTCTCTCGAATGGAGGCAAGCGCTTCGAGTTCATCACCAGCGGGTTCTTCCCACACGCCAGGATGGCAGAGTTCTACGATGAGACCGATCGCATCGTGACTGCCAATGGCGACACCTGCAACATCCGCCTCAGTGCCGATAGCCACCACATCGAGAAAGTCAAATGGCGTGCTCATGGATTCAGTCTTGACTACCTAAACCAGCGTCAGCCGTCGGGGCTGAGCTTCTCGTTCCGCTCCATCGATACCGACAGGAACTTCACGCGTCAGTATCTCGTCCAGGAACTGCAGCATTGGGGGCTCGAGGCGGACTTCATCGAGGTCGGGCCGCTGGAGGACGTGCTTGTGGTAGGACAGCAGCGTTTTGGCATCGATTACAAAAACTTGGTGCATCCTGCCGCAGGTACATCCAAGGGCTATCTCAATATGCATAGCTACATTGCTGCCATCGAAGCCAAGGTCAACAAGCACTTCACCTTCGGCAGCCTGAATCAGGCGCCCCAGGCCAACGGAATGGATGTGACCATCAAGCCCAATGGCGATGTGTACCTGTACGGTATCGAAACCCAACGCCTGGGCAACATGCATTTCGACGATTTGGATTGGCCAAGGTTGGAGGCCCGCCTGTTGCACAACCCGCTGGCCCGAGCACTCTACACCCAGCCACTGACGGAGCTGCTGAGACAGCTGGAGCAGCCCGACCTTGTGAGCTCGATCATCGCCCGGGTGAACAATCCTTACTGGCTGGTCAAAGAGCTGGCTAACCACGACGGCTTGCTCCAGGCATGGGAGGCAGCATGATTGACTCTCACAGCCACACTGTTTACTCCAAGCATGCCACTGGTTCCGTCGATGAGCTGGTGCGTGCCTCCATCGCAGCTGGTGTGCGCACCCTCACCATCACTGATCATGCGCCGTTCCCGGTGGATACGAACAACCGACTCTTGGCGAGCGAGCTTGATCGCTATTTTGCCGACATCGAGCGAACGCGGACGGCGTACCAGGGACAGATTACGCTCCTGCAGGGGCTGGAGTTCGACTATATGCCAGGGACCGAAGCTTTCACCCGTGATCTAATGGCGCGCTACCCGCTGGACTTCGCGATCGGCTCGGTGCACTACGTGGATGTGCCGGGAGAAGCTATGGTCAAAGTCTGGGAGTTGCCACGGCTGGCCGCTGAGGCTTTTCTCGATCGCTATTTCGACTACCTTGAAGGCCTTGTGGTTTGCGGCTTGTTCGACGCTATTGGGCATGCCGACACCCTGCTGCGCGGTTTGCCAGAGGACGTCTTCTTGCGTCGCTTCGAGCGCTTGTTGAAGCCGCTAGCGCGCAGCGCAATGGCATTCGAGCTGAATGCCTCCGGGTTACGCAAGTCGAGCTTGTCTCCACTGACAAGGCAGGAAGTGCAGGGGCTATGGTCGTACCCATCGCAACGTCTATTGCCCCAACTCATCGCCCACGATGTGCCGTTCACCATCGGGTCTGACACCCATGCGCCTGAGGACGCAGGCGCGGGCGTGGCTGAACTGATGTCCGCGCTGAGGCCGCTAGGGCTATCGCGCATCAGTTATTACAAGGATCGCAGGAGAGTCGATGTCGACATCGATACTCTGCTGGCTGTGGGCACGACCGTTACATTGAACCAAGGGGCTGCACGGACATGACTCTGCTTTCCTCCATTGCTGCGCGTTCGTGGTCCGAAGTTCTGCAGGCGCCGGACGAAGTTCAAATTTCCCTGTTCCATCAGGCGTTAGCGCATCCTTGCGGCGATGATGTAAAGAATGGATTCAGGGCATTTGCTGCCGATATGCTCAGGCGTGGTCTGATCGAGATGGGCGAGTACGTCACGATCCTAGGCGGCACTGCACTGTACTGCCTGGAGCCGGGCCCACAGGGCCATTTTTATGACATGCGTACCGGTCAGGAAGCCAGTGAACTTGCAGCGATCTACAGTCGGGCGAAATATGGTGGGGTTGACGACATTAGTTACCTAGCTCGCAGGTTGGTCGATTACCTGTATGCCGAACTGGATGACCCATGCTCGCAATGGACAGCAATGTTTCGTGATGCCAAAGCCAGTGGTGACTGCGTGGTGATGATGACCACGGGATGGCGCAACGTACCGTCCACGGCCAACGTTCTCTATGACATGGTGGTCGAGGCAGTGAACCTCAAGCTGGCACATCTGGCTTTACCCACCATCATCAATGTCAAACTGCCCAGATTGGCGCCACCCTGTGAGAACTATGCAAGCCTGAGTCTGGAGGAACGTGAGCAGGTAAACCGCGTGCAGGATCATGTCATTCCTGCCGAAAACTTCTACCGCTGGAGCGGAGTGCATGTGATCTTTGGCGATGACGTACTTGTCACTGGCTCTACTGCTGACAAGGTGTTGTACGAGTCCCTGTGCAATGGTGCAAAGTCATTCAGAGCGCTTTATCCGGTAGCGATTGATCCGAGGGTGGCGTTGACCGATGCCATGATTGAGGACCGTTTGAATGGTGTGGCAATCGCTCAGCGGTTGGATGATCCCCTGGCACAATTACTGTCAGCTCCGGGCTACCGGCCTATCCTGCGCACGCTACGTCTGGTGTTTGGAGAGGGCAACCAGAATGCGCTCGAGGCATTTCTGCCAAAGGTACCGGCGCTCACATGGCTTGACCTGTACAAATCCGCTCTGGGCAACGAGTTTTTGGCCCAAGCCCAATGCATGCCGTCGCTGCTATTGCTCCGGTCTTACCTGACCAACCTCGGTTTGCTTGATGGTGTCGGCAGGGCGGACCTGTGATGAGGGATGTCAACGTTCCGTACGTCACATACTGGGAGCATGCGCCAGGGCAACCCATACCGTCCTATGTCGCATTGGCCCTGGTATCGATGCGCAGGGCGCTGGGAGATCGACTGCTGCTGCTCACCCCGCGCACGGTCGAGAATTACCTTGGACCGGACATACTCGAAAGACACTGGGCCTTCGAGCCGTTGGCGTTCAGCTTGGCCGCAGGAGTCGAGGACATCATTGCTAAGAGTGACTTCATCCGCATGGCCTTCGTACACCGTTATGGTGGTGCCTGGGTGGATGCCGATACCCTGTTTCTACGCGACCCGAGCAAGGTGGTTTTTCCTCAGGGCATAAGCGCCAAACTGCACTGGTACAGCGAGTGTCTTTTCGCGTCACAACCAGGCAACCCCTTGCTCGCACAGGCGTTACAACAAGGCTTGAGTGCCCGTGCACATACTTGGGGCAACCCGGGCCGAATCAAGGATATCGTCGCCTGCAGAGACGATGGCCTTGTGATTATCCCGGACGAGGTCGTCGACCCTGGCTACCATCCGCGCTACAACTTCGCCAATTGCGAAGTCATGCGACGTCGGGATGTCGGCGTCGCCGATTTTTTGCAGCGGGATGTGGCTCTGCTCAAGCTCTATAACACGTACTTCAGGCGTACCTCTGTACGTTCTGAGACGGTTGCAGAGTTCCTGGCTGGCGGAACGCTGCTGGCCAACCTGTTCCTGCATTTGGAGACGAATCTCGACTACTGGCTGGCGCAAGTTGAGGAGCTGATGGCCGAGATTGGCTGATCGGTGGTTGGCAGTGTCACTGCATCCGCGCGTATGTGCAGTCGGCAGCGACGTATGTCAGTCAGATCCAGGGTGGGAGCGATTAGCTCATGCACCGTCGGCGTATCGCGGTGCGGTGAGCCATGCGCGACATACAACCAAGCCGGGATACGGGCTGGGGATGAGCCCAGCTCAAGTTCTACACGCAGCAGGTCGAACACTTCAGTGGTTCTTCCGCTGGGTGTCCAAGTCAGGGGGGCCGTACGATGGTCTGGCTTTGTCAGTAGCAAAGGTCGATCGAGCGTGACGTTGATAGTCCCTGGGTGACAGGCCGCAACTTCAGGGAAGTGCTCACTGATAAGTGGCAACTGACGAGCCAGAGTTCCCCTAGCCACGCCTAGGCCTGCCACGATTTTGGCTTCCAGTTGCAGGACGTCCGATGCTGACAGCAGGTACTCGAGCGCATTGATTACCATGTGGTTCGGAAATGCGTTCATGTTTCTGCCGGTGCGTCCCGTCGACTGTTGGCTGTAGATCACGCGGGTTCTTGCGCTAGGCGGGGGCAGCCAAGGGTTGAATGCTTCTTCTAGTGCAGGATAGATGGCCACCAGGGCGGTGCCAAGGCCAACCGCCATATGCACGATCGCTGTGTCGACGCTGACGATGACCTGCGCGTGGGAAAGGTAGCCGGCGACATCCCTTGGCGATGCCAACCCGTCCACCACTTTGACGTTAGCACGTGCCACCTTGGCTTCCAACTGTTGGGCATCGGCCAGGGTGGCGGGGCTGCTGAGAATACCGATGGTGCGTGACGCAAAGGTCTCGGCGACTGCCTGCAATAAGGTAGTCGAGCGCTCAGCGGCCAGGCTCTTTTCGGCACGGCTCGCGTAGGGATTGAAAAGAATGTGGGGCGCCACTTCAGGGGCGGGCAACTGCGCAGGCAACGGTACGATGTACTCGCCTCGTACCTGTGCAGCACCCAAGTCTACGAGTACCTGGCGATACCGAGCAGCCGTGTCCAGTCCCCAGGATGCTGCGCCGAACTTGCGATTGACGCAGCGCAGGCTGTCATCGAGCGAGTAGATCAGGGCAGGGTTGAGCAATCGAAGGAATACGATTTCAGCAGGCTGGATTGTACCGACCAGGTGTACCACGGCATCGACTCTGTTCAGCTTCCGAGCCAGCCGCCAAAGTTCGAGAGGGCCGGGCGCTGCATGCGTGATCATCACCTCATCCGCTGCAAAGTCCAAGGCATGCAACTCGGCGAGTTCGGCAACGGTGATCACGGTGACCCGGACGTTAAGCTTGCGGGCTTCGCGGTAAAAGAAGGACGACACGATGGCGTCGCCCAGCTTTGCATCCCAGCGCAACACCACGATATGAGGATTAACATTAGCAGCAGTTGCTTTCAGCGATCGGTCGGCCAGCAGGCGGGCCAACCGACGTGCACAACTTTTCAAGCATGAGTTCCAACGAGTCATAGATATGTAGTGCATGAGCGTTTAAAAAATCACCTAGGGTCATCGGCTCAAAGTCTACTTTCATTGAGTCAAAGCTGTCGTTGGCGCTTTCTGAGTCGCGGACGAAAAGCTTTAGAAGATTTTGAGACCTGACTATCCGAGCAGGGCGTCGCACAGGGCCTGGTTGAAACTCTGGGCCGTGATTGTGCCTGGGGCGACCTCGTAGGCCTGGAGGTCGCGGATATTGCCTGACAGGACGAATTGGCTTTTCAGTGGCAGGAAGCGGACGAGGTCACGCATCCAGCGCGGGGTCTGAAACGAAGCAATCCCTGACAGATCAACTTGTCTAGGGTGTATCCTTGGCAGGGTATTGTTCCTTGCGCGTATTTTCCAGTATTGCTGTCTGAAAGTTCAGCGAGTTGGATGGTGGCCTTTCAGGGGGCCTCGATGCTTTCCGCCTACCTGGTAAATTAAGCACGCGAATGACGCATCAGCCGAAGGGAGCCAGGTCCTACCATGGAAGCCGCGGTTGTCCAAAGAAGTTTGGTGAGGCAGGCATGTTGAATGCGGCGATTCTTTAAAGGGTTTTAACGGTCTCCGCCATGAGGGCGCGTATCCACCGGAGGCCTGGCATCCGCACTCGGAGGGGCGATTACATGTGCAGGATATTTTTGACCAGCTAACAAGCATGCGCGAAGCCTCTAAAGACTGTCAGGGTCGCCGAAGAACATTTGGATATGGCTCTAGACCGCTACTTACGACTCAAAAATACAGAAATATACCCGCAAAAATACCCTCGATACCCTTGGATGGATGTGCGATATAGAACGGCGATTTCTGAAGGCTGCCGAGTTGGAGCCAGATGGAACTCAGTGTACCTCCGTGGTGAGGGCGGTGGTACCGAGATAACCAGTTCGCATTGGATCGCAGGCGAAGGGCAACTCAACGCAGGCAATTATCCATAGCAACGTTTTCACTGCGGGGGAAGTTGCTCAGATGGGGAAGTGTTTGTGGGGCCCTGTGCCGGCTGATCCGCACGCCGTCCTCCAGTGCTGCAGCGAGCGGTTCTAGCGTTTCCCGAATCCGAGCAGATCACAGCGATGGCTGAGAAGCTGTGTGACTTTTCGCGACTTATCATTGTTCAGTGATGCTTTCCCAGGCTTCAGTCTTGCTCCAGCCATTCAGCAAGTTTCTCCACCTCATCGATCGCGGCATCAAGCGCATCGCGGGTTACATGAACAGTTGGCGCCATCATCCAGCTGCCGCCTCTGCTAGCCAAAAGACTCTTCTCGTAGCTACTGACAAATAGAGGGCTTAGGTGCTTCCGAAGGGCTCTTTCATTGTGGATTGCCCGCGTGGACGTTATAGACGTTGCATGCTGACTAGCATTCCTAGCGAGCACCACCTGCTCCAGAATGGAGAAGTCCACAGGGCACTGGTTCCAGTCAACGCCATGCTTAGCGAAACAGGTTCGATAGCCTTTGATAAACCCTTTGCTGAAAATTTTTTCTCCGCACGATTTTTCGCAGTCCAAGCCAACAATTTTTTCATGGGTGACGAAAAAAATTTTCAAGGATTCTGAGAGCATAGACACGCAGGTCTGCCCCACAACCTGAAGTCCGGTCTGCGCGCGCAGCCACTCCTCCTGGAAAGCAGGCTCTGCTGGCATGGTTTCAGGATCGAAGTATGGCGGTTCAAACGGTGGCTCTTCCGCGTCGATCTTGCGCATGGTTTCGATGAAGGGGGCTGAAGCCTCATCAAAGTAGTGTTTGATGAATGCAGTGCGCTCCTTGAGGAAAAAATCTACGTCCAATGTGCCTACCTCATCAAAAGTCCGGAGGGGCTGATGGCCCTCGCTGAAGGAACCCAGTTATTGACCCGTGCAGTCCTGCGCCTCGAACGCATGAGGGGTGTATTTCGGGTAGATGATTTCCCGCCAGCTAACAGGAGCAGCAGGATCAAACTGCAGCTTGCGCAGAGTGGCAAGCTGGGGGGAATTCCTCCTTGACTGAGATCAACGCTGCGTGTGACGGGCATAACGCTGGAGGTGGAGAGGTGGGAGTAGCCCATCGGCTGACTCCCTCAGGCAGCTAGCGATGTTGCGTACCAGGCGCTGTTCAATGCTGTCCAAGGTGTGCGGGCCATTTCGCCAGATCGCTGCCCAGCGTGCGATACGCCACTGCAAGGGGTTCCTCATGTGCATACCGACCCTTACCAGAAGGCTGCGCAAGGCCTGGAGCGGATGCGTGAGCTGACGGCGCTGCAGCAGAGATATCACACAGCTGTAGGGCAACGTAGAGCCGCATCGGATGCACTGAGCGCTTACATGGCACACTTCGCTCAGCGTGCAACCCCAAGGACGGAGCGCGAAAGCACGGTATCACGCTACCTGGCGGCCCCAGGTGTGGTCGTAGACACCGCATGGTGGAAGCTCGGCTACAGCCAAATTGAGGGCGCTCCATCAGTTGCACAGCAAGCGGTGGATTGGGCTGGAGCATTGGAGCAGGAAGATGCCGTCACTCAGCAGAATCTTGCACACAGGCAGAATCAGGTTGCTGAGCGAGATCGACTGAACGGCGTTCGAATTGCACTGGCCGAACATGCTGCTAGAAGACAGCAAGTCCAGGTGCTTGTCGATGCTGCAAGACAACGCATCGGTGAGTTCGAGGTGCAGAACGCCGATCTAATAGCACAGGCTGCTGCTGAGCGCGACCTGATTGCCGCCGAGACGCGAATCCAAGTGGCTTATGCTGAGTTTTTGGCCCTGTTGCGAAGGCATCGATCCGAGTTACCCGGCACGCTGATGGCTGGCTTGAATGCGCCGGCGTTGGCACTCTACAACGAGTTCAATGTGCGAGATGCAGAGGAAGACAAGCTCGCCGAGCTGCACTTGCCATTAACCGGTGAAGGCCGAATCGAACTGTGCTTCTGTGGTGCACCAGGACGTCGCGTCGATGCCCTCCAGGTGCTCAGTGAGGGCCATGTCCGATGCCTGGGGCTTGCAATCCTGCTGGCCAAGGCATCGAGCATCCAGGCACCTGCTGTGATCTTTGACGATGCCATCAATGCGATCGACCACGAGCATCGGCAAGGGATCCGTGAGGCTCTATTCGAGAGCGAACGCTTCGCGAATACCCAGATCATCGTCACGTGCCACAGCAACGAATTCATCAAGGACATTCAGAATCACGTCGATCAGAATCAATGGTTGGCCTATGCCTTCATGCACCACCAGGGGAATTATCACCCGAGGGTGATCCGCAACGTCCCACCACAGGCCTACCTTTTGTTGGCCAGGGCTGCAGTGAATCGTGGCGATCATCGAGCCGCACTCCAGTTCTCCCGGCAGGCATTGGAAATGCTCACGCTGAAAATCTGGAAGTGGTTGGGAAGATGCAGTCAGGGGGTCTTAACCGTCCAGCTTGCTCGAGATGGAGATCAACCTGGCCTGAGTAACCTCTGCGGCTCGATTTGTTCAAAGCTGCGAGGAGCCAACACGTTTGAGCACGCAGATAAGCAGCCGTTAATCGATGCACTGGTTCGGATCCTCGGTATTGGCGAGCAGACATTGGTCTGGAGATACCTGAACAAAGGCACCCATGAAGAAGCTGACCGAGAGGATTTTGATGCGGGTGTGGTTGAGGACGTCGTGCAGTTGCTGGAGACCATGAATGCCTTGCGACTGCGAGCACCGTAGTCGAGGCTAGGTCGAGTAGGCTCTGGCTGGAACTTCCAGCCAGTCCTACGTTGTCCGATACTCCTTCAGCAGGGGATCGTTGATGTCCAGATGCCGGATCAGCATTCCATGGCTCATGATTGCCCATGATGTAAAGCGCTTTGGTCGTAGGACTCTGGAAATTCTGGCAGTATCCATTGGGCTCAATTGAGGATCTTCAGGAAAGGCTGCTTGTTGATGATCGCGGCATGAGACTTTGTCTTCAAAAAGTCCACCAGATCACCTTGGCGCTGCAGGAGCATGACGATCTCCTCCAGTGAACACAGGAACGTCGTTCTGTGGTTCAGAAAGTCCGCGCATTGCGTGATGGCCGGTTGGGTGAATTCACTATTGGAAATGAAGATGCCTGAGGCATCTGCTCGACCCATCACTCTCACAAGATGGGGCCCGAAGTCCGACACCCCCACAGGATCCTTCAGCCACTTCATCTCCACCAAATGGATCTTGCCACCCAATTCGATCACTCCGTCGATCTGTTCCAGTACGGTGGCACCATCCAGCGGCTTGCGAACGAAGTTTTCTCTGACGTGGATGCCATAGGCTCGGAAAAGATCATTGAGGACGCTCTCAAGGAGCTTTCCACGCTCCTGCGGTTTGTCACTCATCGAAAACAGGCCAAATAGCCGGGACTTGATGTCCTCAATTTCGTTGCGTTTTTTTACCGCCTGCTGCTGCTCCTCACGATGGCGTGCTTGAGTCTGTTCACGTTCGAAATCCCGCTCCTGTCTCATCCGGGTGAAAGCGTCTTTTGCATTGACCGCCTCACGGACGCTTGCCACCAACCCTTTGGCTTTGAGCCTTTCGTTCTCCCAGCAGGATTCAAAACTCTCGAACTGGGTCACTCGCTTGATGATTTCGCGCCGAGCCGCAAGTCCGCTGTCACCTCGCCGGTTTAAGCGGGTCAGCACGTCACGGGCAATCTCAAATTTGTTGATGGACTGAGGGGCTCTGGAGAGCGTGGTGCGGGCGTCACGGAAGTCTGCTTCATCTACGCCTGCACCTTCGAAAAACAGGATGACGTCCTTCTTGGATTTGACTAGGCGAGGAATGGTCTCCACCAGGAGCTCTAAGATGTCGTGAGGGTAGTGGAACTGCTCAGCCATGATATATCCCCTTATCCGTAACCTCTGAGAGCTTGCCAGTAGCTCTTTGGGATCATCATGACGGGGGGGGCATGGCAAGGTAAATCCCCATGAAAGGATGTCTTCAGCATGTCCGCTGAAGGGAGAGGAGTGGCTTGCGTTAATTAAGTTCGCTTGCTAGATTTGCGTTGCGCTGGGTAGGCGCATCTCACCCGTCATGAAAGCTGGAAACGGTACTACCTGTTGTTTTTTTTTGCTGAAGGCCCCTTTTTCGAGGCCCCAATGCAGCGTAGGCGGGTGGCGTTGCGGTAGGGCGGAGAAAAAAACATGAGCACTACCCTCGACGTACGCGCGTCCACCCTTCCTGGGATCAAGCGTAAGGCCAAATCCCTTGGCCGCGATCATAACCTTCCTCACCGTGCGGCCCTGGATGCTTCTGCCAGGCTGTCTGGCTTCGATAGCTTCCAACATGCTCAGAAAGTGCTTCAGCGCGATCAACGTGCGCATCGGATGCACAGCATCTTCCTGTCTGCTTACTGGCGTGATTCAACTGCAAGGCCGTCATCGGGCCTCGAAATTCTTGAACTGAAGTTGCCCAGGCCGTTGGCAGAATTCCTGAGCAGGTATCAGTGTGGGTTTGCGCAGAATCTGCAGGGTTTCTTCTTCGAATATTCCGACCACGTTGAAATGCGTAGTAATGCTGACAGCCAGGCGCGGGCGAAAGATTTGCTGACTCGCGCGGCATTGGCGTTGCAGTTCTTGGAAGCAGCTCGGATTCGGCCAGCCACGACAAAGTCCCAACGCAAAGCTATGGAACACGCCGAGCAACTTCCTGATTGCGATCATGTGTCGCGGTGGATCTGCGAGGGGAGTGGGGATTGGCTCATGCTGGACGAGCCCTACGATCATGTGGCGAGGCAGAGCGAAACTCAGGTGCGTGATGCATGGGTGCGCTCCTGCGGCCTGCATTGGGCCAAGCCGGAATGGGATGGGTTGTATTACCCGGGCCATGCGGTACCGTACTTTGTGGCCAAAGACTCGGAGCTGCTCCGCAGAATAGTTGCGACCGTTGAGCGGCTGGCAGAGCAAAATCGTGCCGGCATCGCTGTTTGGGCCTTCAGTTCCCAGCCCTACAACGGCCAATTCGTCAGTCCTGCTCGCGAGCGGGATGGCAAAAAACGTAAGCCGCGCCCAGGTACTACATACGGCTTCAGCAAAAACGCTGTTGAGTACAGTTGGCAGGAAGGGTATGCATCGCGTTGGCGCCCAGCGCAGCAAATGAGTATGCAGAACCACCTGGAGATGGGGCTCACGCTCAAGCGCCTCTATGCCTCAAACACTCCGCTTCAGGCCCATACCAAGCTCCAGGAGATACAGTCTGAGCTTGAGAACTGGATGTTCGCCGAGTACCGGTTGGAGGATCGTGACGATGTCGACGTTGATGTCTACTACGGAGGCCACGACCTTAAGAGTTATTCGGGCGTAGAGGCCATGGTCTCAGCGGTTGACCATCTGCGTTCAATCTTGACAGGAACGTATCTGGACTCGAAGCCGTTGAGGGATTACCTCAAGAGGCTCGACTCGGCTCGGCAGTTGATCCTGGCGGCAGCTGGCTGAAAACTCAATAGCCGGTGCGGTAGCGCGCCGGCTTTCTTTGAGGTCATCTGAGAGATCAGGGTCGGCGTTGAGGCATCGTTTCCATCATTGGCTGGTTCTTCGCTATGGATGGAGCGGCCTACCAATGGAGTGAGAGGGCAACCCCTCACTCCCTGATCGGTGCGGAGCGATGTACGCCTCAATCCGTCAGTGCGTCACCTCCCCCTTGAGTGGCCAACCCTCAGGTACCAATGCTGGAGGTTTGCTCCAGGGCGCCTCTACCAGAGATTTCTGGAACCAGTCATCCCGGAGATTGGCATGCTCGGTGATGATGATCTGGAACCCTGGCACGTCCTCGACTGTGAACTGGTACAACAGATTGAACAGCTTGCGTACCGAGTCCATGTCGGCATCGGATTGCTCGGTGTTCGAAACCGTGCCGTCGACCGCTTTATAGGACTCCTCTGAGGGGAAATACACTTGGGTCGGCTGATCGATCACCAAGAACTGCGGCATGGGCCGATTGCTCTTGACGCAGTACCAATGCAGGGCGAGCAGAGCAGAGAGGTGGTACGCCAGGTAGTTTTCGCCACCACCTGTCCGAGCCATGGGCACAGAGCGCTCTGGGCGATCGAAAATGATGGTCAGCTTCTTAAGGTCGAATCGAGCCGGGTAGGCACTGAATTCAGACTCGAAGCGCTTGTTGTACAGATTGAACTGTGCCGAGATGCTGTTCAGGATCGACGCCAAACGTTCGTCGACATCGACATCGGCCAGTGCCTTTTCAAGCTCCTGGACGCGCATTTCTCGACGACGATAGTCTGCCTCTTGCTGTTTCAGCGAATTGTCGGGGACGAAGCCTTCAAGGAAAAAGCTGATGCGCCCCACGACATGCTTGGCAGCGTCGCTTTGCTTTTGTGCGTTGGCCAGCACCGTATTGGCGGCGATTGCGGCTGTTAGCTCAGCCTCTTTCTCGGTAATCGACTTGCTCGTGTCCTGAAGGCGTTGGTTTTCCTCTGCCAGGTAGCCCTGAATCTGCGGACGTTGGCCCATCACCGTCTGCATCTCTGCTTCCAGGGAAGCCAGTTCGCCGATGAGCGCTTGGGCTATGGGAGTTTCCATGGCCAAGTTCTTTTCGGCGAAGGGCCACTGCCATTCACCTGTTGTTGCATTCTTCGGAAGCGACTTGATGGATAAGAGGCGGTCGATGTGCTCCGAAGCCTCGCTTTGGAAGCCGCCGGCACGCCGTTCGAAGATTTGGCCCGCCTCAATTTTGGATTTGATTTCGCGCTTAGTTTTTCTCAGCCTAGCCAGCTCAGCCTCCAACTTGGGTACCTTGTCCTCAGGCTGGGCATGCGGTTTAGCGGGCGTCCACTGCGCTGCTGATTTGAGGGCAGCAATGATTTCTTCGACCTCCCCGATGGAGGACTCTTGAGGGAGAATTCCTACCGCCTTGGCTTCAGTCAGCAGGGCGATGGCCTGGTTTCTATTGTTGCCCACCGCCTGCTTTGCTTGCTCCAGCAGTTTTGCCTGGGCTCTCAAATCTCGCTGAGCTGTCCGAAGCTTGGTCTGCAGCTCGTATCGCTCGTTAGTGGAGGCACCCAGCAGAATGGGAAGCGTATCTTTGATCGCCTGAGGCTGGAACGGCTCGTTCTGGCGATAGAAAAGCTGATCCTTGTTGGTGACCAGGCCCTGCCGTTGGAACAGGTAGTAATACGAATGCTTGATGGAGGCTTCGTAGCTATTACGCGTATGCTCCTCCGCCACCTCTGTGCGGTTTTCCGGAATGCCCAGTTGACGTGACAGCAAAGAGGTGACGGCGATGTCGTCCGTGTTGACCACAAGCTCGGAAAACTCTGGAGGCTGCACGAATTCCCCGGTGCGCGTCATGGCCAGGCTGCAGCTCGCGCCGCCTGAGCGTGGGGCTGGTTTCGCGACCATGACCTGCACGTCCGGAAATTGAAAGATCACTGCGAACCAGGACACTTTGTCCTGGATAACGCCATCCGAAACGTTGAAGTTGGATTGGCCCATGCAGTATTCGATGATGTCCGAAAGGGCGGATTTACCCGTCGACGAGCGTCCCGTGATGATGTTGAGTCCATCGACTTCGAAGTTGACGTCGCGGCGCTGGCCGTCGTGGCTGTATACATGGATGGAGCTGATTTTCATGGTCGAATTCCAAAAGCGGTGTACACCGTAACCCTGTCTGCAATTTTGGCGAACTCTCTCCCCAGCAGAGCCGCTGCGCGTTGGCATGCCACTGATTCTTCGGTGCCCTCAACGTCTGGTTTGACCCTCCTGGCTTTCGGAAGGAGTCGTCCCTGCGGGGTGACTTCGAAGCAATCGGTGTAGTGCGCCAACGCAAATGCCTCGAACGTGAACGGCAGCATCTCGGTTACCCGCTCGGACAGCCCGATTTGCATCTGGGGGTATGTTTCCACCGTCTTGAGCAGATAGCCCTTGTAGTGCTTGAGCAGTGCACTGCGAGACTCGTGATGGAGGCTCAGCGGCAATATCAGCAGTGACATCGAAAAGGGCATGCCCTTGGGGTCTACCACCAAATAGGCCTTGAGCGCACGCATCAGGACTACTGCGCAGAAGGCAGGGTTGAACAGATTTTTGGTCTCAAACGGACGCTCATCCCAGCGAATCATTCAGTTTCTCCAGCAGCCTTGGATAGGCGATCCAGAAGCTGCGGATGCCAGTAAACGGTAGGGTAGGGGCGTTTGTTGGCGAGAATCTGGTAGCTGCCGCGAAGTACGTAAGGCTCAGTCACGCGTGCCCGGATTTTCAGGTGAGCAAGCTTCTGTGCTTCCGTCTCGGCCCAGGTATAGAGCTTCTTTCCGACGGCAACCAGTTCCGGATCAGAGCAGCCCTCGATCGGCGCATCGAGCTCGTCATCGATCAGGACGTCCTTGGTGCGCTCCCATTCATCCGTCAGCCGCCTTTCATAGCGGATGATCTCTTCGGAGCCCACCAGGCGCTGCCTTGCCCAGGCAGAGCGCTGCTCAAATGCCCTGTAGTAGTCCAGAATCGCATTGCGGATGCGGCTGGGGCTCAGTTTCAAATCACGCAATTGACTCACGAACAGCCGGGTATCGGTACTCGCATCGATGGGAGCTGTAGGCGTCGCGTCCTCAAAGGTGATGGGAAGATTGTCATCCTTATACTCCTCACTTAAGGTGAACAGCTTCTCCGAAACGTCTCGGCCATAAACGGGCTCGCTCTGAGGGTCACAAAGCATCTGGATGATAAGGTCATTCCACCATCCCTCTAGCCGCTCAAAGACTGCATCCCGATGCTCGGGGCGTATGGGCCTCATTTTCTGGGCCTTGATAAGCGCGGGGAGGTCGCCGATCCGAGGAGTGCTATCAATAATCGTGATTCTCGATACGAAATCCTCTTTCTCCAGCGCTGTGAGCTTCGAGAGCAAGTCCTTGACCTTGGTGAACGATTTCGACGTACTGGTGGAGAGCGTGCTCTCTGTCAGTTCCCACAGGCTTGGCTTTGCCTGGCTTACATCGGCGCCGTACAGGAAGAAGTTCAAGAATGAACCTGGTGTAACGGACGATGTTGTGAACAGAAAAAACTGGTAGTCGGACTCAACCCGCCCGTTGTCATGGTAACGGGTTAGCCAAATATTGACCGATTTCCAGAAGTCGACAGACAGGTCATTCAGACGTTCCCCCGCCGCTTTGTGCTTGAGTGAGGCCAGCGTCTTCTTACCGGAGGACTCCAGGAAATCCAGGTCATCCTCCATTTCGATGAGAATCGCGGTGTCCTCAGGAAGCTCTAATGCCTGATACAGCGCAAAGCGGGGCTGGAAGATGTAGCCCAACCCCTGTTCTCTGGCGCTATAGGGATCGTTGTCTTTCTTTTTGCCTGCGGAGTCATTGGTTGCTACAGCACTCATAATTCAGCCCATGGTCCAAGGTCGTTCATTCGAGGCTTTCTGGGCCCGGAATGGGGGCGAGCCGAGTAGCTCGACGCCTTCTGCTGCGGTTTCGCATGCCGCAAGCAACGCCTGATGTGTGGTGGTTGATTACTGTCTGAGTGGCGGTGGGCATTGAAGCGAGAGATTGCCCACGAAGCCACCACGTCTTGCGAGTGAAAAGCTGGATGGTGCCCGGTGAGCGCGTTGAAACGACGCCGGCACAGGAGGAGGTCTGGGTAGGATCCGAGATCGCCCAACAGTCAGGGCAGCGGCCCCGCACGGATAACATGTTCTGGCTATCGGTACTTTTTGGCAGAGCGATCACCCCCGTGCAGGGTGAGGCAAGCTTCGGTGCCTGATCCACAACGGACACGCGTTGGGTCTGGATCTTCCCAGCGCATAAGGCACGTAATGGCATCCTTTCTATGATCGACATGACCTGACCAAATCTCCTTTTGGCGTATTCTGATTTGGATGATGGCATATGGCAATCATTGGCGAGTCTCTGGTTTAGCACTCTGCAGAGATTCATCCAGTCAGAATCGCGATGGCCACGTACCTACCAGGCCTGCTGATCGTCGCTGAGTCGCTGTTCTGTCACAATCAGAGGTCTGTCGTTTTCAACCAGGTGACCTAAGTTCTGTACGAAATCCCGAGAAATCCAATCGGCCCTTCAGAAGTTGAGATTCTGTACGATTCCCGGCCTTCTACGGAAAGGAATTTTGTGATGGCAAAGCGTTACGCAATCTCTGATGAGGCCTGGGGTGTGGTCGCCGATCTCTTCATCGAACTCATGGTCGAGGGCGACCGCGCCTGAGCGATGGTCTTATGCTCGATAGCGTGCTCTGGGTACTCTGCTCGGGGGCTGCATGGGAGATATGCCGGAGCGCTTCGGCCCAATGGTCAATGGTGTATCAACGGTTTCGCGGCTGGCGAAATCAGGGGGCATTCGATCAGATGTTCAAACGCTTGCACCTGAGTCTGAGTGAGCAAGGCCTAATCGGTCTGCAAACCTGGATGATCGACTCAACTGCTGTACGCGCAACCCGAGCTGCTTCTGGCGCTCGGAAAAAAGGGGGCTGAAGAGCCTGCCTATCACGCTCTAGGGCGAGTTCGCGGTGGCCTGATAACCGAAATCCGCATGCTCTGCGATACCGGCGGGACACCGTTGCGCTTCCTCCTCTCTGGTGCTCAAGGCAGTGACATCAGCTATGCCCAGCCATTGCTGAACGACTTCAGCATTCCATTAAGCCAACGTGGCCGCGCGCGGAAACGCTGCAAATGGTTGTTTGCTGACAAGGGCTACGACGCTGAAGCGCTACACCGCTACTGCGACCAATATCGAATTAGACTGGGGGCATCCTTTTCAAACCATCCAAAACATGCCCTCAAATATGCCCACAATGTAGCAACTAGCTGGAAGTAAATGGCTATTCGAGACTAGAAAAACGCAGAAATGATCAGCTAACAAGCATGCGCGAAGCCCCTAAAGACTATCAGGGTCGCCAAAAAACATCTGGATCCGCGAGCGCAGCCAGCGCTCTCCGGGGTCGTTGTCCTGGGAGCCGCGCCAGGCCATGTGCATTTCGAAGCTGCGCACCGGCAGGGGCGGGTCTTCGGCACGTACGCCACCGGCGGCGGTGAGGGCTTCGGCGGTGTAGTCGGGGACGGTGGCGAGGATATCGGTGCCGGCCAGCAGGGTGCTCAGGCCGTTGAATTGCGGCACCGCCAGCACGACATGGCGCTTGCGCCCGAGCTTTTCCAGTTCTTCATCGATGAAGCCGCTCAGGTCGCCGGCGAACGACACCAGGGCGTGGGGGCGGGCGCAAAAGTCGTCCAGGCCCAGGGGACCGGGCACGGTGTCGGCGCGCAGCAGCTTGGGCATGCTGCGGCGCAGAACCTTGCGCTTGGCGTTGGCCGGCAGGTCGGTGGTGTAGCTGACGCCGATGGAGATTTCCCCGGAAGCCAGCAGCGAAGGCATCAGCAGGTAGTTGGTCCGGCGCACCACTAGCACGATGCCTGGGGCTTCGGCGCGCAGGCGCTTGAGCAGCATCGGCAGCAGTGCGAACTCGACGTCGTCGGACAGGCCGATGCGAAATACCGCATTGCTGGTGGCCGGGTCGAACTCGGCAGCGCGGCTCACGGCGGTGGAGATCGAGTCCAGGGCCGGGGACAGCAGGGCAAAGATCTCCGTCGCCCGGGCGGTAGGCTCCATGCTACGGCCGGTACGCACGAACAGCGGGTCGTCGAACAGGTTGCGCAGGCGCGACAAGGCCGCGCTGATGGCGGGCTGGCCAAGGAACAGTTTCTCGGCGGCGCGGGTCACACTGCGTTCGTGCATCAATGTTTCGAACACGATCAACAGATTCAGGTCGACACGACGCAGGTCATTACGATTCATCTGGAGTCCTGGCAGATTCAGCGAGCTTGACTGGAGCGGCCATATCGAAACAATGGCCGGCGTGAATCTTACGGGTAAAGGCTGCTACTCTGCACCGGCTAATTGCCTGGCAGGCGGCTCGCAGCCCGCCCAGCCCCGATTTTCAAGGGCACGGAATCGATGACAGACATGTCGACTATTAATAGGCACTGATAGTCTTGCTTTCAAAGCCCGGATAAAGTCCGCGGCATTAGAGGTTATTTTTTGACGAGGTTTGCGATGTCCCGCACGATTCGTTTTCACAAGTTTGGAGCGGCCGAGGTGCTCAAATGCGAAGAGCATGCGGCCTCGTTGCCTGCGCCAGGCGAAGTGCAGGTACGAGTCGAAGCCATCGGTATCAGCTGGTATGACGTGCTCTGGCGGCAGAACCTGGCTTCCTCCCATGCCCGCCTGCCTTCCGGCCTGGGCCATGAGATGGCCGGTGTGGTCACCGCCGTGGGCGAGGGGATCGAGGACCTGGCGGTCGGCGACAAGGTCGCCAGCTTCCCCGCCGAGAGCCCCAACGACTACCCGGTGTATGGCGAGCAGATCGTCTTGCCGCGCTCGGCCCTGACCCGTTATCCGGAGGTCTTGAGCCCGATCGAGGCGGCGGTGCACTACACGCCGTTGCTGATCGCCTACTTCGCCTACGCCGACCTGGCCCGGGTCAAGCCCGGGCAGTTCGCCCTGGTCACCGATGCCAGCCACTGCGCCGGACCGGCCTTCGTGCAGCTGGGCAAGGCCTTGGGCGTAAGGGTGATCGCGGTCACCAAGAATGCCGACGAGCGTGAATACCTGCTGTCCCTGGGGGCGGAAAAAGTCATAGTCACCGAGGAGCAGGACCTGCTGATGCAGGTCAACAAGCTCACCGACAGCCGTGGGGTCGACGTGGTCTTCGATGGCCTCGGCGGGCCGCAGATGTCGATGCTCGGCGATGTCCTGGCGCCCCGTGGCAGCCTGGTGCTGTACGGCTTGCAGGGTGGCAACCAGACACCGTTCCCGGCTTGCGCGGCGTTCCAGAAGAACATCCAGTTCTTCGTGCACTGCATCGGCAACTTCACCGGCAAGCCCGAGCTGGGCATCAGCCAGGACCAGGTGGCGCTGCAGCGCGCCCTGCGCGACATCAACCAGTTGACCGCCGACCGGGTATTGCTGCCGCTCAAGACCCGGGTGTTCCCGTTCAACGAGTTCGTCCAGGCGCACCGCTACATGGACGAATGCCCATGCCGCGAACGAGTCGCCTTGCAGGTCGAGCCGGCCTGACCCGATCCCAGGCCCCCAGTCGCGGGGCCTGGTGCTTTTTCCTTCCTTCCTTCTTTCCTTCCTTGCTCCCTGCTACCGCCCATGGCCGGTATTGCGGGCGTATATCCGTCGATAAATCTTGCTGTCGATTCCGGGATAGATTCCGTCGCGCGATGGTCGAACTGCCAGTAAACTGCGCGGCATTTCCGAACCATCCTTTTTTTGAGGTTTTGCATGACTCTCAGTCCTTTTGCGGGCAAACCGGCACCAACGCAGTTGTTGGTCGACATCCCGCGACTGGTTACGGCGTACTACACCGGTCAGCCTGATGCATCGGTTCCTACCCAGCGCGTGGCCTTCGGTACCTCCGGGCACCGTGGCAGCTCGTTCGACCTGAGTTTCAATGAATGGCACGTCCTGGCCATCAGCCAGGCCATCTGCCTGTACCGCGAAGCCCAGGGCATCGATGGCCCGCTGTTCCTCGGTATCGATACCCACGCCCTGTCCACCCCGGCCGGGGCCAGCGCCCTGGAAGTGCTGGCCGCCAACGGCGTGACCGTGATGATCGCCGAAGGCGACGAGTACACGCCGACGCCGGCGGTGTCCCACGCCATCCTCTGCTACAACCGCGGTCGTACCTCGGGCCTGGCGGACGGCATCGTCATCACGCCGTCGCACAACCCGCCACAAAGCGGTGGCTTCAAGTACAACCCCACCAACGGCGGCCCGGCCGATACCCATATCACCAAGTGGATCGAGGCCAAGGCCAACGAACTGCTGGCGGCCCGGCTCGCCGGGGTCAAGCGCATCAGCCATGAACAGGCGCTGAAGGCCGACACTACCCATCGCCACGACTACCTCAATAGCTATGTCGCCGACCTGATCAACGTCATCGACCTGGATGCCATCCGCAACGCCAAGCTGCGTCTGGGTGTGGATCCGCTGGGCGGAGCAGGGGTGCGCTACTGGTCGGCGATCGCCGAGCACTACAAGCTGGACCTGGACGTGGTGAACCGTGAAGTCGATGCGACTTTCCGCTTCATGTCGGTGGACTGGGACGGGCAGATCCGCATGGACCCATCCTCCAGCCACGCCATGCAGGGCCTGATCGGCCTGAAGGAGCGCTTCGACGTGGCCTTCGCCTGCGACCCGGATCACGACCGCCACGGCATCGTCACCCCCAGCGGTGGCCTGCTGGCACCGAACAACTACCTGGCGGTGTCCATCGACTACCTGTTCCAGAACCGTCCGCACTGGCGTGCCGATGCCGCGGTAGGCAAGACCGTGGTCAGCAGCGGTTTGATCGACCGCGTGGCGGCCCGCCTGGGCCGGCGCTTGTATGAAGTGCCGGTGGGCTTCAAGTGGTTTGCCGACGGCTTGTTCGATGGCTCCCTGGGCTTTGGCGGCGAAGAAAGTGCGGGTGCTTCGTTCCTGCGTCGGGATGGCGGTGTGTGGTGCACCGACAAGGACGGCCTGATCCCGGCGTTGCTGGCGGCGGAAATGACCGCCCGTACGGGGCGCGATCCGAGCCAGGCCTATCGTGCATTGTGCGATGAGCTGGGCGAGCCATTCTCGGTACGGGTCGATGCCAAGGCCAACCCGCAACAGAAGGCGTTGCTCAGCAAGCTGTCGCCACAGCAGGTGACCTCCACTGAGCTGGCTGGCGAGCCGATCCAGCAGATCCTCAGCCACGCTCCGGGCAACGACCAGGCCATTGGCGGCTTGAAGGTGATGACCGAGAACGGCTGGTTCGCCGCTCGGCCGTCGGGCACCGAGGACATCTACAAGATCTACGCCGAAAGCTTCATCGGCGACGATCACCTCAAGCAATTGGTAGAGCAAGCCCAGGCCCTGGTGGATGGCGCCATCAGCGGTAACTGATCAGGCGATTGCCGGCAATGAAAAAGGGGCGACCATCTCGGTCGCCCCTTTTTTATTTGCCGCTGTATCGCGCCTAGTCTCAGGCCAGGTCCACCAGGACGATCTCGCTGTCCTGTACGGCGGTTACCCGCAGCACCTGTTCATCCTGCACGGCGACGCCGTCTCGAGCTTCGGCGCGCAAGCCATTGATCTCGATGATCCCGGTGGCCGGCACCAGGTAGGCCCGGCGCCCGGCGTCCAGGCGATACTCGGCGCTTTCACCGGCCTTGAGGTTGGCTGCCACCAACCGCGCATCGGCACGGATGCGCAGGCTCTGTGCGTCGCCATCCTTGCCGCTGGCCAGGGTCACGAAGCCTTCACGTTGCCCCTTGGGAAACGGTTTGGCACCCCAGGAAGGTGCAGAGCCGGCCTGGTTGGGGATGATCCAGATCTGGAAGATCTTGGTTGGCGTGTCTTCAAGGTTGTACTCGCTGTGGGCGATGCCGGTACCGGCACTCATCACCTGCACGTCGCCAGCCTCGGTACGCCCCTTGTTGCCCAGGTTGTCCTGGTGGCTGATGGCGCCTTCGCGCACATAGGTGATGATCTCCATATCCCGGTGCGGATGCTGCGGGAAGCCGGTGCCAGGGGCGATCACATCGTCGTTCCAGACCCGCAGGTTGCCCCAGTGCATGCGCTCGGGATCGTAGTACTCGGCAAAGGAAAAGTGGTGATGGGCATCCAGCCAGCCGTGGTTGGCGCCGCCCAGGGAACTGAAGGGTCTGAGTTCAAGCATGATCGTCTCCTGATCAAGGCTCGTCATGGCATGTTGCACCTGGCCAAGGACGATAGCCGTGGGTTGATGGCGTGCATCTTCTATCAGTCATTGATCGATAAAAAGCGCAAAAAATGCCTTTATCCAATCGATAAATTAGATGCTTTATCGGGCCGAAAGCTGGTGTCAAACCTTCGCTTCATCGCTTAAGTTGATGACCTGCAAGCAATTCGCTGGATGCTCCGAGAAAATCCAGCGACCATTACCGCTCAAGCACCACACCCTGGAGTCCGCGTGTCGCAACACACCCCCGATCTGCCCCCCGAGCTCATGCCCCTGGCCCAGATGTCGTTGTTCAAGCGCCTGGCGGCGCGTTTCTTCGGCCACGGCCTGACCCGCCTGCGAGCCCAGCATCGGGCTTCCTGGCTGCACGGCCAGGCCGATGGCTTTCGCAGTGGCCATACCGCGGGCGTGGAGTACGGCTACCGCGAGGGGCGACTCGAAGGCTTGGAGGAAGGCCGCCAGGTGTTGCTGATCCGCGACAGCCGCGATACCGAGCACAGGCCCCCTGGCGTGGATGACCGGTTGTTCGACGATTGGCGCCTGCCCCTGGACGCCGAGCTGAAGAAGCGCTTCAAGGCCGATGTCGCGCGCCTATTGGCGCCCGAGGCCCAGCCCAGCGCCGCGCAATGGAAAATGATCTTCAGCGACACTCCAGCCACCGCGGTGATCGCTGGCGCCGGGGCCGGCAAGTCGACCTCGCTGGTGCTGCGTCTGCTGTTGCTCCATCACTACCTGGGGTTCGAGCTGGACTCCATGACCGTGGTGACCTTCACCCGGGAGTCGCGCAAGGATTTCATCGCCAAGCTGATCCAGGTGTTCGCCCTGTGGGGCCGGCAACTGGATGCCCGGCAGGCCCGGGACCTGGTGCGCACCTTCCATTCACGGATCCTGCCCATGGTCCGCAGCCTGCCGGGGTTCGAACGGCTGCAGGCGTTCGAGAACCTCAACGAGCGGCAGCCGGGCCTCGACGCCGAGGTGGACAGCAACCCCTTCGACCTGCGCATCAACGATGCCCAGCGCCAGCACCTCAACGCCTGCTACCAGGGGCTGTATAACAGCGACGAGCGCTTTCGCCTGGCCTTGAAACCGCTGTTGCGCCATGCCCTGCAGCTCAAGGAGCTGGAGCGTGATCATCCGGATGTGCAAAAGCGCATGGCCGTCACCGAGCTGGCGGCCAAGCGCGACGAGGAACTGTGCGACGCGGTGGAGGACATGTGGTTCAGGGCCGGGGCCTGGCCGATCAAGGGCATCGAACCCACGCGTCAACGCTTCGAGATCAACGGCGCACCGTTCCACTGCCATGGCTACTGCGCCGAACTCGATGCCTGGGTGGTGCTGGGCTTCGACCCGCGGGAAAACCCGCAGATCACCCGGCCCGGGGCCAAGCTGAGTGTCCGTGCGGAGTGGGCGGTAAAGCGCACCCTGTTTCAAGCTTTCTGTCGTAAACCATTGATTTGGCTTGATAGTTACGAAGATTCAAAGCGCGCGCTCGGCGCTTTTTCGGCCCAGGCCAGCGCCGGCCCTGGCTTCGATTACCGGGTCAAGGGCGAGCTGGCTTCGGCGCCGTTGCTGGACTGTTTCGTCGCCGCCGCCGGGTTCATCGAGAACCTGGGGCTGGAGGTGGGCGACGCCGTGGGCCGCATGAGCTTTGCCCAGGACGACCCGGATCGGTACTTCTTCGAGGCACTGAGCCTGTTCTGGCGCGCCCTGGAGGACCATCTGCTGGACCAGTCGCCACCGATCATGACCTACAACCGCATGTTCGCCCTGTTCAGCGAGCGTTCGCCGGAGAACTTCAAGCTGTTGGCCGACGCCTGCCTGAGGCCGATGTCGCACCTGATGATCGACGAGTTCCAGGATGTCTCACCGCAGATCGTCTCCTGGATCAAGGCCAGCCTCGGCGAGATCCGCCGCCGTGGCGCAGCCCTGCACCTGGGGCGGGGGGCACAGCATTCCTCGCTGTTGTGCGTGGGTGACGACTGGCAGTCGATCTATGGCTGGCGTGGTAGCTCACCGCGCTACTTCATCGAGTTCAACAAGGAGTTCGTTTCGCCGAGCACCACCCGGGTCATGCTCAGCGAGAACTACCGCAGTCATCAGCATGTGATCGATGCCGCCGAGCACATTGTCCGTGCGGCCCCGACGATTGCCGGCAAGAAAGCCAAGGCCAGCGGCGAGGCCCGCGAGCCATGGCCGGTGCAAGTGCTGGATCGGGACGACGAGGGCTTGGCCCAGCGTTTGACGGAGCACTATCGGCAGGGCGATTCGATCTTGATGTTGTTTCGAAAAATAAGCGATAAGTTATTGATTGAAAACGAAATATCACAAATAGTTAATGTTGATTCTAGCTTGCCGCCAGCGGCCAGGCGACTCAAGCAGTTGACCTTTCACAGCGCCAAGGGCTTACAGGCGGACGTGGTGTTCCTGCTGGGCGATTGCCAGCACCTGAGCAGCTCACCCTACAAGAACCAGGTGTATCGCATGGCCAGGCTGGGCAAGGACGGCGACGCCACGCCCTACGACAGCGCCCAGAAAGACGAGATCCTGCGCCTGGCCTATGTGGGTATCACCCGTGCGGTCAAGCATTGCTACTGGTATGTCGAGCGCCGGGACTCCAGTGCGGGCAATGCTCCGAGGGCCTCGGACCGGGTGCCGAAGGACAAGCCGTACTTCCAGGATCTGCGACAACGGCCATGAAAAAGCCCGCCGGTTGGGCGGGCCTGGGTGAAGGGGGATCAGGCCTTGAGGGCCAGGGAGGGCGAGAAGGCTTCCAGCTCATCCTCCACCGCCTCGATTATTCGTTCGACGTCTGCGGCGCTCATCACCGTTGCGCAGGGAATACCGGCGATGGCGATCATGGTTTCGCCGCTGGCGCGGTCGAAGAGCCGGGCGATCATGCTGCCAGGCGCATCCATGCTGGCTTCGAAACCCATGGGATGAAAATGCCAGCGCATCAGCTGGCAGGCGTTGGGAAAGGTGACTTTGCTGGCCCAGACTGTGTTCATCGATGGCCCACCTTGATTCATTGAGCGCTTCCTTGTGCTCGCGGTAGGAACGAGGGCTCGTCGCTGAGCCGCTCGGTTGAGGCTCTAAAAATAGCACCGGGTCATGGGCGCTTGCAGTTTTTTTGGCCACCGTCCGGCGGTTCGTTCATGAAAGTTTGATGCCAGTCACGCCTGCATTGGATGACCGAGCGTGTTGTTTGTCCCGGTTATCGGGGTAGTGATTGCCGCTTGTCGGCAAGTTCGGCAAGCTGCACTTTTTTCTTCTCGGAAAATCTATGGCTGCCGCTGATGATGGGCCCCTGCAAGCCGCCATCACCGGCGATACGGTGATGCGCTACCACCTGTGCTGGAAACTGCGCGATCTCGAAGGGGTGATGGCGCTGTATCACCCGCAGATCCAATACAACGACTTCTTCCAGAACCGCACGCTGGCCCTGGCCGAGCTGCGCGAATACGTGCAGGCCAGCATGCCGCGGGCCCCGGACGAGACCCTGGAGCACTGCGATCGCATCCGCCTGGATGGCGACACGGCCTTCATCCAGTACCAGGTGACCCTGAGGGGCGGCCAGGGGCTGGTGTCGTTCCGGGCCAGCGAAGCGATCACCGTACGCGACGGCCTGATCTGGCGGGTCAACGAATATGCGGCCCTGGTGCGCGAAGGGTCTTCGGCCCAGCCTGCCGGCGGCCCGCGTCCGGCAGCCAGCCGTCTGGGGTTGTCGCCGCGCCAGCTGGGACGCATGGCCGACGACCTGGAGCAGTATTTCCAGCGTCAGCAACCCTATCTGGACCCGGAGCTGGACCTGCAACGGGTGGCCGGCGAATCCGGCTACAGCCGCAACCAGATTTCCTACCTGCTCAACCAGGTGTTGGGCCAGAGCTTCTACCGCTACGTGAACCAGGCGCGCCTGCAACATGTGCTGGCGGCTCTGGAGCAGGCTGTGCCGCCGCTGCGGATCGATGAGCTGGCCTTCGCCGCGGGCTTCAATTCACTGTCGGCGTTCTACAACTGCTTTCGCCAGCACACCGGCCAGACCCCCAAGGCCTATGCCCGGGAAATTTCCTTGCGTGCACGGGCACAAGACAGCGCCTGAAGCCGGGCACTAGCATCGGCCCATCGAAAGTTCGGTTGGCGGAGTGTTGGCATGCCTGCTTGGCGCAATATCAGTTTGTGGATGGATCAGCTCGACGAGCCGCTGCCCCCCCGGCCAGCCCTGGAACGGGACCTGGACCTGGACGTGGCGATCATCGGCGCCGGCTACACCGGCCTGTGGACCGCCTATTACCTCAAGCGCCTGGAGCCGGGGTTGAAGATCGCCGTATTCGAGGCGCAGATCGCCGGTTTCGGTGCCTCCGGGCGCAATGGCGGCTGGCTGATGGGCAACCTGCTGGGCGAGGACCGCCTGCTGGCGCCGCTACCGGTCGAGCAGCGCCGGGCCTCCTATGAACTGCTGCATGGCATACCCGATGAGGTGGCCAACGTCATCGAACGTGAAGGCATCGACTGCGACTACCGCAAGGGCGGCGTGCTGTATTGCGCGGCCCGTTATCCGGAGCAGCACGCCAGCCTGCGCCAGTACCTGGCGCATCTGCATGACCAGGGCCTGGGCGAGGCCGACTACCGGTGGCTGACTCCTGAGCAACTGGCTGGGCAACTGCGCGTGGCCAATGCCTATGGGGCGATCCAGGCTGCCCATTGCGCCACCATCCAGCCGGCCAAGCTGGTGCGCGGTCTGGCCCGGGCGGTGGAGCGCCTGGGGGTGGCGCTCTACGAGAACAGCCTGGTGACCCATTGGCAGTCCGGCAGCCTGCAGACTCCACGGGCGGCGGTGCGCAGCCGCTGGATAGTACCGGCGGTGGAGGGCTATTCGGTGACCCTGGCACCCCTGGGGCGCTACCAACTGCCGGTGCAGAGCCTGCTGGTGGCCACCGAGCCGCTGCCCCAGTCCACCTGGGACGAGATCGGCCTGAGCCAGGGCCAGGCCTTCAGCGAGGGCAGTCGCCAGGTCACCTACGGCCAGCGCACCCTGGACGACCGCCTGGTGTTCGGCGCCCGGGGTGGCTATCAGTTCGCCGGCAAGCTGCGCCACGACTTCAACCTGAGCGAGGACGAAGTGCAATTGCGCCGCTACCTGTTCGGCGAGTTGTTTCCACAACTCAAGAACGTGCGCATCACCCATGCCTGGGGCGGCAACCTGGGCATGTCGCGCCAGTTCCATCCGCACATGCTCTGCGACCGCCGCAAGGGCATCGCCCTGGCCGGTGGCTACGGTGGTGAAGGAGTGGGGGCCAGCAACCTGGGCGGCCGGACGCTGGCCGAGCTGATTCTGCAGCGTGACAGCCCCTTGGTACGCCAGCCCTGGGTCCTGCCCGAAGGCGGCCTGGAGCGACTGCGGGCCTGGGAGCCCGAGCCGTGCCGCTGGCTGGGCTACAACGCGATCATTCAAAGCTTCGTTCACGAAGACCAGACTCTGGCCAATCCGGCCACGGCTCCCTGGCGGCGCAGGATGGCCAGCCGGATCGCCGGGTTCATGGAAGGCTTCATGCACTGACCCGGCTTCACCTGCCGGGCGCTATGCGCTCGGCGCTTCCGCCTGAGGTAGCACCATGAGCATCACGCAATTGAAGAACACCGCCACGGCCATCCTCGAGCAATCGGCTCCGGTCGCCGTACCCCTGGGAGAGCCGTTGGCCGTGACCTCGGTCACCGCCGTGGAGCGCAGCGACGGGGTCGAGACCGGCATCTGGGAGTGCACGCCAGGACGCTGGCGACGGCAGATCGTCGCCCAGGAGTTCTGCCACTTCATCCAGGGCCGCTGCACCTTCACCCCCGACAACGGCGCAACCGTGCACATCCAGGCCGGCGATGCCTTGATGTTGCCGGCCAACAGCACCGGGACCTGGGACATCCTCGAGACTGTGCGCAAGACCTACGTCCTGATCTTCTGATCGCCAACTGCCTGCCAATAACAAAACCAACCACAGGTATCGCTCCATGACCCGCAAGACTCGCGCTTTGCTGCTGAGCCCGTTGTGCCTGGCCGCCGCCCTGGCCCAGGCCGCCGATACGGTGAAGATCTACAACTGGTCCGACTACATTGCACCGGACACCAACCGCCAGTTCCAGAAGGCAACCGGGATCGGTTTCACCTACGACGTCTATGACAGCAACGAAACCCTGGACGGAAAGTTGATGACCGGAAAATCCGGTTACGACGTGGTCTTTCCTTCCAACCACTTCATGGCCCGGCAGATCCAGAGCGGGGCCCTGAAGAAGCTCGACAAGACCCAATTACCCAACTGGCAGAACCTCAACCCGGTGCTGCTCAAGGCCCTTGAGGTCAATGACCCGGGCAACCAGTACGGCTTCCCCTACCTCTGGGGCACCACGGGCATCGGCTACAACGTGGCCAAGGTCAAGGCAGTGCTCGGGGACGATGCACCATTGGATTCCTGGGACCTGATCTTCAAGCCCGAGTACATGCAGAAGTTGCAGAAGTGCGGGGTGGCGATCCTGGATAACGGCCCGGAACTGATACCGGCGGCCCTGAACTACCTGGGGTTGGCGCACCACAGCAAGAATCCGGCGGACTACAAAAAGGCCGAAGCCTTGCTGATGAAGGTCCGGCCTTATGTGAGCTATTTCCATTCCTCGAAGTACACCAGCGACCTGGCCAACGGCAACATCTGCGTGGCAGTGGGCTTTTCCGGAGACATCCTGCAGGCCGAAAGCCGCGCCAAGGAGGCCGGCAACGGTATCCAGATCGGTTACTCGATTCCCCGGGAGGGCTCGCCGCTGTGGTTCGACATGGTGGCCATGCCGGTGGATGCCCCGGATGAGAAGGCCGGCTACGCCTACATGGACTACCTGCTGCGTCCCGAGGTGATGGCCGAAGTCAGCAACCACGTGCATTACGCCAATGGCAACCAGCAAGCCGACAGCCGGGTGGATCCGGCGATCAAGGGCGACCCCAAGATCTACCCGAGCCCGGCGATGATGGACAAGCTGTTCGCCTTGCAGGCCATGCCGCTGGATATCGACCGGCTCCGCACCCGTTTGTGGAACAAGATCCGCAGCGGCAACTGACAGCCCAAGCCGCTAACAGGCCGTTGAAAAAACTAGGCGAGGCAGCCAGCGCAAGGCAAAAACAGGCGAAAAAGCGCAGTTTACGCGTGCTGAATGAGCATTTTGACCGGGCTGGCGCACCAGCTTGTTTTAACGCCGCGATGGCAACGCAGGTAGTTTTCAACGTCCTGTTAGATCTGGGTGTTCTCCGGAAGCAAGGCGCCGCCATCCACCACCAGGGTCTGCCCGGTGATGTAACCAGCCTGCCGGGAGGCCAGGAAGGCCATGGCCCAGGCGATGTCCTGGGGCACGCCCAGGCGTTTGAGCGGAATGTGCCCGGCCAGGGCACCGGCATCCCCCAGGTTGTCGGTGGCCTGGGTGGCGATCAACCCCGGCTCGACGCCATTGACCGTGATCCCGTATTCCGCTAGCTCCAGCGCCGCAGCGCGGATGAACCCGTTGACCCCGGCCTTGGACGCCGCGTAGTGGGCCAGCCCGGGTATCGCCGTGCGCGGCCCGGTGACCGAGGAGGTCACGACGATCCGCGGGTCCTGGGCTCGGCGCAGCGCCGGCAGGGCGGCCCGGGCCAGCCAGAAGCAGCTCTTGAGATTGACCGCCAGGGTGCTGTCCAGGGTCGCGTCCTCCAGTTCGGCGAGCCGCTGCATGGGGAAGATCCCTGCGTTGTGCAGCAGCAGGTCGAGGCCGCCGAAGGCCTGTTCGGTAGCGGCCACGGCCTGCTCGGCGGCGGCCCGGGTACCCAGGTCGATGGCCAGCAGCTCGGCGCAGCCGCCGGCCTCGCGGATCAGGCGCAGGGTCTCGGCGCCGGCGGCGGCGCTGCGGGTGGCCAGCATCACCTTGGCACCCTGGGCGGCGAACAGCTGGGCGATGGCCCGGCCGATGCCCTGGCCGGAGCCGGTGACCAGGGCGATGCGTCCTGCCTGTGCGCCGCTCATGAAGCTGCTCCCGGCAGCACCTGGGCCAGGCACTGATCCAGCAGGCGGTTGTGCAGGTCCACCTGCTCCTCGCTGGCGCTGGGGCACAGCAGGGCCATGTTGTGGAACGGCGTCAGCAGCACCCCGCGATTGAGCAGGTACAGGTGCAGGTAGGCCTCGATCAGCCCGTGCCGCGCATGGTGGGCTTCGCCGCCGTTGCGCGGGGCATGGGGCATGAACAGGTACTCGACCCGGGCGCCGATGCGGGTCACGTGCCAGGGCAGGCGGTGGCGCTGGATGATCGCCTCGACCCCGGCCCGCAGGCGTTCGGCCAGCTGGAACATACGTTGGTAGTTGGCCTCGTTCATCACCTCGCTGAAGGTGGCGCGCATGGCGGCCATCTGCAGGGCGTTGCCGGCCAGGGTGCCGCCGAAGCCGAAATGGTTGATCGCCTGGCCCGGCGTAAAGTGCGGCAGGACCTGCCAGATCCGCTCGGCCATGGCTTGGCTGGCGCCCCAGACCGCGGTGGGAATGCCCCCGGCGATGCACTTGCCGAGGACGAAGAAGTCCGGTTCCAGGCCATGCTCGCCGCAGTAGCCGCCAGGGCCACAGGACAGGGTATGGGTTTCGTCGATGATCAGCGGCACGTCGTAGCGCCGGGTCAGTTGCCGCAGGCCATCATGGAATCCCGGCGCCGGCGGCACCATGCCGACGTTGGTCATGAAGGGTTCGGTCAGTACCGCGGCCACGTCGCCATGGGCCAGGGCCGCTTCCAGGGCCGGCAGGTCGTTGAACTCCACCAGGCGGGTGGTGGCCTGGTGATGCAGGCCGTTGGCATGCACGCCTTCGCGGGGAATCATCTGGCCGCCGGCGTCGAACTCCACCTGGGACTCGTCGACGCTGCCGTGGTAGTTGCAATTGAACACCAGCACTTTCTGCCGGCCGGTGATCATCCGGCACAGGCGCAAGACGAAGCGATTGGCATCGGTGGCCGAGGTGGTGACCTGCCAATAGGGCAGCTTGAAGCGCCGGCTCAGCTCCTGGCCGACCCACAGGCTGTCGGCGGTGGGCAGCATCAGGGTCGAGCCATGCCGCGCTTGCTCGGCGATGGCTGCTGCCACCACCGGTTGGGCGTGGCCGAACATGGCCCCGGTGTCGCCCAGGGCGAAGTCGACGTACTGCCGGCCATCGCAGTCGGTCAGGGTCGCACCCTGGGCATCGGCCACCATGATCGGGTATGAGCCGGGCCACTGCTGCATCCAGTGCAGCGGGGCACCGTAGAGCCAATGCTCGAGGTTCTGGCGGTAGAAGGCGCCGGAGCGTGGATGGCGCTCGGCAAACAGTTGCAGTTCGCTCTGGTAGCAGTCGGCGACGCGTTGCAGGTCGAGTCCCAGGGTCATGGCAAGGTCCTGTGAAAAATGTGCGGTGGCAAAGGCTCAGGAATGGCTGGTGCGATTGAGCACCCGGGCCAGGGCGCCCACCGGGAAGTTGGCGAAACTTTCGAAGTCCGCGCCCTGGTAGCCGAAGATCTTGCCGTCGCTGCGCCCGGCTGCGAGGTCGATCAGCACCAGGCCCAGGGTCGGGACGATCTTTTCCCGCCAGACGAACAGGTACAGCTGCTCGGCGACCTTGTAGTAGTGGCAGCGGTCGGTGTCCGCCAACCCTTGCTCGACGCCCTTGAGGCACTGCCAGCTGTAGAAGTCGGCATTGAGGTAGACGTGTTCGTAGGCTTCGCTGGCGCTGTAGACGTACTGGTTGCGCAGGCCGATCAGTTCCTCTGTGGGGGCGTGCCGTGGCGTGTCGGCGGTGCATGGCCGGTCGATGGCACCGTGCAGGAACTGCGCCTTGACGCTGGTCAGCTCGCCGCCGGCCAGGGCCCGACTGAACAGATCGGTCCGGGTTTCGTCACGGCTGGGCATCTGCCCGAGGACGGCGGTGAAGCACTGGCGCTCCAGGTCCAGGACCAGGCTCACCGAATGGGTGGCGCCCTGGTCCTGCTTGAGAAAATCCACCAGGTACAGGCCGGGGCGCAGCGAGGTGGCGCGGTAGGCCAAATCCTCGCCGGCGCTTTCGCCAATGTTGTTCCAGCTCAGGGTGGCGGCGCCGAAGCGATGCTCGATCTGCCAGCCGTTGTCGAAGTGCAGGGTCAGGTGGCGCCCGGCCAAGTCGTCGCGGGCGGGGAGGATGTGGTTGTCGCCGGCAAACCCGTCGGCCAGGGCGCCGACGGTGATCCATTCAGGTTGCTGGTTCATGGCAAGGCTCTTGTGCGTTGTCGTAGAGCTGCATGTTCGGGCCTGGTGCGGCGCCTGCCCATCAACCGGATGGTTGAGTCCTGAGGAACAGCGTGCTTACCAGTTCGGTGCGGTTGCCCGCGCCGACCTTGCGGAACAGGTTGATCAGGTGGGTCTTGACCGTGGGCAGGCCCAGGTCCAGGCGCCGAGCGATGGTCTTGTTGTCCGCGCCGTCGCGCAGCAGCCAGGCGATTTCCCGTTCACGGGGCGTCAGCCCGGCCAAGCGCGGGTCGGCCTCGGGGCACGGGGCCCGGGCGGCGATTTCCAGCAGCCCCTGCAAGGCTTGCAGGGTGGTCAGCTCATCGTTGCTGAAGCGCCCGAGGCTGGCGTCGCGTAGCAGCGAAAGCCCGGCGATGGGGCGCTGTTTGTCGCAGGCCAGGATCTCCACCACATCCAGCACTCCGTGGCGCTGCAGGAAGCCCTGGTACACCAGGGTGTCGTGACGATCCTGGCGGGCCATGCCCATGTGCAGCGACAGCACCGGGCGCCCGGCGGCCGCGCACAGCTGTGGTTGCAGCGGGTCGTAGCGCCGATAGCGTTGCAGGTAGGCCTGGTGCATTTGCTCGGGCATGCGGTACAGCGCGAAGTCTTGGGCTTGCAGCTGTGGGTCGATGCGGTAGAAGGCGCAGAGGCTGGCGGGTACTACCTGGGTGAAGGCGGCGATGCAGCGTTGGCCCAGTTCATGGGGCATGGCGACTGCGTGCATGGAAGACTCCTGGCTGCCCGCTGGGCAGGGGCTCGGGGCTGGCGCAGGTAGCGGGCCGCGCGATGGCGGCCGGCCATTGGAGAGTGCCGGGGGGGGGGCGGGTAGGGCCGGTGGGCCGGTCAGCGCCGGGCCTGGCTCAGGCCCTGGGCGAGGGCGTCGACGATGACATCCACCTGCGCCGGCTGGATCACCAGAGGCGGCGAGAGAATGATCTTGGTGCCCACCGGGCGCACCATGACCCCGTGTTCCCGGGCGATCTGCGCCACTTGGTTGGCGTAGCCGCTGGTGGGGTCGATGGGCTCGCGGGTGCTCTTGTCGGCCACCAGGTCCAGGGCCACCATCAGGCCCTGGCCACGCACTTCGCCAACGCTGTCGAAGCGCTCGACGAACGGCTGCAGCTTGGCCAGCAGGTAGTCGCCCATCTTCGCCGCGTTGGCCGGCAGGTCTTCCTTGACCACGATGTCCAGGCAGGCCAGGGCCGCGGCGCAGGCCACCGGATGCCCGGCGTAGGTGTAGCCGTGCATGATGGCGCCGGTGAAGTTGCCGTTCTTCTCGAAAGCTTCCTCGATCCGCCGGTTGACCACGGTGGCGCCCAGGGGGATGTAGCCCGAGGTGATGCCCTTGGCCAGGCACATGATGTCCGGCTTGACCCCCCACAGGCGGCTGCCGAACATCGAGCCGCTGCGGCCGAAGCCGGTGACCACTTCGTCGGCGATCAACAGCACGCCGTACTTGTCGCAAACCTCGCGGATCAATGGCCAGTAGTTGGCCGGCGGCACGATGACCCCGCCCGCGCCCTGGATCGGTTCGGCGATGAAGGCCGCCACGGTGTCCGGGCTCTGGAACTGGATTTCCCGCTCCAGCAGGTCGGCGCAGATCTTGCCCAGCTCCTCCGGGTCCTGGCTGTAGGGGTTGCGGTACAGCCACGGGGTGTCGATGTGGTAGCAACCGGGCAGCAGCGGCTCGTAGTTGCGCCGGAACACCGTGTTGCCGTTGACCGAGGCGCCACCGAAGTGGGTGCCATGGTAGCCCTGGCGCAGGGAAATGAACTTGGTGCGATCGGCCTGGCCCTCGAGCTTCCAGTACTGGCGAGCCAGCTTCAGGGCGCTTTCGATAGCGTCCGAGCCGCCCGAGCTGAAGGCTACGCGGCGCATGTCTTCAGGCTCCAGCAGGTTCATCAAGACCCGCGACAGCTCCTCGGCGCGGGGATGGCTGACCCCGTCGAACAGCTGGAAGTACTCCAGCTCATCGAGCTGGGCGGTGATGGCCGCCTTCACTTCCTTGCGGTTGTGGCCAACGTTGACGTTCCACAACCCGGCCACGCCATCCACCAGTTGACGGCCCTGGTCGTCGTACACATAGCAGCCATCGCCGCGCACGATGCGGATCGGCTCGCGTTGCTTCATCTCGTTGGGGTGCAGCATGGGATGCCAGAAATGGCTTGTTTGGCTCACGTTGGATCTCCTGATAGGGCTCGAACAGCTTGGGGCCATTAGGGCGCGATTGGCCGACGTGTTGCTTGCCTCTGTGTGCCAGGGCATTTGATCCAGGCTGCCAGGTGTTTGTCGAGCCTGTCGGGCTTGGCAGCCAGCGCCAAGTTTTGCGGCAGCCAGGATCAAGACGGCATCGGGCTTTGGGCTCAGAGTCTCGGTCAACAGGTACAACCAAGAGGATTGACGATGAGCGTTGCCATCGACCCACGTGTCGCCGCATTCATAGACAGCCAGCACGGCCTGCTGATCGACGGCCATAGCCGCCCGGCGCTCTCCGGGGCGCGGATGCCGGTCCATAACCCGGCCACCGGCGAGCAATTGACCGAAGTGGCCATGGCCGCCCAGGCCGACATCGACCTGGCGGTGGGCGCTGCCCGGCGCGCCTTCGAAGGTAGCTGGAAAGCCCAGCGCCCGGCCGATCGCGAACGCCTGTTGCTGAAACTGGCGGATTTGCTCGAGGCCAATGGCGAGGAGCTGGCGCAACTGGAAACCCTCAACAACGGCCAGTCGATCCACCTGGCCCGGGCCCTGGAAGTGGGCGCGGCGGCGGAGTTCACCCGCTACATGGCCGGCTGGGCGACCAAGATCGAGGGCAAGAGCCTGGATGTGTCCATCGCCGCAGTGCCCGGCGCGCAGTACCGGGCCTACACGGTGCCGGAGCCGGTGGGCGTGGTGGGGGCCATCGTGCCGTGGAACTTCCCGCTGCTGATGGCCATCTGGAAGATCGTTCCGGCCCTGGCCTGCGGTTGCACCGTGGTGCTCAAGCCGGCGGACGAGACCCCGCTCACCGCGCTGCGCCTGGGCCAGTTGTGCCTGGAGGCGGGCATCGCCCCTGGGGTGGTCAACGTGGTGACCGGCACTGGTGCAGGGGCCGGGGCGGCGCTGGCGGCCCATCCGGGCATCGACAAGCTGGCCTTCACCGGCTCGACCCAGGTGGGCAAGCTGATCGGCCATGCGGCGGTGGACAACATGACTCGATTTTCCCTGGAACTGGGTGGCAAATCGCCGGTGATCGTGCTCGATGACTGCGATCCGGACACCGCTGCCGCTGGCGCCAGTGCGGCGATCTTCTTCAACCAGGGCCAGGTTTGTACCGCTGGTTCGCGGCTGTACATCCAGCGCGGCATCTATCAGCAGGTGCTCGACCGGTTGGTGGCCATTGCCGGCTCGCTGAGCATCGGCCCGGGCCTGGACGAACAGGCGCAGATCAACCCGCTGATCTCGGCCAAGCAGCAGCGCCGGGTACTGCAGATGGTCGAGCGCGGAGTCGAGGAGGGCGCGCGGGTGCTGTGTGGTGGTACGCCCTTTGGCGAGCGCGGCTTCTATGTCAGGCCCACGGTGGTGGCCGATGTGCAGGCCGGGCAGCAGCTGGTGCGCGAGGAAATCTTCGGCCCGGTGGTGGTCGCCATGCCTTTCGACACCCTGGAAGAGGTCGTGGCGCTGGCCAACGACAACCAGTACGGCCTGGGCGCGAGCATCTGGTCCAACGACCTGGGGCAGGTCATGGGACTGATCCCGCAGATCAAGGCTGGTACGGTCTGGGTCAACACCCACAACATGCTCGACCCCTCGATGCCCTTCGGTGGCTACAAGCAGTCCGGTATCGGTCGCGAGATGGGCCATGCGGCCATCGAGGCCTATACCGAGAACAAGTCGGTGTGCATCGCCTATCAGGCCGTTGAAAAACTACCTGTGTTGCCATCGCTGCGTTGAAAACAGGCTCAAAATGCTCATTTACCACTCGTAAACTGCGCTTTTTCGCCTGTTTTCGCCTTGCGCTGGTTGCCTCGCCTACGTTTTTCAACGGCCTGCTATTGAGCCAGACCTCGCAGGCCAGCCCTGCGGGACGACTCCAGGCTGCGCCAGACAGCCGAGCATGGCGGCCGCGCGTGCCCTTGAAATGCCTAGAACAATAATCATCAACCCATGCTTTCGAGGTTTACCAGCATGTCGCTCAACGACAGACTCAACCGGCACCTGCACCAGGGTGTCGTCGGTTTTCCCACGGCCCTGGCCAGTGCCGTGGGCCTGATCATGGCCAGCCCGGTGATCCTCACCGCCACCACCGGTTTCGGCATCGGCGGCGGGGCCTTCGCCGCGGCCATGGTGATCGCCCTGCTGATGATGCTGGCGCAGTCCACCACCTTCGCCGAAGCGGCCTGCCTGTTGCCCACCAACGGTTCGGTCTATGACTACCTGGCCTGCGGCCTGGGGCGTTTCTTCGCCATCACCGGCACCCTGTCGGCCTACCTGATCGTCCACGTGTTCGCCGGCACCGCGGAAACCATCCTCAGCGGGGTCATGGCCCTGGTCAATTTCGAGTCCCTCAATACCCTGCTGGAGCAGAGCGGCAGCGCCTGGCTGGTGGGGGTGGGGCTGGTGTTGTTCTTCGGCCTGCTCAACGCGGTGGGGATCACGGCCTTCAGCCGCGCCGAGGTGATCCTGACATTCGGCATGTGGAGCACCCTGATCATCTTCGGCGTGATGGGCGTCCTCAAGGCCCCGGCGGTGCAGCTCGATGGCTGGTTCGGCGCTTCCACGGTGGGCACCGACCTGCCCACCATCCTGTCCCTGGTAGGCATGGCGATGTTCATGTTCGTCGGCTGCGAGTTCGTCACGCCCCTGACCCCGGACGTACGCAAGGCCGCGCGGACCATTCCCCGGGCCATGGCCCTGGGATTGGTGGGGGTGGCGGTGTGCATGTTCATCTATGGCGCGGCGATGAAGCGCCAGGTGGCCAACGTCGCCCTGAGCGAGGACGGCAGCGTGCACCTGCTGGAGACACCCATGGCCATCCCGCATTTCGCCGAGCAGATCATGGGGCCGTTCGGGCGTATCTGGCTGGGGATCGGCCTGCTGTTCGCCGGTGCCGCTACCATCAATACGCTGATGGCCGGGTTGCCGCGCATCCTCTATGGCATGGCCCAGGACGGCGCCTTGCCGAAGGTATTCACCTACCTGCATCCGCGCTTCAAGACGCCATTGCTGTGCATCGCCGTGGCGGTGCTGATTCCTTGCCTGCACGCCTGGTGGCTGGGCGGCAGCACCGACAGCATCATGCACCTGGTGCTGGCGGCGGTTTGTGCCTGGAGCACGGCGTATCTGCTGGTCACGCTGTCGGTGGTGATGCTGCGCATTCGCCGGCCGGACCTGCCACGGCCCTACAAGTCGCCGTGGTTCCCACTGCCGCAGATCCTTTCTTCGGTGGGCATCCTGCTGGGCATGTGGTTCATCACTCCACCGGGGATGAACCCGAGGGACATCTACTTGCCGTTCGGCAGCATGCTGGGCCTGACCGCGGCGTATGCGCTGCTCTGGACCCTGGTGGTGCAGAAGGTCAATCCGTTTCGCCCGGTACCGGTGGAAGAGGTGCTGGAACAGGCCCTGGGCCTGGCCCCGGAAGATCTCCCGAACCCTCGGCAGGAGGTGGCCGATGAACCTTTCAAGCTGGCGACAAAACCTCTTTGAACTGTGGCACCGGCCACCCTCGGGTTATCGCCCGGGGCTGACCCTGGGCCAGTTGCGCCGGGATTTGGCGGGGCTCGACTATGTTAGCCAGGGCGCAGCCCAGGGGCGCTTTCGTTGCCCTCGGCGCGGCCTGGAGTTCGAAGTGGCGGAGTGCCCCCAGGCGCAGTTCCTGATGCATATCGTGGTGTGCCAATGGCAGATGCGGGTGCCCGCTGCCGGCCCGGGTCGGGCGCGCATCAGCTTGCGCCATACCGGGGCAATTCGCCGCCAGGGGCTTGCCGCTCGCGTGCGTGACGGCGAGCAGGCCGGCTGGGCGCCCCTTCTCCAGCGCCTGTGCCAGGACCCACAGCTGCTGGCCGAGTTGCTGCCCCTGGATTTCAAGCGCCTGGAGCTGCACCGCGATGACCAGGGTTGGCAGGTGCGCCTGGAGCACTTCGGCGCCAGCGAGGTGGTCAATCGCCTGCCAGGCATGCGCCGCTATATCCGTTTGAATGCTGTGCAACGAGAGGCGCTGCTGGGCAGCCTCGGTCACCTGCAGCGCTTGCTGGCGGATTACTGAAGCGTCCATTGGCACGACCCCTGCTTGAGCCGTGACAGGTTATTCCTGCTGCCGGGCGCCTTGCCTGGCAAATAGATAACATGTTAATGATATCGCCATAAAAACAATGGCGGCCCGAACCGGCTCCTGGAGGTGCACAGTGCTTGCTTCCCAAAGTTTCAGTTCCTGGCTGGGCGCCCTGCAGGGCGTCTGCGGTCGTTTCGATGCCCGCCCGGCGCACAACCCCGCGCTGTTCATCGGCGAAGTGGGCTTGCAGGACTATGCCGGGCTGGAGGTGGCGCAGATCCGCACCAATGCCGGGCTGATTTCCCGGCAAGGCACCCGGGCCGACCAGGCCGACGATCGGCACTGTTTCCTGATCGTCCAGCGCAGCGGCCATGCGCGCCTGAGCCAGGATGGCGAGAGCGTGGAACTGGCGCCTGGCGACATGGCCTTGCTGGATTCCGCCGGCGCTTGCGAAATCGTGCCCCATGGCTTGATCGAGCATGCCTCGTTCCATTTGTGCCGGGAGGAGGTCTACCGGCACCTGCCGGCCCAACAACGCAAGTTCGGCAAGTTGTCGCAGAATTGCGCCAGTGGCCGGCTGATGCGCCTGCTGGTGGAGCAGATCTGCGCCGGCGACCTGCATGGCTGTGCGGCGCAACAGGAGGGCCAGGCCTTGCAGGAGGCGCTGATCGCCTTGCTCGGCCCGACCCTGCGCCAGACCGCCGACAGCCTTGCCGGTCACGATGAAACCCTGCATGGCCAGTGCCTGCGCGAGCAGGCCCGGCAACTGATCCAGCAATCGCTCAACGAGCCGGGGCTGACCCCGGTGGCCCTGGCCGGCCAGCTGAACATCTCGGTGCGCCAGTTGTACCGACTGTTCGAGGAGCAGGGCGACAGTGTCTGTCGCTTCATCCAGCGTTCGCGGCTCAAGCGCAGTGCGGCGGACCTGAGCAATCCGCACCTGCGCAACGAATCGATCACCGATATAGCCTTCAAGTGGGGCTTCACCGATTCGGCGCATTTCAGCCGCACCTTCAAGAAACACTTCGAGCAGTCGCCCCGGGACTATCGCGCGCGTTCATTGAATGCCTGAGGGCGTTTTGCCGCCGGCGTCCGTGGGACGAGGCGATCCCCAGAAGGCCCTGTGGGCCTTGTCGCAGCTTCGCAGGCTCAGCAGCGGCTACAGTTCGTGCTGCGTGTAGCCGCTGCCGCAGGCTGCGCACGGGTGCGCAGCGGCCGCGGGCTCAGGGGTTTTCCAGGTCGTGGCCCAGGGACTGGATGAACAACGAGAACAGCTCCGGTTGGCTGGAGATGTCCAGCTTGGCGTAGAGGTGCCGGCGGTGGACCTTGACGGTGTCCGGGGAGATCTTCAAGCGTTCGGCCATGGCCTTGGAGGAAAAACCGCGCAGGATCAGCCGGGCGATCTCCAGTTCCCGCTCCGACAGCACGCCACTGCCGAAATGGCTCAGGGCATCGCGGATCTGGCTGGCCATTTCCTCGGCGGCCGGCAGTTGCGGGCGGGCCTGGCTGTGCTGCCAGTGCTGTTCCATGAGGGGCAACACCCAGGCGGCGAAGGTGGTGAGCTGGCCGATGGCTTCGCTGCTGAACAACCGCTGGCTGCCCAGTGACAGCGACAGGGTGCCGGCCCCAGGCAGTTGCAGGATGAACTGCACTTCGTCCTCCAGCACGTTGTCGTGAAAGTAGTTGAGAAAGTACTCGCTCTGGCGAAAGTGGTCCGGCGCCACCTCTTCGAGACGGTACAGGCCGCTGGGGTAGCCCTCGCGACAGGCCTGGAAAAACGGATCCAGCAGATACAGGCCATTGAGGTAGGTGAGCATCGACGCCGGCTTGCTGCTGGGTTCGGCGTCGTACTCCTCCAGCGCCCGGGGCGGGCCGTCCACCGGGTAGAAGATCGCCAGGGCGTTGTCGAACGGCGTGGCCTGGTGCAACAGCAGGATCAACTGCTTCCACAGGCGTGGGTGGCCGATCAGCGAGAGGGTACGCCCCAGGCTGGCGTGCAGGCCGACTTCCCTGAACAGGTTACTCAAAGGTTTTACTCCAAGGTCTATTGCAAGTGTCCTGGCAGGGTTTCGTCGATTTGCCGGATGCCGTCAAGGGGGAGTACTCCAATAGGGGAATTTCTCGCCATCGCGCCACTGCCTAGAGTAGCTGCGGTCAAGTGCGACCCAGAGCGCACCCGCCCGATGAATCTCGTTCCTGCCTCAGACCAACAATAAGCACGAGGATAACGATATGAGCTCTCCCTCCGCGCCCGATGGCGCGCTGAAACCCACCTTGAGCGTGTTCGATGTGGTGGCCATCACCGTGTCTGGCGTGACCCCCGCCAGCTCGGTGTTCGTGATCGCCCCCTTCGCCATCCACCAAGCCGGCAGCGGGGTGTTCCTGGCCTTCGTCATGGCCGGGTTGCTGGCGCTGATGTTCGCCTTCTGCTACGCCGAGCTGGGCCGGGCCCACAACAGCGCCGGCGGCGAGTATGTGTATGCCAAGCGGGTGTTCGGCGGACTGGCCGGCTACGCGACCTTCCTCACGGTGCTGGTGATGTTGCTGTTCATCCCGCCGGTACTGGCCACGGGTGCCGCCACTTACCTGAACAATGCCCTGGGCACCCAGTACGATTCCCAGACCGTGGCGCTGGTGATCGTCACCTGCAGCTACCTGCTGGGGATTCTCAACATCAAGCTCAATGCCTGGATCACCGGCACCTGCCTGTTGCTGGAAGTGGCGGCGTTGCTGGTGATCGTCTGGCTGGGGTTCGGCAACGCCAGCCAGCCGGTGAGCATCCTGCTGCAGCCGCAGATCGTCGACCATGGGGTGCTGCAACTGGCGCCCTGGGCCCTGGTGATCGGCGCGGTGGGTATCGGCCTGTTCTCCTATAACGGCTACGGTCCGGCGGTGTTGCTGGCCGAAGACATGAAGTGCGGCGGGCGCGGGGTGCACAAGGCGGTGCTCTGGTCCCTGGTATTGGTGGTGATCATCGAGCTGGTGCCGCTCACCGCGCTGTTCATCGGCGCGCCTTCGCTGAGCCAGATGCTCGCCAGCCCCGATCCCATCGGCTACCTGCTCACCAGCCACGGCAACGAAACCCTGGCCCGGGTGGTCAGCGCCGGGATCTTCCTCTCGGTGTTCAACGCCATCGTCGCCATCGTCATCCAGATCGGCCGGGTGGTGTTCAGCAGCGGTCGCGATGCCCTGTGGACGCCAGGCATCAATCGCCTGTTCACCCGCATCCATCCGCGCTGGGATTCGCCCTGGCTGGCCACGCTGTTCCTGGCGATTCCCTCGGCGGTGCTCAGCTTCAGCTCGAACCTGGCGGACCTGACGTCCTTCAGCGTGCTGTTGATCATGCTGGTGTACCTGGTGGTGGCCCTCAGTGCATTGATGAGCCGGGTCCTGCTACGCGATCGCGAGCATCCCTATCGCATGCCGCTGTGGCCGTTGCCGGCCCTGCTGGCGGTGATCGGTGCCGGGTACCTGCTGGTCAACCTGTTTCTCGATGCGTCCCTGCGCGACATCATGGTGATCATCGGCCTGCTGGCGCTGTCGGTGATCCTCTATGGCACCAATGGCCGGTACAGCCCGGCGTTCCAGAAACTGTAAGGAGTGGTTATGCGAGCACGTCAAGCGGGCATCAGCCTGGGGCTGGGAACACCTGGCCCGTTCAATGCGATCACCGATGTTCCGGGGGTGCGGGTCGGCCACAGCACCCTCAAGACCGAGATCGACGGCAAGCAGGTGCGCACCGGCGTCACGCTGATCCAGCCGCGCGCCGGGCATGCGCGCCTGCAGCCGTGTTTCGCCGGTTGCCATGTACTCAATGGCAATGGTGATGCCACGGGCCTGGAATGGATCCGCGAGGCGGGCACCCTGACCACGCCGATCGCCATCACCAACACCCATAGCGTGGGCGTGGTGCGCGATGCGCTGATCGCCCTGGAGCGCGAGGAACTGGCCGATCCTTCGGTGTACTGGTGCATGCCGGTGGTGATGGAAACCTTCGACGGCCTGCTGAACGATATCTGGGGCCAGCATGTGGGGCCGCAGCAGGTGCGCGAAGCGTCGGCCCTGGCCGAATCCGGGCCGGTGGACGAGGGTGCGGTGGGCGGTGGCACGGGGATGATCTGCCATGAGTTCAAGGGCGGGATCGGCACCGCGTCCCGGCGCCTGGCGCCGGAGCAGGGCGGCTACACCGTCGGCGCGCTGGTCCAGGCCAACCATGGCAAGCGCGAGGAGCTGCGGGTCGATGGTTATCCAGTAGGGCGCCAACTGCGCGATATCGTCTCGCCCTTCGCCGAGCGCGGAACCCCGGGCATGGGCTCGATCGTGGTGATCCTGGCCACCGATGCGCCGCTGTTGCCGCACCAGTGCCAACGGCTGGCCCAGAGAGCGTCCGTCGGTATCGCACGTACCGGCGGCGGTACCGAGGATTCCAGCGGCGATATCTTCCTGGCCTTTGCCACGGGAAACCGGGACCTGCCGGCGGCGGACTATGCGCGCAAGGATCTGGGCTTCACTTCACCGCTGGCAATGCTCAACAACGACCATATTTCGCCGCTGTTCAGCGCTGCCGCCGAAGCGGTGGAAGAGGCGATCATCAATGCCTTGCTGGCCGGCGAGCCGATGACCAGCGAGGACGGCGTGCAAGTACCGGCCCTGACCCCACAAATATTGAGGAATGCACTGCAACTCCGTGGTTGGAACAATAAGCAAGTACCAGAAAATTGAGACACAGTCGGCATAATTCAACAGGAGCGATATTTAATAATTAAATTGTAGATTGTCAGACAATGAGTGCTGTCCAGCAATTGAAAAGGGAATATTTTGACTGGGCAGTCATTGTTTGCTGGAGTTTTGCGGAACAGTGGAATTTGACGTCAAAAAAGTAGTGGACGCCCGATTTCAAATTGTGTCAGTTTCCTTGCGCCTACTTAGGGCGAGTGATAGGACGATCTCGCCAGGGATTGTCGCTATCGGACAAAAACTGTTCCATTGATTACAAGGAAGTGTGTTTATGTCGAAAGTAAAAGTGAATGACGCTATTGATGCAGCTGAACAACAACTGGTGCCACTGGCAGCAGCAAGTTCGGCTTATAACCAGGTCAATAGCTTCAGCCACCAGTACGATCGTGGCGGCAATCTCACGGTCAATGGCAAACCTTCGTTCTCGGTCGACCAGGCTGCCACGCAGATCCTGCGTGATGGTGCTTCCTACAAGGACCTGAACGGCAATGGCAAGATCGATCTGACCTATACCTTCCTGACCTCGGCGACCCAGGCCACCATGAACAAGCATGGTATCTCCGGGTTCAGCCAGTTCAACGCCCAGCAGAAAGCCCAGGCCGTGCTGGCCATGCAATCCTGGGCCGATGTGGCCAACGTTGTCTTCACCGAGAAGGCCTCCGGTGGTGACGGCCACATGACCTTCGGCAACTACAGCGGCGGCCAGGATGGCGCAGCGGCATTTGCCTACCTGCCGGGCACTGGCGCGGGTTATGACGGTACTTCGTGGTACCTGATCAACAGCAGCTATACCCCGAACAAGACCCCGGACCTGAACAACTATGGCCGTCAGACCCTGACCCACGAGATCGGCCACACCCTGGGCCTGGCCCACCCTGGCGACTACAACGCCGGGAACGGCAACCCGACCTACAAGGATGCGACCTACGGGCAGGACACCCGCGGCTACAGCATCATGAGCTACTGGAGTGAAAGCAATACCAGCCAGAACTTCAGCAAGGGCGGGGTAGAAGCCTATGCATCCGGTCCGCTGATCGATGACATCGCGGCGATCCAGAAGCTCTACGGAGCCAACTACGCCACCCGTGCCGGTGACACCACCTACGGCTTCAACTCCAACACCGGGCGCGATTTCTACAGCGCGAGCTCGTCGGCCGACAAGCTGGTGTTCTCGGTGTGGGACGGTGGTGGCAATGACACCCTGGATTTCTCCGGTTTTACCCAGAATCAGAAAATCAACCTCAATGAGACTTCGTTCTCCGACGTTGGTGGCCTGATCGGCAACGTTTCCATTGCCAAGGGTGTGACCGTGGAGAACGCCATCGGTGGTTCGGGCAACGACCTGCTGATCGGTAACAACGTCGCCAACGAACTCAAGGGTGGTGCCGGCAACGACATCATCTACGGTGGCGGCGGTGCCGATAAGCTGTGGGGCGGTTCCGGTTCGGACACCTTCGTGTTCGGTGCCAGCACCGACTCCAAGCCGGGTGCGGCCGACCAGATCATGGATTTCGTCAGTGGCCAGGACAAGATCGATCTGACCGGTATCACCAAGGGCGCCGGCCTGCACTTCGTCAACGCCTTCACCGGCGCGGCGGGTGATGCCATCCTCACCACCTCCGGTGGTGTCAGCACCCTGTCGGTGGACTTCTCCGGGCACGGCGTGGCGGACTTCCTGGTCACCACCGTCGGCCAGGCAGCAGTCAGCGACATCGTCGCCTGAGTGAAGTAGGCGGAAGGCGACGCACATGCGTCGCCTTCCTTTGTTGTATCGGCCCTGGGGCTGAGCGATTCTACTGCGCTGACGGAGTACCCTATGACCCCACACACCTTGAGTTGCAAGGCGGCCTTGCGGCTGCTGGCGACGCTGACGATGTTTTATGGAGCGATGACCATGGCAAGCAGCCTGCGTTTGGCGGACCCCTCGGAGCTGGTTGGACACTGGCAATTGCAGCAGGCGGCCCAGCCGGGCGAGTCCTGCACGCTGGACTTGCTGCAGGGCTCGGCCCTGGGCGATGGCGCTGAATGCCTGTCCAGATGGATCGGTGAAGCCGCCGTGGGCTGGTTCCCCGAACCCGACGGCATCTCCATCACCGGGCGCGAAGGTTCCAGGGTGATCTTTTTCAGTCGCCAGCAGGAAGGCCTGTACGAGGCGCGCCTGAAAAGTGACGGTCTGATAGTCCTGCAGCGCGCCGCTAATTAACGGCTGGTGATGTTCGTCTAGTATTCGACGGCCACTAGATTGTCTTTCGCTTGACCGACAGGAGTATGTTCGGGCTGCTGTTGCAAACAGCTGTCCGAATTGTCTGTGTCCGCAGGCTTTATGAACTAAGAAGAGCACTTTGTTAGTTATGTACTACATTGTCTCCTCGCAATCGAACGCGGATTAACAGCTCAGGGATATGGTTAAAAAATGGTGAAGAACACTCATCCCGCACCACTGTTCAAGGCACTGGGCGAATATAAAGGCATCCTGATCAGCGTTGGCTGTTTTACCGCGCTGATAAACTTGCTTATGCTGGTTCCTTCTATCTATATGCTGCAAGTCTATGACCGGGTGCTGTCTTCGCAGAACGAGACCACCCTGGCGATGCTGTCGCTGATGGTGGTGGGCTTCTTCGTCTTCATCGGCCTGCTGGAAGTGCTGCGCAGCTTCATCGTCATCCGCATCGGCAGCCAACTGGAGCGGCGCTTCAACCTGCGGGTCTACCAGGCCGCGTTCGAACGCAACCTCGCCCGCGGCGAGGGGTATGCCGGACAGTCCCTGGGCGACTTGACCCAGATCCGCCAGTTCCTCACCGGGCCGGCGCTGTTCGCATTCTTCGACGCTCCCTGGTTCCCCATCTACCTGCTGGTGATCTTCGCCTTCAACGTCTGGCTCGGAGTCATGGCCACCGCGGGCGCAGCCCTGCTGATCGCCCTGGCATTCCTCAACGAGGCCATGACCAAGAAGCCCTTGAGCGAGGCCAGCGGGTATTCGCAGCAGTCCACGCAATTGGCCACCAGCCACTTGCACAACGCCGAGACCATCCAGGCCATGGGCATGCTCGGCTCCTTGCGCAAGCGCTGGTTCGGCGTGCACTCGCGGTTTCTCGGCCTGCAGAACCAGGCCAGCGACACTGGCGCGGTCATCAGTTCCCTGAGCAAGACCTTGCGCCTGTGCCTGCAATCCCTGGTGCTGGGGCTGGGCGCCTGGCTGGTGATCAAGGGCGACATGACCGCCGGGATGATGATCGCCGGCTCGATCCTCATGGGCCGGGCCCTGAGTCCCATCGACCAGCTGATCGCGGTGTGGAAACAGTGGAGCGCCGCCAAGCTGGCCTACAACCGGCTGGATTCACTGCTGCGCGAGTTTCCTCCGGGTGACAGCGCCATGTCGCTGCCCGCGCCCAAGGGCCAGGTGAGCTTCGAACAGGTCAGCGCCGGCCCGCCCGGGCGGCGCATGGCGACCCTGCAGCAGGTGAACTTCAGCATCAATGCCGGTGAAGTACTGGGGGTGCTGGGTGCTTCCGGCTCCGGCAAGTCGACCCTGGCCCGAGTGCTGGTGGGCGTGTGGCCGACCCTGGCCGGTACGGTGCGCCTGGATGGCGCCGATATCCACCGCTGGAACCGCGATGAACTGGGCCCCTACATCGGCTACTTGCCCCAGGACATCGAACTGTTCACCGGCAGCGTCGCCGAGAACATCGCGCGGTTTCGCCAGGCCGATCCGGAGCAGGTGGTCCAGGCCGCGCAGATGGCCGGGGTGCATGAGCTGATCCTGCGTCTGCCCCAGGGGTACGACACGATCCTGGGCGATGACGGCAGCGGCCTGTCCGGCGGCCAGAAGCAGCGGGTGGCCCTGGCCCGGGCGCTGTATGGCAGCCCGAGCCTGGTGGTGCTCGACGAACCCAACTCCAACCTCGACACCGTGGGCGAAAGCGCCCTGGCGGCGGCGATCGCCCAGCTCAAGGCCCGGGGTACCAGCGTGGTGCTGGTGACCCACAGGTCTTCGGTGCTGGCCCTGGCCGACAAGCTGCTGGTGCTCAATGAAGGACGCCTGCAAGCCTTCGGCCCCAGCCAGGAAGTGCTCAAGGCCCTGGCCGGCGCACAGCAAGCCCAGGCCCCGGAAGCACCTCGGGAGCGACCTGCCGCAGCGGCTCCCGGCGGCTTGAGCATGAGCCGCCAGTACCAGGCCCCGACGCGGAATCAAGGCGCATGAGCAAGGACAGCAACATGATGATCGAACAGGACTACGTGCCCGAACGGGTCGAACGCGACGCCGGTTTCTTCGCCCGCCTGGGCTGGTTCCTGGCGCTGGCCGGCGCCGGCAGCTTCTTCCTCTGGGCCGCCCTGGCTCCCCTGGACCAGGGGATCCCGGTGCAGGGCACGGTGGTGGTGTCCGGCAAGCGCAAGGCCGTGCAATCCATGAGCAGCGGTGTGGTCAGCCGGATCCTGGTGCGTGAAGGCGAAAGCGTGAAGCAGGGCCAACCGCTGTTCCGCCTGGACCAGACCCAGGTGGCGGCGGACGTGCAGTCGTTGCAGGCCCAGTACCGCATGGCCATGGCCAGCCTGGCGCGCTGGCGCAGCGAACGCGACAACCTCAAGCAGGTGGACTTCCCGGCACAACTGACCAGCAGCGACGACCCACGCCTGGCCCTGGTGCTCGAGGGCCAGCGGCAGCTGTTCAGCAGTCGACGCGAGGCCTTCATGCGTGAACAGGCGGGGATCCGCGCCAATATCGAAGGCGCCACCGCGCAACTGGCGGGCATGCGTCGGGCCCGCAACGACCTGGGCAACCAGGCCGATTCTCTGCGCCAGCAGCTGGCTAACCTGCAACCCTTGGCCGACAACGGCTATATACCGCGCAACCGCTTGCTGGAGTATCAGCGCCAGTTGTCCCAGGTCCAGCAGGAGCTGGCGCAGAACACCGGGGAAAGTGGCCGGGTGGAGCAGGGCATCCTCGAGTCCCGGCTCAAGCTGCAGCAGCACGGCGAGGAGTACCAGAAGGAGGTGCGCAGCCAGTTGGCCGAGGCCCAGCTCAAGACCCAGACCCTGGAGCAGCAGCTGACATCCGCCGGGTTCGACCTGCAGCACAGCGAGATCATCGCCACCGCCGACGGCATCGCGGTCAACCTTGGGGTGCATACCGAGGGCGCGGTGGTACGCCAGGGCGACACCTTGCTGGAAATCGTGCCCCAGGGCACCCACCTGGAAGTGGAAGGGCGGCTGCCGGTGAACCTGGTGGACAAGGTCGGCACCCAGCTGCCGGTGGACATCCTGTTCACGGCCTTCAACCAGAGCCGCACCCCCCGGGTCTCCGGCGAGGTCAGCCTGGTCTCGGCCGACCAGATGATCGATGAGCGCACCGGCATGCCGTACTACGTGCTGCGCAGCAGTGTCAGCGACCAGGCCATGGAAAAACTCGACGGCCTGGTGATCAAGCCCGGGATGCCGGCCGAGATGTTCGTGCGTACCGGCGAGCGCTCGCTGCTCAACTACCTGTTCAAGCCCCTGATCGACCGGGCTGGTTCCGCCCTGACCGAAGAATAAGGATGTCGCGTCGCATGAGTAAGTTTTCCATCCTCGCTGCAACCTTGTCCTTGCTGGTGTGCCAGGGAGCCCAGGCCATGGGGCCGTTCCAGGTCTACGAACTGGCGCTGCGCAACGACCCGGTGTTCCTTGGCGCCATCAAGGAACGCGACGCCGGCCTCGAGAACCGCATCATCGGTCGGGCCGGGTTGCTGCCCAAGTTGAGCTACAGCTACAACAAGGGCCACAACAATTCCAAGGCCACCTATCCGGACCCCCGGGGCGGTAGCCAGACCGATAAACGCAACTACGACAGCTATGGCTCGTCCCTGACCCTGCAGCAACCCTTGCTGGACTACGAGGCCTACGCCAACTACCGCAAGGGCGTGGCCCAGGCGCTGTTCGCCGACGAGAACTTTCGCAGCAAGAGCCAGGAACTGCTGGTGCGGGTCCTGGATTACTACACCAAGGCCTTGTTCGCCCAGGACCAGATCGACATCGCCCTGGCCAAGAAGAAGGCCTTCGACCAGCAATTCCAGCAGAACCGCCATCTGTTCGAGCAGGGCGAGGGCACCCGTACCGACATCCTCGAGGCCGAGTCGCGCTACGAGCTGGCCACCGCCGAGGAGATCCAGGCCCGGGACGAGCAAGACGCGGCCCTGCGCGAGCTGGCGGCGCTGATTGGCGAACCGGCCATCGACGTGCGTGACCTGGATCCGCTGCAGGAGGGCTTCCAGTCGTTCGCCTTGAGCCCGGCCAACTACGACAGCTGGCACGAAATGGCCCTGAGCAACAACCCGATGCTGGCTTCCCAGCGCCAGCGGGTGGAGGTGGCCCGCTACGAAGTGGAACGCAACCGCGCCGGACACCTGCCCAGGCTCAGCGCCTACGCGATGTCGCGCAAGAACGAATCGGAGAGCGGCAACACCTATAACCAGCGCTACGACACCAACACCATCGGTATCGAGATCAGCATGCCCTTGTATGCCGGTGGCGGCGTCTCGGCCTCGACGCGCCAGGCCAGTCGCAACATGGAGCAGGCCGAGTACGAGCTGGACGGCAGGACCCGGGAAACCCTGATTGAACTGCGCCGGCAATTCAGTGCCTGTCTATCAGGGGTGAACAAGCTGCGTGCCTATCAGAAGGCCCTGACCTCGGCCGAGGCGCTGGTGGTCTCCACCAAGCAGAGCATCCAGGGGGGCGAGCGGGTCAACCTCGACGCGCTGAACGCCGAGCAGCAGCTGTACACCACCCGACGCGACCTGGCCCAGGCCCGCTACGACTACCTGATGGCCTGGACCAAATTGCACTACTACGCAGGAACCCTGCGTGAAGCTGACCTGGCCCGGGTCGACGAGGCCTTCGGTCAACGCGCGGTGCCCTAGGCCTTTGCCGAAGGACGCGGGCACAGGGATGAAAAAGGAGAAAGCAGATGAGCATCTTCGATTACAAGAACGCCCTTGGCAGTGCCGGTAAAGCCCAGTACAGCGACGCCATCAACCTGGCCCTGTACGCCTCGTCCCCCACGGGGCAGCCCTTGCCGGGCACTTCCTGGCGGCCGATCAGCGCGACACAGCTGGGCTATGAGGGCAACGTCAGCGCCCAGGGCACCATTTGCGGCGAGCAAGCCTCGGTCAGCGATGCCCAGGTGGAGATCCTCGGCAAGTACGACGCCAGTGGGCAGTTGCTGTCCATCGGCATCAGCTTTCGCGGCACCGACAGCCTGGCCGATGCGGTGAACGACCTGCAGGCGGCGTTTTCCCCGGGCTTTGCCGACAACTACAGCCGCCTGGCCTTCGACAACCTGCTGGGCAAGGTCGCTGCCTTCGCCGCTGCCCAGGGCCTGGCCGGCAAGGACGTGCTGGTCACCGGGCATAGCTTGGGCGGGCTGGGGGTCAACAGCCTGGCGGCCATGAGCGGCGAGCACTGGGGCGGTTTTTTCAAGGATGCCAACTATGTGGCCTTCGCCTCGCCGACCCAGAGCGCCGACAGTCATCAGGTGCTGAACATCGGTTATGAGAACGATCCGGTATTCCGGGTGTTGGACGGTACCCATTTCAACGGCTCATCCCTGGGCACCCATGACCGGCCCCAGGAGTCGGCGACCAACAACATCGTCAGCTTCACCGATCACTATTCGTCGCTGCTGGGCAAGCTGGTGCCCCAGAGCATCCTCAACCCCGCGTCCTGGTCGGCCCATAGTGCGGTGGACTACGCCGCGGGCCTGAATCGCCTGATCGCCTCGGATTTCTATGACCTGACCAGTCGCGATTCCACGGTGGTGATCTCCAACCTGTCCGAGGGCAAGCGCGACCAGGTCTGGGTCAAGGACCTCAACCTCTACTCTGAGCAGCACAGCGGCAGCACCTTCATCATCGGCACCGAAGGCAACGACCTGCTGCGCGGCGGCAAGGGCAACGACTACCTGGATGGCGGCGCCGGCGATGATCGGTTCCGCGATGACGGCGGCTACAACATCATCCACGGTGGCCAGGGCCATAACGTGCTGGAGCTGCGCCAACCCTTGCAGAACTTCTCCATCGCCAACGACGGCGACGGCACCTTGTACATCCGCGATGCCTACGGCGGTATCAGCATGACCCGCGATATCGGCGCGCTGGTCAGCCACGAGCAGGGCAGCTTCTGGCAGTGGAGCGGTCGGGACGTCACCTACAGCCTCAGCGCCGACGGCATGTTCGACGGCCATGCGTGGTACGCCTACAACCATTCCCTCAATGGCGATGGCTATGGCAACACCCTGCTGGCCGGGGTCGATGGCGACTGGTTGTTCGGCCATGATGGCAACGACTTCCTGGGTAGCGACAGACCCAACGTGACCTTCGTCGGTGGCAGCGGTAACGACGTGATGCAGTCCGGCGGTGGCGGAGTGAACACCTTTTTGTTCAGCGGCAACTTCGGCGATGACCTGATCCACGGTTACCAGGCCAGCGACAAGCTGGTGTTCATGGGAGTGCCGGGGGTCGATGGCCATTTCGACTACAGCCAGCACCTGTCCCAGAGCGGTGGCGACACCTTGCTCAAGGTGGGCGACTACTCGGTGACGCTGCTGGGTGTCGGCATGGAGGGAGTCAACGGCTCGAGCTTCGTTTTCGCCTGAAGTCCAAGTAACAGGCCAGGGGCGGGCGACCGCCTCCGGCTCGATAGGGCCGCGGGCTTGCGGCCAGGCAATGCAGCGACACACTGATCGACCCGGAATGGGCGGTCCGACAACAAAAACAAGAGAAGTCATCGACATGGATGTGAGATGTGATCAGCTCAAGACGCTGACAGGCACCCTGTGCCTGGCGTTCGCCACCGGGTTGCCGCTGTCGGCTGCGGCGGCCTATCAAGAGTCCGGCCGCCTGGGCGACCCCGCCAGTTGGCGTTCGGCCGAATACCAGCAGGATTGGGGCCTGGAGCGCATGCAGGCGAACCAGGCCTACGCCGCCGGGATCACCGGCGCCGGGGTCAGCATCGGTGCCCTGGACTCGGGGTTCGATGCCGCCCACCCCGAGGCCAGTCCCGGACGTTTTCACTCGGTTACCGCCACCGGCCAGTTCCTGGACGGCACCCCGTTCAGCGTGTCCGGGATACTCAATGGCGCCAACGACAGCCATGGCACCCACGTCACCGGCACCATGGGCGCGGCCCGGGATGGCGTGGGCATGCATGGCGTGGCCTTCAATGCCCAGGTGTATGTGGGCAACACCAACAAGAACGACAAGTTGCTATTCGGCACCGACCCCGATCCGCGCTATTTCAAGGCGGTCTACGGCGCCCTGGTGGATGCCGGGGTGCGGGCCATCAACAACAGCTGGGGCAGCCAGCCCAAGGACGTCAGCTACCAGACCCTGGGTGATTTGCGCGCGGCCTATGCCCAGCATTTCCAGCAGGACACCTGGCTCGACGCCGCCGGCGACGTGGCGCGCCGCGGTGTGATCAACGTGTTCAGCGCCGGCAACAGTGGTTATGCCAATGCCAGTGTGCGTTCGGCGCTGCCGTACTTCCAGCCGGAGCTGGAAGGCCACTGGCTGGCGGTGTCGGGCCTGGACAAGAACAACCAGCAGAAATACAACCAGTGCGGCATCGCCAAGTACTGGTGCCTGGCCACCCCGGGCGCGGCGATCACCAGTACCGTGCCGGGTGGCGGTTATGCCACCTACAACGGCACCTCGATGGCCGCACCCCATGCCACCGGGGCCCTGGCCCTGGTGATGGAGCGTTATCCCTACCTGAACAACCAGCAGGCCCTGCAAGTGCTGCTGACCACCTCGCGCCAGCTCGATGGCTCGCCGACCCAGGGGCCAAGCAACCTGGTGGGCTGGGGTGTGCCGGACCTGGATCGGGCGTTGCACGGCCCCGGGCAGTTGCTGGGGGAATTCGATGTCAACCTGGGACGTGGGCAGGGCGATATCTGGAGCAACGGGATCTCCGACCAGGCCCTGGTGCAGCGCCAAGCCGAGGATGCCGCGGAACGCCAAGCCTGGCAGCAGACCCTCAAGGACCGCGGTTGGGAAAATGGCCTGGCAGCGGGAGCCAGCCAGCAGGATCGCACTGACTACGCCCTGGGCATGGCCCGGGACGCGGCCGCCGCGCAACGGGTCTACCAGGGCAGCCTGGTCAAGTCCGGCGCCGGTTGGCTGGTGCTTGCGGGGGACAGCAGCTACCGCGGCCCGACCCGGGTCGATGGCGGGTTGCTGGCGGTCAATGGCAACCTTCAGTCGGCGGTGACGGTCAACGCCGGCGGCACCCTGGGCGGCAACGGCCGGATCGCTGCCCTGACTGCCAGCGCCGGGGGCGTGGTGGCCCCGGGTAATTCCATCGGTACCTTGAATGTCGCCGGCAACCTGGATTTGCAGCCGGGCTCGACCTATCGGGTGGAGTTGTCGCCCACGGCCAGCGACCGGCTTGTGGTTGGCGGCCAGGCCAGTATCGCTGGCGCCAATCTCAGCCTGGCGCCCGAGGCCCAGCAGAACCTGCTGGCCGGCGGCCCGGTGGCCAGCCTGGTGGGGCGCCAGTTCGACATCCTGCAGGCCGCGGGCGGAGTCAACGGGCGCTTCGCCCAGGTCCAGCCCGGCTACCTGTTCCTCGGGACCTTGCTCGACTATTCGGCCAACGGCGTGCAGCTGGACGTGACCCGCAGCGCCGCGACCTTCGACAGTGTCGGGGCCACGGCCAACCAGCGCGCCAGCGGCGGCGCCGTGGAGCGGTTGGGACCGGGCAACCCCGTGTATGAAAGCCTGTTGCTCTCGACCTCGGCGGACCAGGCCCGGGATGGCCTGCGGCAGTTGGCCGGGGAGATCTACCCGGCGCTGGACTCGATGCTGCTCAGCCAGGGCGCGGTGGTACGCGATGCGCTGGGCGAGCGTGCGCAAGGTGGGGCCCCGCAGACCAACGCCACTGGCACCACATCGGGCGAGCCGGGTGCCCAGCTCTGGCTCAAGAGCCTGGGCAGCTGGGGGCGGATCGAGGGCGTGCAGGGCAGCGAATCCTACAGCAGTTCCCTGGGCGGCCTGCTGCTGGGCCTGGACCGTGACTTCGACGAGCAGACCCGGGCCGGCCTTGCCGCCGGCTACAGCGACAGCTCCCTGGGCATGGGCGGCAGCCACTCCCGGGCCACGGTCGACAGCTACCACCTTGGCGCCTATGCCCGTCACGACCTGGACCAGTGGCGCTTGAGCCTGGGCGGCAGCTACAGCTGGCACCGCGCCGAGGTCCGGCGTGACCTGGACTATGGCCAGGTGTCCGGCCGCCAGCGCGCACGGCTCGATGCCCGCAGCCAGCAGCTGTTCACCGAGGCGGCCTATCGCCTGGCGTTGTCGGCGGTGCAGTTGGAACCCTTCGCCAACCTGACCTACCAGCACCTGGATCGCGATGCCTTCCACGAGAAGGGCGACGCTGCGGCATTGCATGCCGGTGACGAGCAGCGTGATGCCTGGCTCAGCACCCTGGGCTTGCGTGGGCGCCAGCAATGGCAACTGGGCCCGCAACAGGACCTGCAACTGGCGGCGAGCCTGGGCTGGCAGCACCGCCTGAGCGGGACCCAGGATCGCGAGCACCTGGCCTTTGCCGGTAGCGACTTGCCGTTCCGGGTGCAAGCCGCGCCGGCCTTGCGCGACGCCGCGCTGGTGGGCCTGCAGGCCCGGGTCGGGCTGACCCGTGACCTGGATCTGAGCCTGGACTACCAGGGACGCCTGGCCAGTCGTGAGCAACAGCATGGAGCAGGGCTCAACCTGCAGTGGCGTTTCTGAAGCGCCGTGGCACTGGCGAGCCCATGGGCTTGCCAGCCAGGCGTCGCAATACGGAGTTTGACCAACGCAGTTTTTCATCAATGCAGCTAAGGAAGGTCGTAGTGAAGCAAGTCAGAAAGGATGACCGCGCGCTCGGGCAGGGCTGGTCCCTGGCCCCACTGGGGCGAGTGCTGGTGGGTTGGGCAGCGTTAGTGGGCACGGCCCAGGCCGCGCCCTACGTCGAGACTGGAAGGCTGGGCGATGCCAGCAGCTGGCGCAGCAGTGAATTCAAGGCCGACTGGGGGTTGGGGGCGATCAACGCCGACAGCGCCTATGCCGCCGGCTACAGCGGCAAGGACGTCAAGCTGGGGATCTTCGACCAACCGGTGTATGCCAAGCACCCGGAGTTCGCCGGCAAGGACAAGATCGTGACCCTCATCACCAGTGGCACCCGCCAGTACACCGACCCCTACATCCCGGTGAAGGCCGGCGATGCCTTCCGCTATGACGGCAGCCCGTCGGTGGGTTCGGACGGCAAGCTGGGTTCCCACGGCACCCACGTCGGCGGCATCGCCGCTGGCAACCGTGATGGCGTAGAGATGCATGGCGTAGCCTATGACGCGCAGATCATCAGCGCCGACAACGGCGACCCCGGCCCCGAGGACGGCATCGTCCTGGGCAACGATGGCGCGGTGTACAAGGCCGGCTGGGACAGCCTGGTGGCCAGTGGCGCACGGATCATCAACAACAGCTGGGGCATCGGCATCACCGATCGCTTCGCCAAGGGTGGGCGCAATCCGGACTTCCCGCATTTCACCGTGGACGACGCCCGTGCGCAGTTCGCGCAGATCCAGCCGTTGCTGGGCACCTTGCCCGGCGGAGCCTATGACGGCGCCATCGCTGCGGCCCGTAGCGGAGTCCTGACCATCTTCGCCGCCGGCAACGACTACAACCTGAACAACCCCGATGCGATTGCCGGACTGGGCTATTTCGTCCCGCAAATCGCTCCCAACTGGATGACCGTGGCGGCATTGCAGCAGAACCCCGACACCAGCAGCGCCAATCCGTACGTGATCAGTACGTTCTCGTCCCGCTGCGGCTATACCGCGAGCTTCTGCGTATCGGCCCCAGGTACCCGGATCTACAGCGCGGTGATTGGCGGTACCAGCCTGGAAGACCTGACCCTGGGCTACGCCAACAAGAACGGCACGTCCATGGCCGCGCCCCATGCCGCAGGAGCGGCGGCGGTGCTGATGGAGCGCTTCCCCTACATGAGCGGCGCGCAGATCGCCAGCGTGCTGCGTACCACTGCCACCGACCTGGGCGCGCCGGGCATCGATGCCCTGTACGGCTGGGGCATGATCAACCTGGACAAGGGCATCCGTGGCCCGGGCATGTTGGTTACCGAGCAGGATATTCCCGAGGAGTTCCGCATCGCCGGCGGCTACGGCCCGAGCCAGTTCGTGGTCGACCTGCCGGGAGTCGGCGCCCTGGTGGATGCCGGCAAGCCGACCCAGCGGCGTTGCAACGACCTGAGCTGCATGCTGGACCTGTGGAGCAACGATATCTCCGGCCACGGCGGCCTGACCAAGCAGGGCATCGGCACCCTGGTGCTTACCGGCAACAACAGCTATTCCGGACCGACCCTGGTCAACCAGGGACGCCTGGCGGTCAATGGTTCGCTGCAATCGACGGTGACGGTCAACGACGGCGGCGTGCTGGGCGGCAATGGCCGGATCGGCGCGCTGGTGGCCAATGCCGGCGGCGTGGTGGCCCCGGGCAATTCCATCGGCACCCTGCACGTCAGTTCCGACGTGACCTTCCAGCCGGGCTCGACCTATGCCGTGGAGGTGGACGCCGCAGGCAGCGACCGCCTGGCCAGCGATGGCAAGGTCAGCCTGGGCGGTGCCAACCTCGCCCTGGATCTGCAGAACCCCGGGGTTTCGTTGCAGTCCCGGCAAGCCACGAGCCTGGTGGGACGGCAATTCGACATCCTGGATGCCGCAGGTGGGGTACAGGGTGGTTTCGCCAATGTGCAGTCCAATTCGCTGTTTCTCGGGGGTGGCCTGGCCTATACCGGCAGCGGGGTCCAACTGGCCGTGCAGCGCAACGCCACGTCCTTCGCCAGTGTCGGCTTGACCGCCAACCAGCGTTCGGTGGCCGCGGCTGCCGATCAGCTTGGCGCGGGCAATCCGGTCTACGAGAGCCTGCTGTTGTCGGCCAATGCCAGCAGCGCGCAGCAGGCTTTCGATCAACTGTCCGGGGAAATCCACCCGGCGGTGGGTAACCTGCTGCTCAACGACAGCCGCCAACTGCGCGATGCCGTGGGCGAGCGTACCCGTCAGCAGGACATCGCCGCCGCTCCGGCAGCGCAAGGCCAGGGCAACGGCCTGTGGGTCAAGGCCCTGGGAGCCTGGGGCAAGGCCGACGGTGACTCCGGACATGCGCGCTATAGCAGTTCGATTGGCGGCATGTTGCTGGGTATCGACGGGCAGATGAGCGAGGACACCCGCGTCGGGGTCTTCACCGGCTACAGCGACAGCTCGCTGAGCATGGGCGATGACCGTCACTCTTCGGCCAGTGTCGACAGCTACCATCTGGGCGCCTATGCCGGCAAGGAGCTGGAGCAGGTGCGCCTGAGCCTGGGCGGCAGCCACAGCTGGCACCGCATCGAGACCAAGCGCGAGCTGCAGTACAACGAGGTCTCCGATCGCCAGAAGAGCAAGCGCGATGCCCAGAGCACCCAGGTGTTCGGCGAGGCCGCGTGGAAGGTCGCGCTGCCGAGCATGGCGCTGGAGCCGTTCGCCAACCTGGCCTATGTGCATATCGCCAGCGACAGCTTCAAGGAACATGGCGGCGCCGCCGCGCTCAAGGGAGGGCAGGACAATCGCGATGCCTGGCTCTCGACCCTGGGCATGCGTGCCGGCAAGCAACTGCAGTTGTCCGGCGGCCAGGCGCTGGAGTTGTCCGCCACCCTGGGCTGGCAGCACAACCTGAGTTCCACCGGGTCCGACCAGCACCTGGCCTTCGCTGGCCAGGGCGATACCTACAAGGTCCAGGCGCTGTCCCTGGATCGCGATGCGGCCGTGGTCGGCGCACGGGCGGGAATCGCCCTGGGCCGCCAGGCCCGGGTCAACCTGGACTACAACGCACTGCTGGGTAGTCGCGACAAGAGCCACGGGGTCGGCCTGACCCTGGATTGGGCGTTCTGAGGCCCCGGCAACGGATATGCAAGGTGTTGTACCAGCCCCGCGAACCTGGCAACGGGTTCGCGGGGCACGAGCTATCTCTGAAAACTCCAACAAAAGAGAGGCAATACCATGGGTGTCTATGACTACAAAAACCTCAGTACGGCTGAATCCAAGGCGCTGTTCACCGATGCCATGGCCATCACGCTGTATTCCTACCACAACCTCGACAACGGCTTTGCCGTGGGCTACCAGCACAATGGCTTCGGCCTCGGCCTGCCGGCGACCCTGATCACCGCGCTGATCGGCAGTAGCGATTCGCAGGGGGTGATCCCCGGCATCCCCTGGAACCCGGATTCGGAAAAGGCCGCCAAGGAGGCGCTGAACAAGGCGGGCTGGTCCACCATCAGCGCCCAGCAACTGGGCTATACCGGCAAGGTCGATGCCCGGGGGACTTTCTTCGGGGAAAAGAACGGCTATGAGACGGCCCAGGTGGAGATCCTCGGCAAGTACGATGCACAAGGGCACCTGAGTTCCATCGGCATCGCCTTTCGCGGTACCAGTGGGCCGCGGGAGTCGTTGATCAGCGACTCTATCGGCGACCTGATCAGCGACCTGCTGGCAGCGCTGGGGCCCAAGGACTACGCCAAGAACTACGCCGGCGAGGCCTTCGGCAAGCTGCTGGGGGATGTCGCGGCCTTCGCCCAGGCCAATGGCCTGTCCGGCAAGGACATCCTGGTCAGTGGCCACAGCCTCGGCGGCCTGGCGGTCAACAGCCTGGCGGACCTGAGTGGTGGACGCTGGTCGGGCTTCTTCAAGGACGCCAACTACATCGCCTATGCCTCGCCGACCCAGAGTGCCAGCGACAAGGTGCTGAACATCGGTTATGAGAACGACCCGGTGTTCCGCGCCCTCGACGGCTCGAGCTTCAACCTGGCCTCGGTGGGCATCCACGATACCCATCAGGCGTCGGCCACCAACAACATCGTCAACTTCAACGACCACTACGCCTCGACCCTATGGAACGTGGTGCCGTTCTCGATCCTCAAGATCTCCACCTGGATCTCCCACCTGCCCACCGGCTATGGCGATGGCCTGACCCGGGTGCTGGATTCGAAGTTCTATGAGTACACCAGCAAGGACTCCACCATCGTGGTGGCCAACCTGTCGGACCCGGCCCGGGCCAGCACCTGGGTCCAGGACCTGAACCGCAATGCCGAGACCCACAAGGGCAGCACCTTCATCATCGGCACCGACGGCAACGACCTGATCCAGGGTGGCAGCGGCAACGATTACCTGGAGGGTCGCGATGGCAACGATACCTTCCGTGACGCCGGCGGCTACAACATCATCCTCGGCGGCAAGGGCAGCAACGTCCTCGACCTGCAGCACTCGGTGAGCGACTACAGCTTCGCCAGCGACGGTGCCGGCACCCTGTATGTACGCGACGCCAACGGCGGGATCAGCATCACCCGCGACATTGGCGCGATCCAGAGCAAGGAGCCGGGGTTCCTCTGGGGCTTGCTCAAGGACGACGTGGTGCACCAGGTCACCGACCAGGGCCTGAAGGTTGGTGGCGAACTGACCCGCTACGCCTCGTCGGTGCGGGGCGATGCCGGCGACAACGTGCTCAAGGCCCATGCCGGCGGCGACTGGCTGTTCGGCCTGGATGGCAACGACCACCTGATCGGTGGCCAGGGCAACGATGTATTCGTCGGCGGGGCCGGCAACGACCTGATGGAGTCGGGGGGCGGCAACAATACCTTCCTGTTCACCGGCCACTTCGGCCAGGACCGTATCGTCGGTTACCAAGGCGGCGACAAGCTGGTGTTCATGGGCGTCAGCGGAGTCCTGCCGGAACAGGACTACCGGGCCCATGCCAGCAGTAGCGGCAACGATACGGTACTGACCTTCGGCCAGGACTCGGTGACGCTGGTGGGCGTCAGCCTCACGCAGCTCAACGGTTCCGGCATCACCATCGCCTGACAGGCGAGCAGCGCGACTTCGACAGGACTCGCGCTGTTTTTAGGCAATCAAGTGACCATATGGTCAGCCAGTGACTCCAATATTCTTAAAGTGTCGTGGCGCCGATGCGTTACTTCAGGCACATGACGCGCGGTGCAATCGATTCAAGGTATTGGAGAGTTTTGACAGTGAGTAGCAGCAAGAGGTATGCGAGCGGCCTGGTGCTGGCCCTGTGGGCCACGTTGGCATCGGCCGGGGAGCTGCCTCCCAGTTCGATCCTGAAACGCTACGGGATCAGCCCGGACCAACTGCCGGCGGGACAGCCGGTACCAGCAGACAGCCAACCGACCACCAGTAGCCGCTTCCGGCTGGAGCCCGAGCAGCCAGTGGTGAACCTGCGCCTGGGCGACAACAAGGCACCGGACGCTACCGGCAATATCAGCATCGACAATGCCAACGCCCGGGAGCGTCAGCGCTGCCGACAGGTAAGGGATGAACTGGTCAAGCGTGGCAAGGCTGCCGGGGTGTTCTGTGAACCGGGGCAGGGCGGTTTGCCCTGGTCACCCTGGTCGCCCTGAGCCGGGCGGGTCATTTTTCCTTGCGGACGGTGGCGACATCGTCGGCCTTGACCCGGATGGTCTTGCCGGAGATGTCCTGGAACTCATAGAAACCGTCGGCGGTCTTGGTCTTGGGTTGGTCGCGGGTCAGGTACTGGGTACCGTTCTGCAGGGTTACCACGGTGGGGGTGGAGCAGCCTGCCAGGGCCAGGGTGGCGAGGATGGCCAGGGGCAGGCCCAGGTTCTTCAGGTTCATACAGACCTCGATATCGATGGGGTATCCGCATTGCGCGGGCACTATAAGTCCTGGCCCTTGGTGTAGTGAAGACGACGAAAGTTCGCTGGTCCATGGAAAAAAACTTCTCTCCACCATTTATCCAATAACGTTTGCCAGGCAGGGGCAGCGGCTGTTATCTGTACGCATAACCAGTATAGACCTGCCGTGGCGCCTTTCTCCCGTGACTTCCAACCCCCTCGAGAACCCTCTTTACTACCTGCATAACTTCCAGCAAGTGCTGGGCTGGCTGGAGCAACGCTATACCGATGTGCTGAGCGGCGAAGAGCAGCGCTTCATCGCCGATTTCGCCTCGCTTGGACAGCCGGCACAGGCACTGCTGGTGCGCATGGTGATGCGCAAGGGGCGGCATTTTCGCCTGGCCCGGCTGAGCTATCCGGAGATCGGCGATACGGCCCGGGCCCTGGCGCCATTGCTCGACCTGGGCTGGATCGACGACCAGGCGCCACTGCCCCTGGAAGAACTGTTCGGCCTGCTGGCCAAGCCCGAGATCCAGTTGTGCTTCAAGGACCAGGACTTGCCGGCCAAGGCCAGGAAGGAGCAGTGGCTGCAAGTGCTGCAGGAGGCCTATCCCCAGGCCCGGGCATTCGGCCAGTGGTGCCCGCAGCTGGAGGATCGGTTGCTGAGCCTGACGGTCATGGACCTGTGCGATCGCCTGCGCCTGATGTTCTTCGGCAACCTCTACCAGGACTGGTCGGAGTTCGTCCTGGCGGATCTTGGGGTCTACAGCTACGAGACCGTGCAGATCAGCGCCGATGCCCGGGGCTTGCGCAGCCGTGCCGATGTGGATGGCTTCATCTACCTGCATCAGTGCCAGGAAGCGTTCGAGGCCGGCGCACAGCTGCCTGGGCTGCTGGCTCGCATCAGCGCCTTCGACAGCGCCAACCCCTGGCTGCACAAGCGCCGCGACAAGCTGCTGTTCATGCTGGGCCAGCACTGCGAGCGCCTGGCGGATTGGGAGCAGGCGAGGCTGATCTACCAGCGCTGCCCCTATCCCGGGGCCCGTTTGCGCCTGATCCGGGTCCTGGAGCGCAGCGCCGACTATCCTGGCGCCCTGGCACTGGCCGAGCAGGCCGCTTCGGCGCCGCAAAGCGCTGCCGAGGCCCAGCAGTTGCTGCGCATGCTGCCGCGCCTGCGACGCAAGCTGGGTGGGCCGCCGGTGGCCCGGGTGGCGAGCCGTGAGGTATCGCGCCTGGAGCTGTGCCTGCCGCGCGATGGCGAGGGCCTGGCGGTGGAGCAGGTGGTCCAGGCTCACCTGCACCAACCCCTGGCCCCGGTGCACTATGTGGAGAACAGCCTGGTCAATTCATTGTTCGGATTGCTCTGCTGGCCGGCGATCTTCGCACCGTTGCCAGGCGCGTTCTTCCACCCGTTCCAGCGCGGTCCGGTGGATTTGCTGAGCGAGGACTTCCATGAGCGCCGCCGCGAGCTGTTCCAGGCCTGCCTGGAAGAGTTGGACGATGGTCGTTACCGCGACAGCATCCGCCAGCGTTTCGTGGCCAAGTGGGGCCTGCAATCGCCCTTCGTCTTCTGGGGAGCCTTGAGCGAGGAACTGCTGGAGTTGGCCCTGGACTGCCTGCCGGCTGCGCACCTCAAGCACTGGTTCGAACGCCTGCTGCTGGATATCAAGGCCAACCGCGCCGGCATGCCGGACCTGATCCAGTTCTGGCCCGAGGACAAGAGCTACCGCATGATCGAGGTCAAGGGCCCGGGCGACCGCTTGCAGGACAACCAGTTGCGCTGGCTGGACTTCTGCCAGGAGCACGGCATGCCGGTGGCGGTGTGCTACGTGCAATGGCAGGACGCCCCGGCGTGAGTTATCGCATCGCGGTGCGTGCCTTGTGCGAGTTCAGCGCCAAGCACGGGGACCTGGACCTGCGCTTCACTCCATCGCCCACCGCCCAGGAGGGTATGCAGGGGCATCGCACGGTGGCCGCCCGGCGCAATCCCGAGTACCAGAGCGAAGTATCCCTGGAGGGCCAGCATGGCCCGTTGCTGGTCAAGGGCCGGGCCGATGGCTACGACCCCCGGCAGAACCTGCTGGAGGAGATCAAGACCTTTCGCGGCGACTTGTCGCGCATGCCCGACAACCATCGGCAACTGCACTGGGCCCAAGCCAAGGTCTATGGCTGGCTGCTGTGCCAGAGCCGGCAGTTGCCGGGCATCCGCGTGGCACTGGTGTATTTCGACATCCATAGCGAAAAGGAAACCGCCCTGGTACAGGAGTACAGCGCCGGGCAGTTGCAGGCGTTCTTCGAGCAGCAATGCGCGATCTTCCTGGATTGGGCGCAACAGCAGTTGCAGCACCGCGCAGAGCGGGACCGGGCCTGTCGCGAGCTGGCTTTCCCCCATGGGCAGTTCCGCCCCGGCCAGCGCCACTTGGCCGAGTCGGTGTACAAGGCGGTCAGTACCGGTCGCTGCTTGTTGGCCCAGGCTCCCACCGGTATCGGCAAGACCCTGGGCACGTTGTTCCCCATGCTCAAGGCCATGGCCCCGCAGCAACTGGACAAGGTACTGTTCCTCACCGCCAAGACCCCGGGCCGACAATTGGCCCTGGATGCCGCCAGGGTGCTGTTCGCCGAGCATGCCGGGTTGCCGCTGCGGGTTCTGGAGCTGGTGGCCCGGGACAAGGCCTGCGAGTACCCGGACAACGCCTGTCATGGCGAGTCCTGCCCATTGGCCAAGGGTTTCTACCAGCGTCTGCCGGCGGCCCGCCAGGCAGCCAGCCAGGTGCCATTGCTGGATCGCCAGGCGTTGCGCCAGCTGGCCCTGGAACATCAGGTCTGCCCCTATTACCTGAGCCAGGAAATGGCCCGCTGGAGCGACCTGGTGGTGGCCGACTACAACTACTACTTCGATTTCACGGCCTTGTTGTTCGGCCTGGCCCAGGCCGACCAGTGGCGACTGGCGGTGTTGGTGGACGAAGCCCACAACCTGGTGGAGCGCGGTCGCGGCATGTACAGCGCCAGCCTCGACCAGCAGCAACTGGCCCAGGTGCGCAAGAATGCGCCGCAGGCCCTGAAGAGCCCCTTGCAGCGCCTGAATCGCGAGTGGAATGCCCTGCACAAGGACCAGGTTGCGCCGTACCAGGCCCATGGGTGCTTGCCCGGCGCCTGGCTCAAGGCCCTGGGGTTGTGCGTGGCGGCCATCGGCGACTACTTCAATGAACACCCCCAGGGCCTGGACGCGGCTGTGCAGGGGTTGTATTTCGAGCTACTGCAGTTTGCCCGTGTGGCGGAGCTGTTCGACGAGCAGCCCTTCATCTTCGATGTCAGCAAACGCACCTTGAACGCCCGGCGCAGCCTGTCGCGCCTGAGCCTGCGCAACGTGGTGCCGGCGGCGCTGCTGCGCCCGCGCCTGGAGGCGGCCCGCAGCGTGGTGCTGTTTTCCGCGACGCTCGAACCCCAGCATTACTATCGCGACCTGTTGGGTGTACCCGATAGTGCCGTGTGGCTGGATGTCGAATCGCCGTTCGCGGCCACGCAACTGGATGTGCACATCGTCAGCCAGATCTCGACCCGTTATGCCCGGCGCCAGGCCTCGCTGGTGCCCATCGTCGAGTTGATGGCCGGCCAGTTCGCGGCTCGTCCTGGCAACTACCTGGCGTTCTTCAGCAGTTTCGAATACTTGCAGCAGGTGGCCGAGCTTTTGGCCCGCAAGCATCCGGAAATTCCCATCTGGCTGCAGTCGCGAGGCATGGACGAAAGCTTGCGGGAGGAGTTTCTGCAGCGGTTCCAGGCCGAGGGGCGGGGCATAGGTTTCGCCGTACTCGGCGGTGCGTTCGGCGAAGGCATCGACTTGCCGGGTTCGCGCTTGATCGGGGCTTTTGTCGCCACCCTGGGCTTGCCCCAGCTCAATGCCTTGAACGAGCAGATGAAGCAGCGCATGGGCGCGTTGTTCGGGGCAGGTTATGACTACACCTACCTCTACCCCGGCTTGCAGAAGGTGGTGCAGGCGGCAGGGCGAGTGATCCGCAGCCAGGCCGATCGAGGGGTGCTGATGCTGATCGACGATCGTTTTGCCGAGCCACGGGTGCGTCGGTTGTTGCCGCGCTGGTGGGCTATCGCCGAAGAGGAAACGGCGCAGGACTGCCAGTAGCAGTTGCTGCGCCGTCGATGGGGCGTGCAGGGTTTTGGACTTCAGCGGCCCTGACGAACCCTGGCGAAGCGCCGCAGGGTTTGCCCGGGACCGGTGTGGAAGCGGGTAGGCCGGGGTTGGCCGCTATCGGCGGCGATGAAGACGAACTCGTCGTCCGTCAGCTCGTAGCTGGCCGGCAATGGCTGGCCGGCATCGGCGCCGATCGAGTCGACCCAGGTAATGGACTTGGGCGTGGTGCTGCTATCGAGGGTGAAGCTGCCGGCCAGCAGCAACTGGCCATCCACGGTCACCACGCGAAAGCGTTCGCCCTCGATCCAGGTCAGGGCGCCCGGGGCGCTGTGCTCGTCGGGCGGGTTGACGATGCCGCTGTCCTCCATCCCGGTCTGTTCCCAGGCGCCTTGCAGGCGTTCCAGGTCCAGCAGGCTGGTGTCACGTTCCGTTGACGGGTTCATGGTCGGGGCGATTCCTTTTGCGGGTGGGTTTCAACTGAAGAGATTGCGGCCAATGCAATAGGTCAGGAGGTCCAGGTCGCTCTGCACCTCCAGTTTGCGCATGGCGGAGATCTTCTGGGCGCTGATGGTCTTGGAGCTGCGATTCTGGCTACGAGCGATATCGCTGACGCTCTTGCCGGATATGAACAGGCGCAATATCTCATATTCCTTGGGTGACAAGGTCGCGATCCGCTCGTTGAGCGCTATGTTCGACTCCACCACCGACTGGCTACAGAGCGCTTGGCTACGGTAGATACCCTTCTGCGCGAAGGCCTTGAGAGCCAGCTGGATTTCCTCGTGCAGCTGGTTCTTCTGGATGATTCCCATCACTCCCAGTTCATGCAGGCGGCTGAGGATCAGCGGGTTGGAGATCATGGTCAGAACCAGAATCTGCACGCGTTGGAAGTTACGGGTGATGAACTCCACCAGCTTCAGGCCATCGCCGTAGGGCGAATCCCCGGGCATGTTGTAGTCGGTGATGACCAGGTCTGCGTGCCGGCTCTCCAGCAGCCGTACCAGCTCCCCCGAGCACATGGCCTCGCCGACGATCTCGAAGCGTTCGTCGCGTTCCATCAGTTCGCGGATGCCGAGCAGTACGATGGGGTGATCATCGGCAATGATTACTTTGAGTTTTTCCATGACAGAGACAATCCGTGTAGTACGCCAATCGGCTGGGTGAACGTAGGGCGGGCGGCATATGCAATCACCGCCACTGGTTATTCAAGAAACGCCAGCAGTTCGGACAACCGCTGCATCAGTTGCCGGACCTGCTGCTCCAGGGATGAGCTCCATGGCTCGTCCTGCAGGCGGCATTCCATCTCGGCACAGGCCCTGGCCAGGGCCGGGGCCTGAACTGCGCCCAGGGCTCCGGCGATGCTGTGCAGGCGTTCGGCGGCACTTTGCAGGTCGGTGCTTGCGAGCGTGTGATCCAGGCGTTGCAGGTCGTGATTCATGGTCTGGACGAACAACGGGCGCATCCTCGCAGAGAGCTGGGGGAAATGTGGGTGCTCGGGTTCGCTGGGAGCGGACGGTTGTGACGCAGGCGCAAGCGTGCCGGCCGTGGGCGGGCAGAGCTGTGACAGTTGCCGCCACAGGTGCTGCAGGTCCATGGGCTTGACGATCCAGGCGTTCATCCCGGCGGCGAGACAACGACTGCGCTCCTCACGCAGGGCATTGGCGGTGATGCCGATGATCGGTAGTCGAGGGTCGCGCTGGCGCAGTTGCCTGGTCAGCTCGTAACCGTCCATGAGCGGCATGTCCAGGTCCGCCAGCACCACGTCGAACAGCTGTGGTTGCCAGTGCTGCAGGGCTTGTTCGCCATCGGCCGCCAGGGTCGTGCGGCAGCCCAGGGCCTGTAGCTGCTCCTGGATGATGGCCTGGTTGAGGGGGTTATCCTCGGCCACCAGTACGTGCAGGCGCAGCGGGCTCCTGGTGCCATCGGCCGGTGGCGCCACGGCAGACTGTCGCCCTTGACGGGCCTGGGAGGCCGCCTCGGCGATGGCCCGGATATCGTAGGCGCTGACTATCCATTCCTGGTCCTGGGGTTGTTGCTCCGGGGATGGTGCGCATAGCGCGCTGACCCGTGGTCCTGGCCAGGAGCACAGGGTGTTTTTGGGTAGCAAGTCGACCAGTACCCGTTGCTGGGGCTGCTGGCTCCAGTCGGCAGGTGCCGGCGAGGCCTGGATGCCCAGGCGGTTGAGCCAGTCGCAGGTGTTTTTCAGCAGCTCCGGTACCGGTGCCCGGACGTGCACGGGTGGCCCTTCCGCAAGAGGCCTCAGTCTTGGCGAGGAACCGGGAAGGCGCGGCAACTCCAGGCGCAGGGAAAAACTGCTGCCCAAGCCAGGTTCGCTGGTGACCTGCAATCGTCCACCCATCAGGGTGCAGAGCTGCTGGCAGAGGGGCAGGCCCAAGCCGGCACGATTGGAAGTATCGCCCAACTGCTGATGCAGATCGAACAACCGTGCCTGATCCGCGGGGGGGATGCCGATGCCGGTATCGGAGACCTGCCATTCGATGCAGGCTCGCTGTCCAACCGATTCCAGTAGCCGGAGGCGCAACACCACCCGGCCGCTGTCGGTGAACTTGATGGCATTGCCCAGCAGGTTGTCGAGTACCTGGCGGATCCGCCGACCGTCCCCCCGCAGCAGATCCGGCAGTTTGGGGTCGATGGAGGCGTAGAGCAGCAGGCCCCGCTGCTGGGCGGCGGCCGCGAACTCTTGCAGGGCTGCCTCTGCCATGTCCAGCGGACAGAACTCCACCGCAGCGATGCTGATATGCCCGGCCTCGATCCGGGAGACGTCGAGGATATTACTGATCAATTGGAGCAGGGCATTCGAGCAACGCTGGCTGGTGCGCAGGTAGTCAGTCTGGCGTGGGTCCAATGGGGTCAGGCCGAGCAGCTCGAGGGTCCCCAGTGCTGCATACAGCGGCGTTCGCAGCCGGTGGCTCATGACCGCCAGGAAGCGGGCCCTGGCTTCGCGGGCCAGTTCCGCTGCACGCCTGGCCTGCTTCAGCGCACGACTGTTTTCAACCTGGCGGGTGATGTCGTTGAAGGCGCAGAGCACCGCCTCCTGGTCCTGGTAGCGGGTCGCGACGAACTTCACTTGCAAGTGGCGCCCGCCAACGGCCAGGCAAGACTCGCCGTTGTCGATACGGTGCGGGTCTTGCTCCAGTATCGATAGCATGTCGCTGCTGCCTGCTCCTTGTCGGGCGTGGGGATTTTCCAGCAGGAGCTTGAAGTCTTCACGACGCAGCACGCATAGGCCCGTGGCGGCGGTCTCGATGATGGTGCGGCTGAAGGCCTCGCTTTCCACTACCTGCTCGTGTGGCGTGTGCATCGCGACCGGCTTGCGGTTGCGTTGCCAGCGGCTGGCCCCCCAACCCCAGGTGGCCGCTGCCAGTATCAACCCCAGCAGGCTGGCCGTGACCCATGGTGCCTGCCCGTAGAGCTTGCGGTAGCTGATGCCGTAGAGCCCGGTCCAGAGGGGCGGGGTGTGACTGGTGAGCTTCAGGGTGATGCCCTGGTGGCCGAAGTTCAGGCCGTCGTGCAGGGCCGTTGCCGATCCTCGGGAGCCGGTCAATAGGGTGCCGGCCGGATCGATCAGGGTGAAGTCGTCATAGACTGGCGCAGCCAGAAGGCCTTCCTGCTTGCCGGTTTCGTCCAGTGCCAGCAGCGAGACCATCTTCATCCAGCCGTCGGCTCCAACCACTTGTAGCTGTGTCGGAGCCAAGCGCAGAGTGGTATAGGCCAGCAGTTGAGCACCGCTGCCGTTCGAGCCGGATTGTGAATAGGGTTGCCAGTTAACCTGCTGCGAGGCGAGGTGTTGCTGCTTCAGTAGCGCCAGGCGTAGCTCTGGTAGCGACGGACCGACGGCATCATCACGTGATTCAGGCTTGCCGGATCGGGTGCGGGGCGCGAGGCTCGCCAGGTCGAGACCGCTGCAGGCATTGAGCAGCAGCACCTTGGGTGAACTGTGGCGAGAGTCCGACCAGAAGCTGCGATAGAACGTCGACAGATGCATGCCCACCATGAGCAGTCGCGGCAGGTCATTGGCGATCAGGGGGCGATCCAGGACCAGGGAGCCCGGTAGTTGCCGGTCATTGCAATTGTCATGGGCCAGGGACCCGGAGGCAGGATGCAACGGCAGTGGGTAGCGGGTGTTGCCCAGATGCGAGCTGGCTGGGGCCAGACTAGCTGCATGTTTGAGGAACAGTTCCTGTTCCTGGATATTTTCCATCAATCGAGTGAAGTGCACCCGCAGGTGGTCGGACTGTCGCTCCGCCAGGTGCATCGCTACCCAGCCCAGGCTGCTGCATAGCACGGCCAGACCCAGCAGGATCAACAGGCCCAGGTTCAGTCGCGCCTGGTAGCGAACCAGGTACTCCAGGAAGAGGGGGGTGTACTTCATCACTGATATACCGAGCACATGGCTAAGACCCGATGACGGGGCTGTTTCTTTGAATACGGTTCTACGTCCCGCAGAGGGCCGGGACAGTGGGCGGGGGGATCGATGTCGGATGGCCCGGCCCGCTGGCCGAGCCCCTGCGAATCAGCCGGCGCCCGGTCGCGGGGCTAGCGTTCGGCTCAAGGTCGGCCTGGTGCGTCGGGGCTCGTCCCCGGGTGGTGGGGCACCAGAGTGTCGCGGCCCGGTAATCGTGGGCTTTCGGCGATCGAAATGCTTGGGGGCTTCATGGATGGTTTTTTCATACAACGCCAGGTAGTTGAATAGCGCCCTCAAGGCGAAGGGTTTGACCAGGCAATGATTCATCCCGGCGTCAAGGCACAGTTGTTCTTCTCCGCGCATGGCATTGGCCGTCGCCCCGATGATGGGTATCGAGCAACCGCGGCGACGCAGCTCCCTGGCCAACTGGTAGCCGTTGAGCCTGGGCATGTTCACATCGGTCAGCACCATGTCGAAGTATCCGTTCTCCCAGATGCCCAGCGCTTCTTCGCCATTGGCTGCCTGCTCTACGCTGCAGCCCAGTTCTTCCAGCTGGTCCTTGAGGATCAGTTGGTTGATCAGGTTGTCCTCGACCACCAGTACATGCAGGCTGAGCTTCTTCAGCTCACGACTCTCATGGTGTTCTTCATCGTGATTCGTCCAGGTTCCCAAGGCCTGGCTGACGGCCTGATGGACCGCCCGCAGGTTGTTGCTGTTGACCTGCCAGGCACCTTCGTGGGTGCGTGTTGCGTGGTGCCCGTCACCGCTGGCCAGTACCAATGGTCCGGTCCAGCCGGGTTCCAGTCGCTGCTCCATGGTGCCGGGGTGCACTTCGATCAGCACGCTGTCGCTGTCATGGCTACTGCGGCCCGACAGGCCGACCTGGGCCCGCGCGCCCCAGCGACGTAGCCAGCCGGTCACCGATTCGGCCAGTTCGCGTATCGGCGATACCACGTGGATCATCCGCGCAGGCGATGGGCCGGCGAGCACGAGCCGTGGCGTGGTGCTGCCAGCTTCCAGTGGCAGGGTGAGGCTGAAGCTACTGCCCAGCCCCGGTTCACTCACCATGCGCAAGGTGCCACCCATCAGCAGGGTCAGGCGCTGGCAGATAGGCAGGCCCAGGCCGGTACCGGCGATGACGTTGGTGTTGCCTTCGGTTTGGTAGAAGGGCTCGAAGATCAGCGCCTGATCGTCTCGGGAGATGCCCCGGCCGGTGTCGGACACTTGCCAGGCGAAGTAGTGGTGCTGGCCGTCGTGGAGGCCGCCCCTGACCCGCAGGACGATACGTCCCGAATCGGTGAACTTGACCGCGTTGTTCAACAGGTTGCTGAGGATCTGGCGGATCCGCGTGACATCGCCCAGGAGCATCTCCGGCAATTGCGGGTCGACACAGGCATAGAGTTGCAGGCCCTTGGCCTGGGCGGCTGCGGCATAGCTCTGGATGAGCTCGTGCACCAGTTCCAGGGTATTGAACTCGCTGAGTTCCAGGGCCAGTTGCCCGGCCTCGATCTTGGATACGTCGAGCACGTCGCAGATCAGTTGCAGCAGGGTACCGGAGGAGCCTTCGATGGCTCGCAGGTAGTCCTGTTGTTGCTCGTCAAGGTGGGTGCGCGCCAGCAGCTCCAGGGTCCCGAGGACTCCATACAGGGGCGTGCGGATCTCGTGGCTCATGGTGGCCAGGAACAGGGTCTTGGCTTCGTTGGCGGTATCGGCCAGGCGCTTGGCTTCTTCCAGGGTGGCCTCGATCTGCTTGCGCGCCGTGATGTCACTGAAAGCGCAGAACAGCACGTCTTCGCCCTTGTAGCGGGTGGGCGCAGAACTGATATAGAGGTGACGGCCACCGGCGGTCTCGAAATAGTCCGAGCCATCGGAGCGATTGGCATCGAACGCCCGGCCGATCCAGCCGGCGCATAATCGCTCGCGTTCGCTGCCGTTGCCCAGCCACTGCTGGGACAGGGCATTCTCCAGCACTACCTGGCCATCGCTGCGGCGCAATACACACAGGGCCACGGGGGCGATCTGGATCACGTCGCGGCTGAACGCCTCGCTTTCGATCAGGGCCTGGAGCCGATGCATGGCTGGGGCTATCAGACGTATCTCGATCCAGTGGGCCAGCAAGCCGATCAGGGCCATGCCGAGGAGGCTGATCAGCGACGCGGCGAGCAGTTGTGGCAACAGGGTCTTGAGCAGGGTGTACAGGTCGAAGGAGTACACCAACTGCCAATCGGAAGTGCCGAGTTGCTTGCGGATCACTACGTGGTCGGGCCACCAGCGGCCGCCCAGGAAACCGAAGAAGCTTTCACCCTTGACCCGCTGCACCGCTTCGACCAACTGGCGGTTGGGAGTGCTGCTCAGGAGTAGCCCGCCCAGGGAGCTGAACATTATGAAGTCACCGGCGTCCTGGTTCTGCAGGGCTTCGGAAACGCTCCCTCCGTCCATCTCCAGGCCCAGCCAGCCGGAGTCGGCGAAGCGTTCGTCGAGGCGGGTGAAGATGTATAGCCGGGCAGCCCCGGAAGAATGATCCGTCAGCCACAGCTCATCGCCCATGGGCACCTCGTCGGGCGTCAGGCTGGACAACCTGGCGAGCAGGGGGCGGGGCAGATCGGCGCTTTCGTGATGGGGGCTGAACAATTGCTGGACTTCAGGCTGTGGCCCTGCCTGGACGTACAACAGCGTCAGTTGCTTGTGCTTGAGATGGTCGCGCATGCGCTGGGTGAGCCAGAGACCCCACTCTTGTTCGCCATGGGAGCCCAGGCGCAGGTGGATCTCTTCGGAGGAATCGTTGCTTGGCGTGAGATCGTCGGTGATCGGCAGGGGTTGGTACACGGTGGCCAGGCTGAGGCTTTCCAGCAGGGCTTCACGGGTGGTGAAGAATGCCTGGGCTTCGGTGATGGCACTACTCATGTAACTGCGTCGCTGAGACAGCTCGTTGTTGAGGGTCGAGCGCAGGAAGTTGTAGACGGCGCCCAGCAGGACGATCAGGAAAATCAGCGCAACGACACGAAGCAGCCGGCGGGCTGCTTCGGGAGAGGAAAAGAGAGGATTGATCTGATGTAGATAGCTTTTTAATCTCATGCGCCAACTGTAATTGTGGGCATGACAGGCCGGGATCAGACAATTCTTAAATCATCGGCGGCAAATTAGATTTTTCCGAGTACAACGCCATAGCCCACCTGGGGTCATGGCGGGCGTCGGGCATTCACCTGGAACCTTGTCCGGGTTCAGGTACGGACATGCCTCAGACCATTCCCAGGCGCTGCTTGCGAGCGGGGGGCGCAAACACCCGGTCCAGCTCCTGCAGATCCTGGGGTTGCAGCTGCAGCTCGCCAGCCTCGGCATTGAGGCGTACATGTTCAGGGCGTACGGCCTTGGGAATGGCCAGTACGCCGTCCTGGCACAACAGCCAGGCCAGAGCCACCTGGGCCGGTGTAACGCCGTGGCGCCGTGCCACCTGTTGCAGCACCGGTTCGGCCAGCAAGGCGCCGCCCTGGCCGATCGGACAGTAGGCCATGAGCGGCATTTCCAGTCGCTGGCAGGTTGGCAACAGGTCGAACTCGATCCCTCGGGACTCCAGGTTGTACAGCACCTGGTTGGTGGCGCAGGCCGGCGTATCGAGCTCGTCCAGGTCCGCCACATCGAAGTTGGAGACGCCCCAGCGGCGGATCTTGCCGTCCTGGCGCAAGCGCTCGAAGGCCGCGACCGTTTCCTCCAGCGGATACTGGCCACGCCAGTGCAGCAGATACAGGTCGATGACCTCGGTACCCAGGCGTTTCAAGCTGCGCTCGCAGGCTTGGGGCAGGCTCTTGCGGCCGGCGTTGTGGGGATAGGCCTTGCTGACCAGGAAGACCTCGTCGCGCCGTCCGGCAATGGCTCGGCCGACCACTTCCTCGGCGCCGCCTTCGCCGTACATTTCGGCGGTGTCGATCAAGCTCAGCCCGAGGTCGAGGCCGCAGCGCAATGCCGCGACTTCGCGCTCTCGTTGCCGAGGATCCTCACCCATTCGCCAGGTGCCTTGGCCAATGACTGGAACCTGCATACCCGCGAGCTGCAACCTGCGCATGACTATCTCCTGGCATCTGTGGATCGATGAGGGAAGGGCACAGGGAAACAAAGCGTCCAGTGCCGGTCAAGCACCGAAGGCTTGGGAATGAGGGTAGGAAGGTGGCACCTGGCATATCTCTGAAAAGAATAAAGTTCTAATTATTTATTCCTTTTAAGGCTTTGATCGAAGGTGCATGTTAATCGCCAGCCGCTCAACTCCTGAGTCCGGTACCAACAGAGGATGTGCCCGCATGACCATTCAAGCGATCAACGTACGCAATCAGTTCAAGGGCGTGATCAAGGAGATCCACCAGGGCCAGGTGGTTTCGGAAATCGATGTGCAGACCGCTTCGGGCATCGTCACTTCGGTGATCACCACGCGTTCGGTGCGTGACCTGGAGCTCAAGGTCGGCAGCGAAGTGATCGCCTTCGTCAAGTCCACCGAGGTTTCCCTCGCCAAGCTCTGAGCCATCGCTTTTCGGAGATGGTCATTCACAGGAGAGTGAAACATGTCGCATTCGCTGGATATCACTGCATTACCTGTCCTGGATCTGGCCCAGCTGGACGCCGCGCCCGAACCGCGCCAGGCCTTTCTCGACGGCCTGCGCCAGGCGGCGCGGGATGTCGGCTTTTTCTACCTCAGCGGGCATGGCATCGATGGCCAGCTGTTGCGTCGGGTGCAGGACCAGGCCAGGGCCTTCTTCGCCTTGCCCGAGGCCGACAAGGCTGCGGTAGACATGATCCACTCGCCGCACTTTCGTGGCTACACCCGCGCGGCGTCGGAAATCACCCGTGGCCAGCCGGACCTGCGCGAACAGTTCGACCTGGGAGCCGAGCGCCCGGCCCTGGACCTTGAACCCTACAGTCCAGCCTGGGCCCGCCTGCAAGGACCCAACCAGTGGCCTGGGCCGTTGCCTGAATTCAAGCCGCTGCTGCTTCAGTGGCAGCAGGCGATGACCGGCATGTCCCTGCGCCTGCTGCGCGCCTTCGCCCAGGCGTTGTCGTTACCGGAGGCGGCGTTCGATGAGTTGTACGGGGAGCGTCCCAACGAACATATCAAGCTGATCCGCTATCCGGGCCAGGTGCCCGGGCAGAGCAACCAGGGCGTCGGGGCGCACAAGGACTCGGGGTTCCTCAGCTTCCTGTTGCAGGACCAGCAGGCAGGCTTGCAAGTGCAAGTGCAGGAGGACCGCTGGATCGATGCCCCGCCACGGGAAGGTACCCTGGTGGTGAACATCGGCGAGCTGCTGGAGCTGGCCACCCATGGCTACCTGCGGGCTACCGTGCACCGGGTCCTGTCGCCACCGGCGGGGCGCGAGCGGCTGTCCCTGGCGTTTTTCCTCGGCGCCCAGCTGGATGCCCGAGTGCCGCTGTATCCATTGCCCGCAGCGCTGCGAGACGAGGCCCGCGGCCCGGCCAGCGACCCGCACAACCCGCTGTTTCGAGAAGTTGGCTGGAACTACCTCAAGGGCCGCCTGCGTTCGCATCCGGATGTGGCCCGGCGCTTCTATGCCGATGCCCTGGTGCCCAAGGCCGTGAGTGCCTGACCCTATCGTCGATCAAGGACATTGCCCATGCAGAAGACCTATCTGTCCGCCCTGGCGTTGCTGATCGGGCTCGGCCCCTTGGGCGCCGCCGCGCAACCGTTGCGAGTCGCCGCCGACCCGGTGCCCCACGCCCAGATCCTCGCCTATGTGCAAAAGCTCGACCCACAGTTGGAGCTCAAGGTGATCGAGATTCCCAATGGTGTGAATTCCAATGAGCTGCTGGCCCATGGCGACGTGGACGCCAACTACTTCCAGCACCTGCCATACCTCAAGTCCCAGGAGCAGGCCCTCGGGCAGCCGTTCGCCGTGGCGGCCAGCGTACATATCGAACCCTTGGGCATCTATTCCCGGCGGCACCAGGCTTTCGACCAAGTGCCCCAGGGCGGTACGGTGGCGGTGCCCAACAACGTCACCAACCTCAGTCGCGCCCTGTACCTGTTGCAGGACCATGGGTTGATCCGCCTCAAGTCCGGCTTCAGTGATCCGGCCCGCGACCAGGCGACTCCCAAGGACATTGCCGAGAACCCCCGGCGCCTGAAGATCCTCGAGATCGAGTCGCCGCAGATTCCCCGGGCCCTGGAGGACGTGGACCTGGCGGTGATCAACGGCAACTATGCCCTGGAGGCCGGGCTGGTGCCGGCCAAGGATGCCCTGGGCCTGGAGCAGGCCGAGCACAACCCCTATGCCAACATCCTGGTGACCACGCCCGAACTCAAGGACGATCCCCGTATTCGCCAACTGGCCAAGGACCTGGCGTCGCCCGAAGTGGCCGGCTTCATCACCCGGACCTTCGCTGGCTCGGTACTCCCGGTCGCGGGCCAGCAGCCATGATCCAGGTCCAGCAACTGGGCAAGAGCTACGGTGACGGCCAGCCGGCGGCCTTGCAGCAGGTATCGCTGGAGATTCCCGACGGAGCGATCTACGGCATCCTCGGCCGCAGCGGCGCGGGCAAGTCCACCCTGTTGCGCTGCCTGAACCTGCTGGAGCGCCCCAGCAGCGGGCGGGTACTGGTGGATGGCCAGGACCTGGGCTGCCTGTCCGGGGCCGAGTTGCGTCGCCAGCTCCGGCGCATCGGCATGATCTTCCAGGGCTTCAACCTGCTGCATTCGCGCACGGTGCTGGATAACGTCGCGGTACCGCTGGAGATCGCCGGCCTGGCCAAGGCGCAACGCCGCGCCCGGGTCCTGGAACTGCTGGAACTGGTGGGGCTGGGCGACAAGGCCCTGGCGTTTCCCGGGCAGTTGTCCGGTGGCCAGAAGCAACGGGTAGGCATCGCCCGCGCCCTGGCGGCCGGTCCGCGCTACCTGCTCTCGGACGAGGCTACCAGTGCCCTGGACCCGGAAACCACGGCCTCGATCCTGCAGCTGTTGCAACGGATCAACCGTGAGCTGGGGCTGACCATAGTGCTGATCACCCATGAGCTGGAGGTCGTGCGCTCGATCTGCAGCCACGCGGCCTCGCTGGCTGGCGGGCAGTTGCTCGAGTGCGGGCCGATCGAGCGCCTGCTGGCGGACCCGCAGTCCGCGCTCGGGCGGGCACTGCTGCCGGGCTACAACCTGCCCGTGGCAGGCGAGCAACTGCAGGCCGAATTGACCTTTTTCGATAACCAGCGCGCCGCGCCGCTACTGGAACAATTGAGCCAACAGCAGGCGCTGAAGCTGCAGGTCCTGGCCGCCGGAGTGGAGACCGTGGCTGGCCAGCGGGTAGGGCGCTTGCGCATCGCTGCCGGCGCTGCGGACCCAGGCCGCTTCGAGCAGCTGTTGGGCGCCTTGGCCCAGCGCGGCGTGCGGAGTGAGCGGCTATGAGCCTGGCACTGGATGGGACCGAACTGGCGCAACTGCTGCTCAACGCCACCGGCGAAACCCTGTACATGGTGCTGCTGGCCGCGCTGTTCACTGTGCTGATCGGCTTGCCCCTGGGTATCTTGCTGTTCGTCAGTCGCCAGGACGGGCTGCTCCCCATGGTGCGACTCAATCGCTTGTTGGGGATGTTGGTCAACCTGGGGCGCTCATTGCCCTTCGTGGTGCTGCTGATCGCCCTGATCCCCCTGACCCGACTGGTGGTGGGGACCACCTTGGGCAGCACCGCCGCCGTAGTGCCGATCACCATCGGTGCCTTCCCGTTCTTTGCCCGGATCGTCGAGAACGCCCTGGACGAGGTGGACAAGGGCCGGATCGAGGCGGTGCTGGCCATGGGCGGACATGTCGGCCATGTGATTGGCAAGGTGCTGCTGCCCGAGGCCCTGCCGGCGCTGCTGGCCGGGTTGACCCTGACCCTGGTGCTGCTGATCGGTTTTTCTTCCATGGCCGGGGTCATTGGTGGCGGGGGCCTGGGGGACCTGGCGATCCGCTACGGTTACCAACGCTTCAACAACCAGGTCATGGTGGCCACGGTGGTGATCCTGGTGCTGCTGGTCCAGGGGGTGCAGAGTGCCGGCGATCGCCTGGTCAGGTCCTTGGCTCATCGACGCTGAACTGACGCTCAGCGCAAGTCTTCCAACTGCTGCCAGCATTGCTCCAGCCAATCGCACAGGGCGCTGATGCGCTGGGGCACGAAACGGCTGTGCAGGCGCACCAGGTGTACCGGCAGGGCGGGTAGCTGCCAGTCGGGCAGGAGCTTCACCAATTCTCCACGGCGTGCCGACGGCGCCAGCAGCCAGTCCGGCCCGGCGTGCAGTCCGGCACCGGCCAGCAGGGCGCTGTGGATGGCGCCGAGGCTGTTGAGCAAGAAGCTGGCCTTGAGCTCGACTTTCGCCACCTCGCCGGCTTGGCTGAGCAGCAGCTGGCTCGGGTTCTGCTCGGTCATCCAGGAGTAGACCAGCGCCCGATGTTCGCCCAGATCCGCTGGCTGGAGTGGGGCGCCATGGACTCGCAGATAGTCAGGGCTGGCGTACAGACCATGGGACAACTGCCCCAGGGGCCGGGCCACCAGGGACGAGGCCCGCAGGTGGCCCACCCGCAGCGCGACATCGATACCTTCGGCCATCAGGTCCAGCGCCCGGTCGGACAGCACCAGGTCCAGGACCACGGCCGGATGCTGGCGCTGGAAACCGGCGAGCCAGATGCTGACATGACGTTCGCCCAGGGCCACCGGGGCGCTGACCCGCAGGCGTCCAGAGAGCTCGGGAGTGCCCTGGTCGAGGCTGGCCAGCAAGGCGTCCATCTCCTCCAGCAGCGGGCGCATCTGTTCATAGGCCCGGGTGCCGGCCGGCGTCAGGCTGACCTTGCGGGTGCTGCGATTGAGCAACTGGGTATTGAGCCGGTGCTCCAGGGCGGTGAGCTGACGGCTGACCGAGGAGGGCTCCAGGGCCAGGTCCTCGGCGGCCAGGGTCAGGCTGCCGCGCTCCACTACCCGGAAAAATACCCGCCATGCGGTGTTGTCTGGATTCTTGCGCATGACGCAATTTGATTTTGATATCGCAGTCATGTCAATGCGCAAGGCGCAGCAATAGCATCACAGGCTCACTGGATTTCGAGCCCGGCCCCCATGTCTTCTTCCACTGCTACCGATCGTTACTGGATCTTGTTCGCCGTCTGCGCCGCTGGCCTGATCCTGCCCCTGGAGTACACCGGCCCGGCCATGGCCTTGCCCGCCATCGAGCATGCCCTGGGCGGCGGCCCGGTGGCCCTGGCCTGGGTGATCAACGCCTTCGCCCTGAGCTTCGGCAGTTCGGTGATGCTGGCCGGAACCCTGGCCGATCGCTACGGGCGCAAGCGCATCTTCGTCCTGGGCATGGCCGGTTTCACCGCGCTGTCGCTGCTGATCGGCTTCTGCCGCGAGGTCTGGCTGCTGGATCTGTTGCGGGGCTTGCAAGGATTCGCGGCGGCCCTGGCCATGGCCGCCGGCGCTGCGGCCCTGGCCCAGGCGTTCGAAGGTCGGGCCCGGACCCGGGCCTTCAGCCTGCTGGGCAGCGCCTTCGGCCTGGGCCTGGCCTCCGGGCCGGTGATCGCCGGGGCCCTGGTACAGCTAGCGGGCTGGCAATCGATCTTCCTGCTGGGTGCGGTGATAGGGGGCGCGGTGCTGATCTTCGGCGCACCGCGTATGCAAGAGAGCCGCGACCCCGGGGCCCAGGCACTGGACAAGCCAGGCATCCTCACCTTCAGCGCTTTCCTGGTATTGCTCACGTTCGCCATCATGCAGATCCCCCAGGATGGCCTCGGTAGCCTGCGGGTCCTGGGCCTGCTGGTGGGCGCGGCGCTGAGCCTGGGGTTGTTCATCCACATCGAGTTGCGGCACCGGCGGCCAATGCTGGACCTGAGCCTGTTCGGTTACCGAAGGTTCATCGGGATCCAGCTGTTGCCGGTGGCGACCGCTGTCTGCTTCATCGTCCTGCTGATTCTCCTGCCATTGCGCCTGATCGGCATCGAAGGCCTGGGCCCCTGGCGTGCCGGGGCGATGATGATCGCCTTGTCGGCGCCGATGGCGGTGGTGCCGTTCGTGGCGGGCCTGCTGGTTCGCTGGTGCAGCGCGGCCAGCCTGTCGTGCCTGGGGCTGGTGATCGCTGCCGGCGGCCTGCTCTGGTTGAGCCAAGTGCCGGTGGGACAGCCGGCCATGGCGCTGCTCTGGCCGATGCTGGTGATCGGCATCGGCACCGGCCTGCCCTGGGGGCTGATGGATGATCTGTCGGTCAGTGTGGTGCCGGTGGAGCGGGCCGGAATGGCTACGGGCATCTTCACCACCATGCGCGCCTGCGCAGAAGCGATCTGCGTGGCGGCCGGCCTGGCCTTGCTCAAGGACCTGCTCGCTGGTGGGTTGGCCAGCGGCTTGCCGGGATATGGCCCAAGTGCCGTGGCGGCTGCGGCCACTGCCTTGGCCATGGGCGATGGGGCCGTGCTGCCGACGTTGGCCGATGCGCTGTCGCAGCCTTTGCTGTGGCAGCTCTATAGCCAGGCTTTCGCCCAGTTGCTGCAGGTAATGGCCGCCATCACCCTGGTCGCGGCTTGCTGTTGCGCCCTGGCCTTGCGCCAGCCACGGTCGCTGGGGTGCCCGAGCCGCTCCTGAGGCTCAGCGTCCCTCATGCTGCTTGCGATAGGCCCCCGGTTGCAGGCCCACGGCCTTGGTGAAGGCTCGGGTGAAGGCGGCGATGGACTGGTAACCGACGGCGGCGCCGGCTTGTTCAACGGTCTGGTTGGCCTTGAGCAACTGGCAGGCATGGCGCATGCGCAAGGCCAGCAGTACCTGTCCCGGTGACTGCCCGGCCAGCTCGTTGAAGCGCTTGAAGAACGCCGAGCGCGAGAGGCCGGTGAGGGCCGCCATGCTTTCCAGGGGCCAGGGCTGGCCGGGATGCTGGATCAACTGCTCGAGCAACGACGCGAAGGCCGGGTGCCGGGCCAGCGCCACCAGGCCACCCAGGTCCTGGCGATCATTGACTTGCTGGCGCAGCACATACAGGAACAGCAAGTGGCTCAGGCGCTCCAGCAGGGCGGCGGATGGTGCGGGGTCGCGCCGGCATTCCTCGAGAATCAGCTGGAACAGGGCCCGGGCCGCGGCGAGCGATGGATCGCCGGCGCGCAGCACGATCCAGCCGGGCAAGCCTTCGATGATCAGCGACGACAGCCCGGACTTGAAGTGGAAGAAACCGCACACCAGCCCGACCCCATCCTGGGCCCCCAGGTCCAGGGCGGCCATGGGCATGCGTGGCAATTGCTGCGCTTGGGAGGCCTGCTGCGAGCTGGACAACCGGTAGTCCAGGTCCTGCAACAGGAACACCGCATCACCAGCTTCCAGGCGCTCTGCCTGGGACAGCCCGTCGATATGCAGCCAGCAGTGCCCCTGCACGATCAGGTGGAAACTGGCCCGGGCCAGGCCCTGGGTACTGGCATGCCAGCCGCCGCAGTAGCGTCCGACGTGGAACAGGCTGGCGTCCAGCTCCAGGCCTTCTAATAACCAATCAACCATTGGGTTCGACGAAATCATCTAAGGGAAATACTCAGGAGCAAGTAATCGCTACTTTAGAATATGGATCGGAATTCTTATAACCAACAGACTTGACGCACACCTACACAGCAGGAGTCCACTCCATGTCCCGCGTCACTCTACACACCTTGTCCAGCGCTCCAGAAGCGGCCCGGCCATTCCTGGAAAACGCCCAGAAGAACTCAGGCTACATTCCCAACCTGCTGGGCATCCTGGCCAATGCCCCGGCTGCCCTGGAAACCTATGTCACGGTCTCGGGACTCAACGCCAAGTCCGAACTGAGCCTGGCCGAGCGTGAAGTGGTGCAATTGATTGCCGCGACCACCCATGGTTGCGATTTTTGTGTCGCAGGTCATACCGCCGTGGCCCTGAACAAGGCCAAACTCGCCGATCCGGTGGTCAGCGCCCTGCGTGAGCAGAGCACCTTGCCCGAGGCCCGGCTGGAGGCCCTGGCGGCCTTCGCCCGGGAAGTCATCGCCACCCGGGGCAAGGTCAGCGACCAGCGTTATGCCGAATTCAAGGCCGCAGGATACAGCGAAGGCAATGCCCTGGAGGTGATCCTGGGCATCAGCCTGGCGACCCTGTGCAACTTCGCCAACGTGTTCGCCGGTACTGAACTGAACCCCGAGCTGGCCAAGTATCGCTGGTCCGCGCAAGGTCAATGAGCCAGGGCGCCGGCAGGTTGGCGGCGCCTTTTTCAAGGAGAAATCACATGCTCGATACGCAATTGAGTCAATGGCTGGATGCCCAGGCCCAGGCACTGGACCTGGGGCAATGCGACCCGCAGTCGGTGCTCGCCCAGCTGGCGGCCGGTGGCGTGCTACGGATCGGCATCGACCAGGACCTGGGGGGAAGCGGCGGCGACCTGACCGATACCCTGGAGGCCATGGCCGAAGTGGCCAGTCATTCCCTGGCGGCAGCGTTCGTCTGCTGGGGCCAGCGGGCCTTCATCGAGTACTTGCTGCACAGCCCCAACCAGGCCCTGCGCGAGCGCCTGTTGCCAGCGCTGCTCAGTGGCGAGCTGGCCGGTGCCACCGGGCTGTCCAACGCCATGAAGTTCCTCTCCGGAATCGAGGCCCTGCAGGTCCGCGCCCGGGACCAGGAATACGGCTGGAGCCTGAACGGGCGCCTGCACTGGGTCACCAACCTGCGCAGGAGCGGGTTCGTGGTGGCCGCGGCGGTGGAACGCGAGGAGGGCGGTGCGCCCTTGATCCTGGCGATCCCCGATGCCTTGCCGGGCCTGCAGCGTTCCGACGACCTGCAACTGATGGGCCTGCAATCGAGCAACACCGCGGCCCTGGACCTGGAACAGGTGCAGCTCACTCGCGACTGGCTGCTGCACGACGACGCCCGGGTGTTCCTGCCGGCGGTGCGCCCTGGGTTCCTCGGCTTGCAATGCGCCTTGTCCATTGGCCTGGCGCGCCGGGCCCTGGCCGAAGTCGAGAGCCACCTGGGGGAGCGCTCGATACTCCAGGAGCCTCTGCAGCAGCAGCGCCAGGCGCTGGAGCAGAGCGTCACGGAGCTCAAGGCCGGCCTGCTCGATGGACGCTTCCTCAGCCAGCCAGCGGCGCTGTTCCGGGTGCGCATCGCCTTGGCCGAGGCCACTGCCAGTGCCGTGCAACTGGAACTGCAGGCCAGTGGCGGCAAGGCCTACCTGTGCGAGCACGGCAGTGGTTTCGCCCGGCGCTGGCGTGAGTCGGCGTTCGTGCCCATCGTCACCCCGAGCCTGGTGCAACTGCGCGCCGAGCTGCAACGCCAGGCGCGGAACGCTGCATGAGCGGCCTGTTGAACGCCCGGCAGGTGAGCCTGGGATACCACGGGCCAGATGGCTGGCACTCGGTACTGCAAGACTTCGACCTGCAGTTGCAAGCCGGGGAACTGGTCTCGGTACTGGGGCCCAGCGGCGTCGGCAAATCCAGCCTGCTGCGGGTCCTGGCCGGTTTGCAGGCACCGCACAAGGGCCAGGTGAGCCTGGCCGGCGAGGTGCTGGAAGGCCCCCATCCACGGGTTGCGGTGGCTTTCCAGGACCCGAGCCTGCTGCCCTGGCTGAACCTTGAACACAACGTCGCCTTTGGCCTGGACTTCGCTCGCCAGCCGCACCTGAGTGCCCGCCAGCGCAAGGAGCGCATCGACCAGGCCATCGCCGATGTCGGCCTGGAACATGCGCGCCAGCGCTACCCGGCGCAGTTGTCGGGCGGCATGGCCCAGCGTACCGCGCTGGCCCGCTGCCTGGCCCGCCAACCCCAGGTGCTGTTGCTGGACGAGCCCTTCGGCGCCCTGGACGAGGTGACCCGGGCCGACATGCAGCAACTGCTGCTCCAGGTGATCGGCCAGCACCGCACTGCGGCGCTGCTGATCACCCACGATATCGACGAGGCCCTGCTGCTGTCCGACCGGGTGCTGCTACTGGGTAACAGCCCGGCGCACATCCTCGGCCAGTGGCGCATCGACCTGCCGGCTCCGCGCACCGAACGGATCGAGGAACTGGGCGCCTTGCGCATCGAGATTCTCAAGACCCTTCGGCGGGCGAGCCGCAACCCCCTCACTTCCCCTTTGCCTGCACCGTCGGAGATTGACCATGTGCCTGGACGACTTCACCCACACGCGTCGTGACTTCCTCAAACTCAGCGCGCTACTGACCGCCGGTGGCGCCTTGCCGCTGCTCAATAGCCTGCAGGCTCGCGCGGCCCTGGAGCCGGATGCGCCGGTACGCATCGGCTACCTGCCGATCACCGATGCCACGCCATTGTTGGTCGCCCACAACAACGGTCTGTTCGAGGCCGAGGGAATCAAGGCCGAGCGTCCGGTGCTGTTACGCAGTTGGGCCCAAGTGATCGAGGCCTTCATCTCCGGACAGGTCAACGTCATCCACCTGCTGTCGCCGATGACCGTCTGGGCCCGCTACGGCAGCAAGGTGCCGGCCAAGGTGGTGGCCTGGAACCATGTCGGCGGTTCCGGCCTGACCGTGGCTCCCGGCATCACCGAGGTCCGGCAGTTGGCGGGACAGTCCCTGGCGATTCCGTTCTGGTACTCGATCCACAACGTGGTGCTGCAGCAGCTGCTGCGCGACAACGGCCTGGTGCCGGTGAGCAAGGCCGCAGGCAGCGCCCTGGGTGCCAACGAGGTCAACCTGGTAGTGCTGCCGCCGTCGGACATGCCGCCGGCCCTGGCCAGCAGGCGCATTGCCGGCTACATCGTCGCCGAGCCCTTCAATGCCCTGGCCGAGGAACTCAAGGTCGGCCGGGTACAACGCTTCACCGGTGATGTCTGGCGTAACCATGCCTGCTGCGTGGTGTTCATGCACGAGCAGGACTTGAACAACCGTCCCGAGTGGTCGCAGAAGGTGGTCAACGCCATCGTCAAGGCCCAGCTCTGGACCCGCGAGCACCGCGCCGAAGCCGCCCGGTTGCTGTCCAAGGACGGCAGCAACCGCTACACCCCCCACGCGCCCCAGGTGCTGGACCGGGTGTTGGCGCCAGCCGCCACGGACCGCGAGGCTTACCTGGCCAGTGGAGCGATCCGCAACGGGCAATGGGACGAGCAGCGCATCGACTTCCAGCCGTATCCGTTCCCCAGCTACACCGAGGAACTGGTCAAGCGCCTGAAGGACACCTTGATCGAAGGCGACAAGGCTTTCCTTGCCGCTCTCGACCCCCAGCACACCGCCCGGGACCTGGTCGACGATCGCTTCGTGCGCAACGCCATCGCCAGCGTCGGCGGGCTCAAGGCTTTCGGCCTGGCCGATAGCTTCGAACGCAGTGAGGAGTTCGCCCCTTGATGGACAAGCGACCTTCCTCCCTGGGGCATTGGGGCCTGGGGCTGGCCGGGTTGGCGAGCCTGTTGCTGGGCTGGTGGCTGGGCGTGCACCTGGCGGGTGACGATGGACTGGCGGCACGCTTCTCTCCCGAGGCGACGTTCGCCAGCCTGTTCGAGCTGCTTGGGCAACCCCAGGTGTACGAACATGCCTGGGTGAGCCTCAAGCGGATCCTGGTGGGGCTGCTGCTGGCCCTGTTGATCGGCGTGCCCCTGGGCTTGCTGGTGGGCAGCTATCGGCATCTGGAGGCGGCCACCACCCCGGCGTTCCAGTTCCTGCGGATGATCTCGCCGCTGTCCTGGATGCCGGTGGTGGTGATGCTGATGGGCGTGGGCGACCAGCCGATCTATTTCCTGCTCGCCTTCGCCGCCCTGTGGCCGATCCTGCTCAACACCGCAGCCGGGGTGCGGCAACTGGACCCGCGCTGGCTGCAACTGAGCCGCAGCCTGAGTGCCACGCGCTGGGAAACCCTGCGCAAGGTGATCCTGCCGGGGGTGCTGGGGCATGTACTGACCGGCGTGCGCCTGGCCATCGGCATCCTGTGGATCGTGCTGGTGCCGTGCGAGATGCTCGGGGTCAGTGCCGGCCTGGGGTATTTCATCCTCGATACCCGCGATCGCCTGGCCTACTCGGAACTGATGGCCATGGTGCTGCTGATCGGCGTCCTCGGTTTTGTCCTCGATGCCCTGGCCCGGGACCTGCATCGGCGCTGGGTCCACGCTTGAAACCAGCTCGCCGCCCTGGAGCCTTCTCCGGGGCGGTTGACGAACAGCGCTTGTACCTCTAAATTGTGGAACGTTCATTCCAGAAAAGGTACTTGCCGTGCGTCCCAAGGAGTTCGACCCAGACCAGATCGCCGATGCGGCCATGCAGGTGTTCTGGCAGCGCGGGTATGCCGCCACCTCGATCCAGGACCTGGTGGAGGGCACTGGCCTGAGTCGCAGCAGCCTGTACAACGCCTTCGACAGCAAGCACGGCCTGTACACCTGCGCGCTCAAGCGCTACCAGCAATTGACCACGGCCAACGTCGAGCTGCTGGCCGAAGACGCCCCGGCCCCGGAGCTGGTCCGGCGCCTGTTGATGAAGATCGTCGACAACGAACTGCAAGACGACCAGCGCCTGGGCTGCCTGGCGGCCAATGCCGCGCTCGAGGTCGCCGGGCAGGATCCGCTGGTAGCGCAACTGGTGGCGCAGAACTTCCAGCGTATCGAGGCCGCCCTGGAGCGGCTGTTGCGCCGCGGCCAGGAGCAGGGGCAGGTCGCCGCGCACAAGGATCCCCGGGCCCTGGCCAGCTTCGTGGTATGCACCGTCCAGGGCCTGCGGGTGCTGGGCAAGGGCAGTTTGCCGCAGGAGCGCCGTCGGCGGCTGCTGGATGTGGTGGAGGTAGCCTTGGCCAGCCTGGCCTAGTTCCCCAGGCTGCGAACCATGGGCAAGACTGATTGCCGATCGGCCATCCGGTGGAATGGCCGGTTTTTTTACCCTGTATTGGAATGATCATTCCATTAATTTGCTGAAACCGGAGAAATCGAAGATGACCAAGCAATTGCGTTCCGTGGCTGTACTGGGTATCGGCATCATGGGCGCCGCGGTGGCGCGCAACCTGCAACGCCAGGGGTTCGCCGTGCGGGCCTGGAACCGCACGCCGCACAAGGCCCAGGCACTGGCAGCCGATGGGGTCCGGTTTTGCACGCAGGCGAGCGAAGCCGTAGGCGGGGCCGAGGTGATCATCACCCTGCACAAGGACGGGCCAGCGGTGCTGGCAGCCATGGAGCAGGCCGCCAGTGCCTTGCAACCGGGCACGCTGTGGCTGCAGATGGCCACGGTGGGCGTCCAGGCCTGCGCCGAGCTGGAGGCGTTTGCCCGGGCCCGGGAGCTGGTGTTCTACGACGCTCCGGTACTGGGTACCCGGCAACCGGCGGAGCAGGGACAACTGCTGGTGCTGGGGGCCGGGCCCGAGGCGCACCGGGCCGAGTTGCAGCCACTGTTCGATGCCATTGCCAAGCGGGTGCTGTGGGCCAGTGAGCAGCCCGGCGGCGCCAGCCGCTTGAAGTTGGCCCTCAACAGCTGGGTCCTGGCCCTGACCCACGGTGCGGCGGAAAGCCTGGCCCTGGCCAAGGGGCTGGGGGTGGATCCGGCGCTGGTGGTGGAGCTGGTGACGGGTGGTCCGCTGGACAGCGGTTATTTCCAGGCCAAGACCGCCGCCATGCTCAATGACGACTACCGCCCGAGCTTCACCCTGGCCAACGCCCTGAAGGACGCCCAATTGATGGTGGCCGCGGCGCAGCAGGCTGGGGTCAGGGTGGACCTGGCCGAAGCCGGCATCCAGCGTTTCCAGCGTGCACTGGACCTGGGCCACGGCGACAAGGACATGGCCGCCTCCTACCTGGCCTGAGCCTGCTGCTCCAATCGATCCTGGGCGTGTACAGGCGCGGTCCGACCGTGCCTGGCGGCGCTTTGTTCTCTTCTTGCGTGAGTACCTTGCGGATGACTATCCACCCACCTGTACCGGCCGTTGCCAGCCGGCTGCCGGTCTGGCGCCTGCTGGCCCTGACCCTGGCCGGCTTCATCGCCATCGTTACCGAGACCCTGCCTGCCGGGCTGCTGCCCCAGATCAGCACTGGCCTGGCCATCGACCCGGCCATGGCCGGGCAGTTGATCAGCGTCTATGCCCTGGGCTCGGTGGTGGCGGCCATTCCGTTGATCGCCGCGACCCGCAGCTGGCGGCGCCGACCATTGCTACTGCTGGCCATCGGCGGCTTGCTGTTGTGCAACAGCCTCACGGCGCTTTCGACTCATTACGGCTTGACCCTGGCCGTGCGGTTCGCCGCCGGCATGGCCGCAGGGCTGATCTGGGGTTTGTTGGCCGGCTACGCTCGGCGCCTGGTGGTCCCGGCGTTGCAGGGGCGGGCCCTGGCAGTGGTCGGGGTGGGCCAGCCGCTGGCCCTGTGCCTGGGCGTGCCCCTGGGCACCTGGCTGGGCAGCTGGATGGACTGGCAACTGGTGTTCTGGGGCTTGTCGCTGTTGGCCCTGGGACTGTGGATCTGGGTACGCCTGGCGGTGCCCGATCATCCCGGCCAGCAGGCCGAACGACGCCAACCGGTGCTGGAGATTTTCCTGGCCCCGGGGATTGTCCAGGCGCTGCTGGTGATCTTCGCCTGGATCCTGGCCCACAACATTCTCTACACCTACATCGCCCCATTCCTCGAATCCCTGGGGCTGGCCGGCGCCCTGGACCGGGCTTTGCTGCTGTTCGGCCTGGCCTCGCTGCTGGGCATCTGGGGCACCGGGCTGCTGGTGGACCGCTGGTTGCGTGGGCTGACCCTGTGCAGCCTGGCCGGCTTCGCCCTGGCGTCATTGCTCCTGGGGATCGGTGCCGAACAGCCGTGGTTGGTGTGGCCGGCCATCGTCGCCTGGGGCTTGAGCTTCGGGGGCGCGCCGACCTTGCTGCAGACGGCGGTGGCGGATGCTGCCGGGGAGGGCGCCGAGGTCGCCCAGTCGATGCTGGTGACCATCTTCAACCTGGGGATCGCCGGCGGCGGTGTGGTGGGCGGCCTGCTGCTGCAACGCCATGGTACGGGGTCGTTCCCCTGGGCGATGGCGGCGCTGGCCGTGGTGGGGCTGGTGCTGGTCTGGAGTGCCCATCGGCATGCCTTCAAGCCCGGTCAGCGGCTGGCCGGATGAGTGCCGGCAGCCATGGGCGCTGCCGGCGGATTGTCGATCGAGGGTGGTTGGCCCACGTCACTTGGTCGCTGCGGCGCGAGTCTGCTGGATGTCCTGCACCAGGCCATCGATACGTTGCAGCTGGTGGCGGTTGTCATGGTCCCAGGGGTGAAAGCCCGGCTTGAAGTACTGCAGCCAGGGCAGAGCGATCCGTGGGAACACCCCCTTGGGGCCGTACAGGTACTTGATCACCTGCCACATTCCGCGCCAGTGGCCGCCGCGCTTGCGATCGGCGATCAACATGCGCACGTGGAAATCGAACACCACCAGCCAGAAGGTCAGGGTGGTGAACAGCATGGTGCCGGTACGGATCAGGTAGCGCTTGGGCCCTGGCTTGAGCACGGTGTTCCACACGTCATAGGCCACCGCCTTGTGCTCGGTTTCCTCCAGGGCGTGCCATTGCCACATCTGCCGGTAGCCTTCGACCGAAGCGCCGAAACGGCTGGGGTCGCGCAGCAGCAGGTCGGCGAGGATCGCCGTGTAGTGCTCCAGGGCGATGGTCAGGGCCAGGTTGAACGCCGGTGCGAAGTGCTTCTTCTGGAAGTCGAGGATCATCCGCAACCTTCGGTCCAGCAGGCGGGCCGGCAAGCCGGCGTCCTGCAGCAGGTCGTTGTAGTGCTGGTGTTCGCGGCTGTGCATGGCCTCCTGGCCGATGAAACCCTGGATCTGGCGCTTGAGTTCGGGGTCGTGGATGCGCTCGCGGTAGTGGCGCACGCTGTCCATGAAGAACAGCTCGCCGGAAGGAAACAGCAGGGACAGGGCATTGAAGAAATGGGTCACGTGGCTGCCTTGTTCATGCCAGTCGCAGATGCGCTGGGCAGGCAGTTCGACCTTGATGTCGCGGCGGATGGGCAGCATGGCTGTCGCTCCTCTAGACATGGCAAGGGCGGCCTAGAGGCCGCGCTCGTCCTGGGGTTCGTAGACTGGTGCGTGCTGTTTGCCAGGCTTGGGCGCCATGCGCCGGCTGGCCCACACCACCAGGGCCTGGTAGGCGCTGGGCAGCAAGCGGATGAACAGGTCGAGAAAATGCGCATCGCGGCCGATCAGCACCCGGCGCTTGTTCTTGCGCACGCCCAGCAGGATCACCTTGGCCGCGGTTTCTGCCGAGGTGATGAACAGTTTCTCGAAGTCGTCGCGGGCCTGTTGTTCGTTGTCGATCAAGAACCCCTTGACGTTGTCGCTGATGCGGCTGGTGCGTGCGATCTCGGTACGGATGCCGCCTGGATGCACGCAGGTGGCCGAGACCCCGTTGCCTTGCAGGTCCAGTTCCTGGCGCAGGGACTCGGTAAAGCCGCGCACGGCGAACTTGGTGGCGTTGTAGCCGCTCATGCCCGGTTGCGAGAACAACCCGAACACGCTGGAGGTGTTGATGATGTGACCTTCGCCCGCCTGCTTGAGGTAGGGCAGGAAGGCCTGGGTGCCGTGCACCACGCCCCAGAAGTTGACGTCGACGATCCACTCCAGGTCCGCCAGGCTCGAGCCTTCGACGGTGCTCGACAGGGCCACGCCGGCGTTGTTGAAGATCAGGTTGATCTGGCCATGCTCGGCGGCGCTGGCGGCAGCCCAGGCGAACATCGCGTCACGGTCGCCGACGTCCAGTTCCTGGCTGCTGATGCGCAACGGCAACAAGGTGGCGGCGCGGGCCTGGGCCACGGTCTGGGCCAGGCCCTGGGGGTTCTTGTCGGCCAGGGCCAGGTGGCAGCCTTCCCGGGCCAGGGCTATGGCCAGGGCGCGGCCCATGCCTGAGGCGGCGCCGGTGATGGCGGCGACTTTACCGTTAAAGTTCTTCATGGGGGGCGGCCTCTTGCAGGTTCAGTGGGCGCGCGACGACCGGCGCGCTGGCGACAGCGGCAGCCGGCAGGCGGCTGGCCAGGTAGTCCTGCAGCTCAAAGTGCTGCACGGCCTTGCGAAAGCTCAAGGTGGAGCCGGGCCAGAGCGTGGTGTTCTGCCCGCTGCGCGGGTCCAGGTACCAGCTGCGGCAACCGCCGGTGGACCAGATCGCCCCGGCCAGGCGTTGCTGCAGGCGCTGGTTGTACTGGCGCTCGACGTCGGCCTTGACCTCAAGGGTGGCGATGCCTTCCTGGCGCATCCGCTCCAGGGCCTTGAGGATGTAGTCCACCTGGGCCTCGATCATCAGGATCATCGAGTTATGCCCCAGCCCGGTGTTGGGGCCGATGATCATGAACAGGTTGGGGAAGCCCGGCAGGCAGGTGCCCAGGTAGGCATGGGCCCCGCGGGACCAGTAGTCCATCAGGTCCTGGCCACGACGGCCGAAGAGCAGGCCATGGGGCAGCGGGTCGGTGGCCTGGAAGCCGGTGCCGAAGATGATGCAGTCCACCGGATGGCGATTGCCGTCGGCGGTGACCACGGCATCGGCCTCGATTCGCTGGATGGCATCGCTGACCACGCCGACGTTGCCCCGGGACAGCGCCGGGTAGTAGTCGTTGGAAATCAGGATGCGCTTGCAGCCGATGGTGTAGTCGGGAGTCAGGCGCTGGCGCAGCAATGGGTCGGGTACTTGCTTGCGCAAGTGGCGCAGGGCTACGCGTTGCACCACCTTCATCAGTCTGGGCCGTCGGGCGAAGGCGATTACCCGGCTTTCCAGGGCCCAGTACAGCGCTGAACGCGCCAGGCGCTGGGTGAAGGGCAGGTGCTTGAAGGCCCAGCGCTCCAGGGCGCCGAGCTTGCGGTCGGGCTTGGGCATGATCCACGGCGGGGTGCGCTGGAACAGCTTGAGCTGGGCCACCCGCGGGGCGATCTTGGGTACGAACTGGATCGCGCTGGCCCCGGTGCCGATCACGGCCACCCGCTTGCCTTGCAGAGAATAGCGATGGTCCCACTGCTGGGAGTGGAAGCGCTTGCCGGTGAAGTCCTCCAGCCCAGGGATGTCCGGGATCGCCGGTCGCGACAGGCCGCCCATGCCGGACACCAGGACCCGTGCGCTGACCCGGCGGCCATCGCTGAAGCGCAGTTGCCAACGCTCGCGATCCTCATCGAAGACTGCCTGCTCAAGGGCCATGTTGAAGCGCAGGTAGGGCGCCAGGGCGAAATCCCGGGCGCAGTTCTCCAGGTATTCGTGGATTTCCGGCTGCGGGGCGAATTGCCGGGTCCAGTTCGGATTGGGGGCGAAGGAGAAGGAATAGACATGGGATTGCACGTCACAGGCGCAGCCGGGGTAGTGGTTGTCGCGCCAGGTGCCCCCCAGGGAGGATGCCTGTTCGGCGACGAAGAAATCCGTGATTGCGGCTTGCTTGAGCTTGATCGCCATGCACAGTCCGGCGAAGCCGGCGCCGATGATGGCGATATCGACGACCTCGGGGCCGTCGGGTGGCGAGTACGCATTCATTGTGTGTACCTCGATTGTATTGACGCTTGGGGTGACTTTCGTCCGTGGATGAAAACTCAGGATTGCACAATTTAAAATAATGTTTTAAAAATTAATTTAAATAAATCACCTGCAAATGTCACCTGCGCTCGTCGCCTGTGGATTTACGGGGCTCTTCCGCAAGCGGAACGAAGCGCCACAGGCGGCACCAGGCCGGGTTGGCAAGCCAGCCGGATCATTCCGATCCGGTCATGGTGCGGGGCAGCTCGAGGGGGCGAGTCATGGAATGGCTGATAGCGGCGGCGATATTCCTGGTAGTCAGCGTGATGCTCTGGGTGGTGAGTTTTCGCATCGACCGCCGGATCGAAAGCCAAGTGCCGATCAATGGGCGTTTCCTCGAAGTCGGTGGCGAGCGCCTGCACTACACCGATGAGGGCAGGGGGCCCGCCTTGCTGATGATCCACGGCCTGTCCGGCTGTGGACGCAACCTGACTCATTCCCTGGCGCCGCAGCTGCGTGACCGCTACCGGGTGATCACCCTGGATCGGCCAGGTTCCGGTTATTCCACCCGTAGTCGCGGGGCGCCGGCGGACCTGCCGGCCCAAGCCAGCCTGGTCGCCAAGTTCATTCGCGCCCTGGATTTGAACCAGCCCCTGGTGCTCGGGCACTCACTGGGCGGTGCCATCGCCTTGTCCCTGGCGTTGAACCATCCGCAGTCGGTGTCCGGACTGGTCCTGGTCGCGCCGCTGACCCACCCCCAACGCATGCTGCCCCTGGTGTTCCTGTCCCTGGGGGTGCGCCCGGCGCTGCTGCGCCGCTGGATGTCGCTGACGCTGGCGGCCCCCATGGCCATGCTCGGTCGGCACAAGCTGGTCAAGGCGGTATTCGCGCCGGACTCGGTGCCCGAGGATTTCGATGTGCGCGGCGGCGGCCTGCTGGGCATGCGCTCGAACAATTTCTACAACGCTTCCAGCGAGATCGCCGTGGTCAATCGGGATTTGCCCGACATGGTCAAGCATTACCCGAGCCTGAAGCTGCCGGTGGGCTTGATCTACGGCTCCAGGGACCCGGTGCTCAGCTATCGCCGGCATGGTGAAGCCATGGTCGGCAAGGTGCCGGGATTGATGCTGGAAATCGTTCAGGGGCGTGGGCACATGCTGCCCATCAGCGCCGTGGAGCACGTGGTGGCGATGGTCCATCACGTAGCTTCCCAGGCCGCGCCACAACGCAGCGCCACGGTGCTGCATCCGCCGTTCGCGGCTTCACGGGCAGGCTAGGGGCGTGATGCGGAGGTGCTTTCGGTACCTGGCGACGACTCTGGCAGCAGCTGTAACTGCTTTACGGGCGACATTCAAAACAGACTGAAAAAATAGTTGACGAGCTATCGAAACCGCGCTATTTATTTTAAAAAAATGTTTTGAATGTTTTTTTTGAAAGTGCAATTGAGTGGTTAAAATAATGAAAATACCGCCATTTCACGCTTCATCTTCATTCATTCACGCTTCGGACAGCGCTGATGCGCTTTCCTTTATAGCATCCTTGTCGACTGCCATCCTGCGGAGGCTGCCATGAATATTTCAGTGGCGGCACCTCAAGTCTGGACCGATGGCAAGCGTCACCTGTGGTGGCTGGGCACCTTGCCCATGATCACCCCCTTGTTGTCCGGAGTGTTCGCGCTCCTCACCGGCGTCCAGCTCTCCTGGTGGATTGGTGTACTGGTGATTTTCGGCCTGATTCCCCTGATCGACGGGCTGATCGGCGAAGACACCAGCAACCCGCCTGAGTCCGCCGTTCCGGACCTGGAAAAACAACCCTACTACCGTTTCATCGTCTACAGCTGCGCCGTGCTCTCGGTGCTGTCCCTGGTCGTCACCGCCTGGATGGCGGTCCACGGGGTGGACTGGGTCATGGCCGGCGGCCTGGTCCAGTTGAGTGAGCAACTGCACCTGCAGGGCGGCCTGGCGAACTTCGCGGCATTCGTCACCGAGCGTTCGCAGCTGCACGGCAGCGTGACCTGGTTCACCTATATAGGCATGGCCATGTCCACTGGCGCGGCCACCGGCATCGCCATCAACATCGCCCATGAGCTGGGGCACAAGAACCTGCCGATGGCCAAGTTCCTGGCCAAGCTGGCGCTGGCTTCGACCTTCTATGGACACTTCTTCGTCGAACACAACCGCGGGCACCACGTTCGCGTAGCAACGCCGGAAGATCCCGCCAGCTCACGCCTGGGTGAATCGTTCTGGAGCTTCCTGCCGCGCACCGTATGGTTCAGCCTGCGCTCGGCCTGGCACCTGGAGAGTGAGCGGCTGCGCAAGCAGGGCCTGCCGACCTTGCACTGGAAAAACACCGTACTCAGTTCCTGGGCTTACAGCGCGGTGCTGTGGGGCGTGTTGATCGCCTGGCTCGGTGTCGCGGTGATTCCCTTTCTGGTGATCCAGGGCATCTACGGTTTCTCCCTGCTGGAGGTGGTGAACTACGTGGAGCACTACGGCCTGCTGCGCCAGAAACAGGCCAACGGTCGCTACGAGCGCTGCTCGCCACGTCACTCCTGGAACAGCAACCGGATCGTCACCAATATCTTCCTGTTCCAACTGCAGCGGCACTCGGACCACCATGCCAACCCGACCCGTGCGTACCAGGCCCTGCGCCACTTCGACGAGTCCCCCCAACTGCCCTACGGCTACGCCACCATGATCGTCTGGGCCTACGTGCCGTTCCTCTGGCGTCGGCTGATGGATCACCGGGTACTGGCCCATTACTCGGGTGACGTGCGACTGGCCAACATCCACCCGGCCAAGCGCGCCGAGATTCTCAAGCGTTACGGCTTCAACGCAACCGATTGAGATATCGCTCTTTAGCTTTACTGCTCACCGCCTCAAGTGCTCGTGAATAGGTTGTGTTCGCCTTTGATTCGGCCCCTTGAGCAGTGAGCAAAGCAAGACAGAAGTCCTTAAACACGTTGACCGACAACAACAATAAGCAACTGTAAGGAAGTCACCGATGTCCATCTCACCGCTATTCGCAGCCCGGCTGTTCGTTGTCCTGGTGGGTGTGTCGCTGATGAACGCGGCCGAGGCCGCGCGCATTGAGCCAGCCAATACGCCGTTCACCGCCAAGGGCCCAATCAGTTTCGCCAAGAGCATCATCAACGCCGACTGCACCATCCAGGTCAGCGGCAAGGTCAGCGCCGACGGTAGCTATGCCAGTGTCGAGCAAGTGGATTTCAGCGGCGGGCTCAAGTGTGGCCAGGTCGAGGCCACGCACTTGCCCTGGAAGCTGGTCGCCAAGGATGAAACCAGCGGCGCCATGTCAGGTATCCGAGTCACGGTGCACGCACCCCTGGTGGGGGGCGAGTGCGGGCCGAGCACCGCCGAAGGTAGCTGGAACAACAGCACCGGCAAGCTCGAGGCGACCCAGGTCAGCCTCGACGGCGGTTGCACCATCAAGACCGTATCGATCCAGATGCCACCCACGTTCCGGGTCGCGCCCTGAGTCGACGGTGTACCTAGAAAACGAATTGAAGATTTGGCTGGAAAGGGAAGCTCGGTCGTTGTTCTCCGCGTCATCTCGTTCAGGGCCATTAACCCCCGGCGAATAAATCGCCATACATGTGAGGAAAAACAACAATGAAAGGCATCAAAACTCTCGTGTCCGCTACTGCTCTCTTCACCTGCCTGGGCGCTGCCTCCATGGCGAACGCTGCCAGCATCGTTTTCGATAGCGGAGCTACGAGCGGCAACTTCACCACCCCGGGCGGCAGCCTCACCGTACGTTCGCCTTCGTCGTTTGGTGCAGCTGTAACCTGCGATATCAACTTCAGCGGCACCATCAACAACGGCGTGGCCAGCATCACGGGGGCGACTGTCAGTGGCAGCAATGCACTGTGCAACCTGCCCAAGATCACCGGCTTGCCATGGCTCCTGAGCGCCTCCTCTACTACCGCCGGTACTGTGACCAACGTGGGCTACAGCATTTCGTTCTTCCCAGCCACCAACTGCGGTCCGACCACTATCAACGTGGCCTGGAGCAATGCTACCAACTCCATCAGCCTGAGCTCGCCTCAGTCTCTGGCCGGTGGTTGCACCGTTGATGTCCTGAACGCCAAGCCATCGCCAAAAGCGAAAGTGATTTAAGCATTCTCTGGAACCAAGGGCTGATCACCCGCTGAAGGACACCGCCTCGCAAGAGGCGGTGATCTGCAGACAAGGGCCGCCCTGCAGCGTCGGTTGCTATCGATAATAATAAGGAGTGGGGCATGGATAATAAGAAACAACAGCTGCGGGCCGCAGTAGCACTGGCCATATTGGGGAGTTTTGGCGCTATCGACATCGTGCAGGCAGGCGGCTTCTCCACGCCCACCTATGGTGCTCCTGGATGGGGCCGGGCTTTTGGTGGTGGCTCGCTGTTCAAGAATGACCCTAGTGCGGCGTTCAACAACCCGGCGGCCATGGCGTTTATCGATCAGAACGTGGCCCAGATGACGGTCGACTATGCCCGCATCAAGATGAAATACAAGGGCGATGCCTACGACTACCAGGGAAATCCGGCTACGATCATGCCGGTTGACGCCAACGGCGTACCAGGTGCTCCGGTGCCCTTGGAGGGCAACGGTGGGCAGGGCGGCTTCACTGCCTGGCTCCCAACAGGTTTTATGGTGATGCCGATCAATGATCGGTTCGCCTTCGGTCTCAGCCAAGTGGTGCCCATGGGTATGCGCAGCACTTGGGACCAGAATGATTCCAAGATTCGTGACTTCGCAGTCGACACCAAGATCGAGACCGTGGGGGTGACCGGCTCGCTGTCTTTCAAGGTTCGCGACGATTTCTCCCTGGGTGCCGGTGTAATCGTCCAGCACAGCAAGGGCTTCGTCAGCCAGAACCTCAACCTTACCGGCGCAGCCGCAGTTTCCCCAGGACTCGGAGGAGTTCCCTTGCCGTCAGGAGTCGGGTCGAACCTGATGCGCGTCAAGGTGGATAACACCTCGGTCGGCTGGTTCACTGGCGTCGTCTGGAAACCCACGGACCGCGATACCTTGGGTTTGAACTACCACGCCAAGATCAAGAACAAGATGGAGGGTAAGTACAACGTCTATGCCGATGCCGTGGGAATGCAGTACATGACCCAGCCGGCCGGTCCGAATGGGGAGACCCTGGTGGAGTTGGCTTATCCAGGCTTGAAGCTCAACCCTGGAGGGGCCGACGCTAGCGCCCAGTTGGATATCCCAGCAACTGTCGGCCTGGATTGGGTGCATGTATTCGATGACCGATTGACTCTGGGCGCCAGCATGCTCTGGACTCAGTGGTCGTCGTTCAAGGACCTGACTCTTAAGTCCGACGGCAATACCCTGATCGCCATTCCCTACAAATACCAAGACACCATGATGTATTCGCTGGGTGGCGACTATCGGTTCACCGATCAGCTGACTCTGCGTGCCGGTGTGGCTTATGACCAGACGCCTACCCGTAACTCGACCCGCGATCCGCGGATTCCGGACAACGATCGCTGGTTCACGTCACTGGGTTTTGGCTATGACATCAAGGCCATTCCCGGCCTGACCATCGATGGCGCCTATTCACGGCAGTTCGTCAAGGAAGCCAAGATCAAGACCCAGAACTTGGACCGTCTCGGTGCCTCGCGATTGGACGGCAAGGTCAACGCCAAGGGTGAGGTGGTCAGCCTGTCCGCGACCTATCACTTCTAAGGGCTGACCCCGCAAGACACAACGGCAGCGCCAAGGGATTGCGCTGCTGCCGTTGGCTGAACGGGCCGCTCCAGGGCCCGTTTTCATTCATTTTCCGACCCCAGGCTGACTTCGTTCGGCCATTTTGCTTTGCTGAAATTCGTTAAATAAAAATTTCAAAATAAAATTTGAAACGCGCTTGGTTCCTTTGTAGTGTGGTTTCCGAGGGGCCGGCATAACGCCCGGGCTCCAAGGAGCTGTCTCGTTAGAACAAGAGAGGTATTCCATGATTGTCTGGTTATTGGTGGGAGTTGCCGCGGCGCTGGCCCTGGCGTATCGACAGGCGAGCGCGGCCCTGTGGCTGGGCGCCGGCCTGGTGTGGCTGGCGGCTGGTCATCTGCTGAGCCTGGTGGGCACCCTGGGCCTGGTCCTGGGCGTGTTGCTGGTGGTGCTGCCGGCGGCCCTGATGACGGTCAAGCCCCTGCGCCGTGTCTTGCTCACCAGCAAGGCCCTGGCGATGTTTCGCAAGATCATGCCGGCCATGTCCGATACCGAACGCGCAGCCATCGAGTCCGGCACCGTGTGGTGGGATGCCGAGCTGTTCAGTGGCAAGCCCGACTGGAAACGCCTGCTGGGCGCTGCACCGGCCAGCCTCAGCGCCGAGGAACAGGCGTTCATGGACAACGAAGTGGAAACCCTGTGCGACATGGCCAACGACTGGGAGACCACCCAGGTCTGGCAGGACCTGTCGCCCAAGGCCTGGCAGTACACCAAGGAGGCCGGCTTCCTGGGGATGATCATTCCCAAGCAGTACGGCGGCAAAGGTTTCTCCCACTATGCCCATTCCCAGGTGGTGATGAAGCTTTCCACCCGCTGCTCGGCGGCGGCGATCTCGGTCATGGTGCCCAACTCACTTGGCCCGGCCGAGCTGCTGCTGCACTACGGCACCGAGGCCCAGCGCCAGCACTACCTGCCGCGCCTGGCCCGCGGCGAAGACATTCCATGCTTTGCCCTGACCAGCCCCTATGCCGGTTCCGACGCAGGGGCCATCCCCGATACCGGCGTGGTCTGCAAAGGCCAGTTCGAAGGCCAGGAAGTGCTGGGCTTTCGTGTCACCTGGGACAAGCGCTACATCACCCTGGGGCCGATCGCCACCGTGCTGGGCCTGGCCTTTCGTGCCGAAGACCCGGACGGCCTGCTGGGCAAGAAGGGCAGCCTGGGCATCACCTGCGCACTGATTCCTACCACCCATCCGGGGGTGAACACCGGGCGCCGGCATTGGCCGCTCAACGCGGTATTCCAGAACGGCCCGACCACCGGCAAGGATGTGTTCATTCCCCTGGAGTGGGTGATTGGCGGCGCGGCCCAGGTAGGCAACGGCTGGCGCATGCTGATGGAGTGCCTGGCCGCCGGGCGGGCGATTTCCCTGCCGTCGTCCAACGTCGGCCTGGGCAAGGTTGCGGTCCGCGGCACCACCGCCTATGCGGCGATGCGCAAGCAGTTCGGCTTGCCCATCGGCAAGTTCGAGGGTGTCCAGGCGCCCCTGGCGCGCATGTCCGGGCACCTGTATGCCTGTGATTCGGTGCGCCGGGTATCGGTGGCGTCCCTGGATGCCGGGGAGAAACCCTCGGTGATCTCGGCCATCGCCAAATACCATGTCACCGAGCGCGCGCGGATCATCGTCAACGACGGTATGGATATCGTCGCCGGCAAGGGTATCTGCATGGGGCCCAACAACTTCCTGGCCCGCGCCTACCAGCAGAGCCCGATCGCCATCACCGTGGAAGGCGCGAACATCATGACCCGCTGCCTGATCATCTACGGCCAGGGGCTGATCCGTTGCCATCCTTACGTCTTTCGCGAGATGGAGGCGGCCCGCGATACCGGGCGCAAGGGCCTGGAAGCGTTCGACAGCGCCATGTTCGGCCATATCAGCTTCGTCTTCGCCAACACCGTGCGTGCTGCCGTGCATGCGGTTACCGGCGGGCGCCTGATCAAGGCCCCGGGCAACACCGACAAGGCCCTGGCGCCTTACTACCGCCAGGTCGAGCGCCTGTCGGTGGTGCTGGCTCTGGCCTCGGACATCTCCATGGGTGTGCTGGGCGGCGCGCTCAAGCGCAAGGAAAGCATCACCGGGCGCTTGGGCGACATCCTCTCCCAGCTGTACATCCTGTCCTGCGTGTTCAAGCGCTTCGAGGACGATGGCCGGCCCCAGGCCGATCTGCCCCTGGTGCACTGGGCTGTCCAGGACGCGCTGCTGCGAGCTCATGAGGCCCTGGCCGAAGTGTTGGAAAACTACCCGTCCAGGGCGGCGGCGCGGATCATTCGCGGCCTGAGCTTCCCGTTCGGCATTCCCCAGCACAAACCCAGCGACCGCCTGCTGGCGGAAGTCGCCGAACTGGTACAGACCCCGGGCGCGACCCGCGATCGCCTGCTGGCCGATTCCTATATTCCGCAACCAGATATCGACAAGCTGGCCTACGGCGAACTGGCGTTCCGCCTGCAACCGCAGGTCGAGCTGATCGAGGCGCGACTCAAGCCGGCGATCAAGCAGGGCACCCTGGGGCCGTTGCCGATTTCCCGCACGGCTTTCGACGCTTGGCGGGCACAGGCCCTGGAGCTGCAGTTGATCAGCCAGGACGAGGACGAATTGCTCGACCGCTACGTGGAGTACGGCGACCACGCGATCCAGGTGGACGACTTCCCGCAGGACTTCGGTTTGCTGGAGGCCTTGCAGCAGCGCCAGGCGCACTTCGAGCAGGGCGCCAAGCCAGCGTCGCGCAAACGCAGCGCCAGCAGCGAAGACGCGGTGGCGGCCAGCGATTCGGCCTATTGACCCTCTACTGGTTTTGTTCGGGATCCTTATATGTCTGACGGTTATCTTTCGTTCGTCAATTCCGGTTGGGGCCGCTGGCTGGCCCAGCGCACCGGCCTGCCACAACCGGTGCCGCTGCAGCGCAACCGCGAGGGGCAGGGCGGCAACCTGATCAACCCGGTGATCCTCGCGGCGGCGCCCGAGGGGCGGTTGCTGGGCGAGCTGCAACGGATTTTCGCCGCCACCGACATCGTGGCGGCGCAGGCCGCAAGCATCAACGCACCCTCGACCGTGAAGGTCCAGGGCGTGGTATTCGACGCCACCGGGCTGGGCGATGTGGCCCAGCTCGACGAGCTGTACCGCTTCTTCCATGCCAACGTCCGGCGGCTGACCGCCCATGGCCGAGTGCTGATCCTGGGAACCCCGCCGGAGCATTGCACCGGACTGGAGCAGGCCGTGGCCCAGCGCGCCCTGGAAGGGTTCGTGCGCTCCCTGGGCAAGGAGCTGCGTCGGGCCATCACCGTACAGCTGCTGTATGTCGAGCCCGGTGCCGAAGCCGAGCTGGAAAGCAGCCTGCGCTTCTTCCTGTCCCGGCGTTCGGCCTATGTCTCGGGCCAGGTGGTGCGTATCGGCGAACCGGTGGATGTGCCTCGCCAGTTGGATTGGCAGCGTCCGCTGGACGGGCGCCGGGCCCTGGTTACCGGGGCTTGTCGCGGTATTGGCCTGGCCATCGCCAAGGTCCTGGCCCGCGAAGGCGCCCAGGTGGTGTGCCTGGACATCCCACAGAGTGAGGCCGAGCTGCAACAGGCCGCCGACAGCCTGGGCGGCAGCGCCCTGGCCCTGGACATCACCGCGGCCGATGCCGGCCAGCGCTTGCTGGCGTTCGTCGCCGAGCAGGGCGCCTTCGATATCGTGGTGCACAACGCCGGCATCACCCTGGACAAGACCCTGGCGAAGATGACCGAGGCCGCCTGGCGCAAGGTCATGGCCGTCAATCTGCAAGCGCCGTTGCTGCTCAGCCAGGCGCTGCTGGAGGGGCAGGGGCTCAATCCAGGCGGGCGGATTGTCTGCGTGTCGTCGATTTCCGGTATCGCCGGCAACCTCGGCCAGAGCAACTACGCCACATCCAAGGCCGGGGTCATCGGCCTGGTCCAGGCCCTGGCGCCGTTGGCGGCTCGCCAGCAGATCACGGTCAACGGCGTGGCTCCGGGATTCATCGAAACCCAGATGACCGCGAAGATCCCGTTGATGATCCGCGAGGCGGGACGGCGGATGAACTCCATGTCCCAGGGCGGGCAGGCGGTGGATGTGGCCGAGACCATCGCCTGGCTGGCCCATCCAGCCTCCGGCGGGATTAATGGGCAGGTGGTCCGCGTTTGCGGGCAAAGCCTGCTGGGAGCCTGAGCCATGAGCGCCGATTCCGCGATTCGCATCATCGAGCCGCCACCGTCCCGTGGCCAGTTGCTCTACGACGGCCTGCGCGGTTTGCGCAAGCCCAAGCTGGAGACTGCACCGCAGCTTCCCACCGAGCGCCTGGTGCGCCCGGCGGTGGAGCTGCAGGCGACGCAGGTCGCCCGTTATGCCCAGGCCTGCGGGTTCCGCCGCGAGCATGGGGTGCCGCTGTCGTTCCCTCATACCCTGGCGTTCCCCCTGCATCTATTGCTGCTCACCAGCCGGACCTTTCCCTATCCGGCCAGCGGCATGGTCCACCTGGCCAACCGCATTCGCCAGCATCAGCGCCTGGAGGAGGGCCAGGCCCTGCGCCTGGAAGTCTTTGCCGAGCGCTGGGTGGCTCATCCCAAGGGCCAGGCCCTGTCCATCGCCACTCGTGCCTTCAGTGGCGGCGGCTTGGTCTGGGAGGGCGATAGCCTGTACCTGCGCCGCGGCGTCTCCGGTCCTGTGGGCGAACCCTGGGCGGGCGCGCTGGAGGTGGACGAACAGGCCCTGGTACGTACCCAACGCTGGAGCCTGGCCGGGGACCTGGGCCGGCGTTTCGCCAAGGTCAGCGGCGACTTCAATCCGATCCACACCTCCTGGCTGGGGGCGCGGCTGTTCGGTTTCCGCCGGCCCATCGCCCACGGCATGTGGACCCTGGGCCGGGCCCTGGCGGCACAACAACCACCGCATCCACTGGCTGCGGCGCAGCTGGATTGCGAGTTCAAGCTGCCGATCTTCCTGCCGGCCTCGGTGAGCCTCTGGAGTCGCGTGCCCGACGGCCCGCGCCATGAATTCGAAGTGCGCAACAACGCGGGCGACAAGCCCCACATGCGCGGCCTACTGACCTGGGGAGCTCGGTAATGACTGAGTACAGTTTCAATCCGGCGCCGGTACGCCGGGTAGCGATCATCGGTGGCAACCGGATTCCGTTCGCCCGCTCAAACACGGTGTACGCCAACGACAGTAACCAGGACCTGCTGGTGGCGGCCCTGCAGGGCCTGGTGGACAGGTACGGTCTTGCCGGACAACGCCTGGGGGAGTTCGCCGCGGGGGCGGTGATCAAGCACTCGCGGGATTTCAACCTGGCCCGCGAGTGCGTGATGTCCACTACATTGTCGCCGCAGAC
>NZ_JBYSWT010000016.1:0-159546 GCF_058781435.1 Pseudomonas sp. FW507-12TSA
AGCCCGGGGGGCGACGCTCGAGGAAGGTAACGATGCGTGCAATCGATGCCGGCATCCAGGTCTGCGGCGAATGTCATCAACTCAATCCCATCGACGGCCAGCAACCCGCGCGTTGCAGTCGTTGCCGGGCGCTCTTGCATGTGCGCCGCCCGGACAGCATCAGGCGGACCTGGGCCTTGCTGATCAGCGCCATGTTGCTCTACATCCCGGCCAACCTGCTGCCGATCATGACCGTCAGCATTTTCAGAGCATTGTCTACGCCAACCTGGCAGGTGAAATCGATGATCAGACTGACCGTATCATCGGCGCCATGCACGCAGCAGGGCCCAGCCGCCTCATCTTCGTCAATTCCCTGGGCATCTATGACGAAATTCCTGGCAAGTTCGGCGAGTGGAATCATCGTGAAATCGGCCAGTATCTTAGCCCATACCGGCGGTCGGCCGACCTGATCGAAGCCAGCGACCTGGACTACACCATTCTGCGTGCGGCCTGGCTCAGCGACCATGATGAACTAGATTACGAGACCACCGGCCGGCATGAGCCTTTCCGTGGTACCGAGATTTCGCGCAAGAGTGTCGCGGCGCTGATCGTCCATATTATCGAGACGCCCAACTGGTTGTTGCGTGACAACGTAGGTGTCAACAAGCCGGGAAGCGACGGCGACAAGCCCGCGTTCATGTAAATCACTGCCCCTGTGCATACGAACCAAGCGGAGAATCCCATGAGCGATATCACAATCAAGCACCTTCGATACCAGAATCTGGGCTGGGAAACCGCGGCAGACCTGTACCTGCCACCAGGTTTCGACGCCTCCAAGCAATACCCGGCGATTGTCAGCTCCCACCCGATCGGCAGTTGCAAAGAACAGACCTCGGGCAATGTCTACGGCGCGGGCCTGGCCAGGGAGGGCTTCGTAGTGATTGCCTTCGATGCCAGCTTCCAGGGCGCGAGTGGCGGTGAGCCGCGCTTTGTCGAAGCCCCGTCGATCCGTGTGTCCGATATCCGTTTTGTCATCGACTATTTGGTCACATTGCCCTATGTCGACCCTGCGCGGATAGGTGCTATCGGCATCTGCGGTGGGGGCGCTTATACCGTGCACGCTGCTATCACCGACCACCGGATCAAAGCGCTGGTCTCGATCACCGGGGGCAACTTCGGGCGTCTGATCCGAAGGCTTCAGCAATTTCGATCCGGTCGCAGCTCTTCAAGCCATGGCTGCCCAGCGCACCGCTGAAGCTCAGGGAGGCGTCCGGCATGTCATCAACTATCTGCCAGCTTCGGTCGAGGAGGGACGCAATGCGGGCATCACCGATATCGATGTGCTCGAAGCGACCGATTACTACAAGACTGCGCGTGGACAACAGCCCAACGGCGCCACCAGTGGCCTGTTTTCGTTCAACAGCGCCGCATTCGGCTGGGATGCGTTCCTGCATGCCGAGGTGCTGTTGACCCAGCCGCTGCTGTTGGTCATCGGTGATAAGACGGGCGCTTATGGGGCCTACCGGGATGGCTGGGAAATCTACGGTCGGGCAGCCTCGGCCGATAAGCAGATTTACGTTGCTGAAGGCTGGTCGCATTACGACTTGTATAACAAACCTGAGCCCTTGGCACAGGCCATGCCGTTCCTGCGCAAGCATTTGCAGTAAAGCTAGGCGGACCAGCGCGCAGGCTTATTTTGCCGATTTAGGCAAAAATATTTCCCCCTTCCTATAGCGCAGTATCGAAGCAGCCTTGCTCAGTTTGAGCTGCGTAGGAAAGGCTTACCAAAAATCCAACAGATCAAGCAAGTCTCCAGTCGGAATAGGCAAAGTAGACTTGCCCTTCGTCCTTATACTGATTTCAATATTTCAGCGTCTGGCGGTTACCGCCAGAGGAGCGATCCAGGATGGTTGGTCTGAGTCGCGATGCCCTCGATCGAGCTGACAATCGTGTTTATCTTCTGCAGGCTGCCCTGTAGTGATTCATGCTGAAGCGCTTGCAGTCGTCGAAGCTCGGACTCTTCGTACTCATCTTGCGCATCAACCAGCGACCCCACCACACGTAGAAGTACACCGCTGCTGTTGCGCTGGGCCAGACCTCGTGCGCGAAACCATCGGTAATCACCATTTTTCAATTTCAGTCGATAAAACAGGTCGAGTGGGGCGGACACATTGAGATCCGCCATGTAAGCAGCAAATGTCTCGAAGCTGTTTTGCTGGTCATCCGGATGCAGACGGGATGCTCAGCTCTCCAGCCGTTCGGGAAACTCCTCAACGTTTTCGAAACCCAGCAGACCAATGAACTGAGGTGACCACCACAACGTGTTTCTGGGATTGAGGAGGTCACCTTCCACTACCTGCATCTCCCAGAGGGCGTCACGGATGACTTCAAGCGAAAGCTCGAAGCGCAGCTCGCTGGCCGCCAGCGCAACACAGATCACATGGGATGAAAGCGATGAGACATTGCTTGCGCCCAGGTAGCCTTTGAGCCGCGCGTACTCATCCATTCTGGTGCGGATACGGCATTCAAACACTTGGGACAGGCTGCCCACCTTGCCGTAAACCAAGGCTTCTACAGCGGCGCAATCATCCGGGTGTACCCGGGCAAAGAGCTCACTTAAACGGGCTGGCGCATGAGGTTGTAGAAGCTCGGTGAGTGAGGCCGACAACGATATCGAGGTATTTGAACTCAGTCTGCCTGGCCCAAGCGATTCCCAGAAGTACTCCGCCGAGCAGGAGGTCAGCAGTTCAAAACGGGTTCTATCGCGATAGCCCCCAAAGCGAGTGCGGCAAGCCAGTGTTTGCGGAGCATGCGGCATTAATGACATGAAGCAGTGTCTTCCTGACCGCCCGCGTGGTGGAAAAGAGGAGCATCGGACTACCTCGGTTGTCACTGGACGATCAGCACCGCACCAAGAGACTTTACATTGTGTATAATTTTATACGATGAACGTATTAAAAATTAGATTCTTAATCTATAAGATCGGATAAGATTTAATTATCAGACCTTAATGAGTGGAGGGTAGGGCATGGCAGTAGGCGTACCAGAAAACGACGTGTTTGCCGCCGCGGACGCGGTTCTGGCCCGCGGTGAGCGGCCGACGGTGGAACGGGTACGCTTGGAGTTGGGGCGCGGTAGCCCGGCGCGGGTCGGTGGCTTGCTCGATCAGTGGTGGGAACAACTGGCCGGGCGCTTGCGCGGCGAAACCCGCCTGCCCGGCTTGCCGGCGGAGGTCGCGCAGGCCTTCGTGGCCATCTGGCAGCAGGCCACCCTGATGGCGCAAGGTGTCGCCGAACAGGCCCTGGATACCCAGCGTCAGGTGCTGGCTGAGGAGCGCGAGACACTGGCGGCGCTGGAAGCCCGCGCCCGCCTGGAGGTGGCCAGGGCACAGCAGCAGGCCGCCGAGGCCGTCACCGCACGGCAAGGCGTCGAAACCCGCCTTGCCGACTTGGAACAATTACTAACCCAGCGCCAGGCACAGATCGACGATCTATACCGCCAGCGGGACGAACTCCAGGCGCAGCGCGATGATGGTCGCCACCAGTTGCTTGAGCTTCAGCAACAGCTACTCGATAGTCGCGAGCAGGCGGAGCGAGCGCGAGACGAACAGCAGCGTTACACCCGTGACGTTGAAGACCGGGCCTATCGCGAAATCGATCGGTCCCGCGAGGAAAGCAAGGCACTGGGCACACAACTCAAGGACGCCCAGGGCCGGCTCAATGCGGCCCAGCGAAGCGCGGAGGCGCATCAACTGGCCTTGGCCGATGCTCGCGAGCAGGTTCAGGTAGTGCGTAGCCAAGCTCAATTAGCGACCGCGCAGCTGGAGCAGACTCAGCAACAAGTAAGGGACACGGGTGAAGAGGTTAATTCCCTGCAATCCGCATTGCAGGCCGTGCGCGAAGAACTGGTCGCAGCCCGTGAGCGGGCAGTCGCAGCTGAAGCCCGTGCTGAGGCGCTGGGTAGCCGACCCCGGCGCTCAGTGAAAAGCCGCGAGTGATTCAAAATCATGCGCAATGTATCCGGTTCAGTGCGTATGAACCTGCCATCAATCAGGCGGGTAGTTCTCGCCGCCAACAGAGGGAGTAGGGTAGTTGTCATCTGTAAAAAAGAACCTGTGGCACTGGCTGTCTACCAAACCGGGCTTGCTCCTGGCCCTGTTGCTCAATGTCCTCCAGAGCTGGACTACGTACCGCCTCTTCGGGATTGATGTGTCCGCAATGGCGTACTTGATGGGCGCTTTTACCGTCTTCATCTTTTTAGTGGACAATCGCGACGACCGCTTTCTCAAAGGTTTCTTTCTGATTGCTTATGGCGTGATGATCCAATTTTCCTACGACTTGGTGTTCAAAAAAGCATTGGAAGGCTCGCCCTGGGCAGATAACGTCAAGATGCTGCTGATGATGATCACTATCGGCTCTACCGGGGCAGGCGGGAGCTTGATCGCCACGCACAGTGATCGCAGTTCAACCGACCTGGAATCCGGTACCAATCAGGCCAATGGTGAGTCAGCTTTCACTCGACTCGACACGCTCGAACGTCAGGTGCAGGGGCTGGACCGTAAACTGGATCAATTGATCAAACGGGTGGGACTGGCGAGCGCTGGCCTGTTGTTTGTCGGGCTTATGTTAGTGATCTTGCTGCTGGCCCGCTGAGTCAGTGCGCAGGTGGCGCTGCAATTGGAGGCGCGGGGGTACCGGGGCAGTTAGTCAGACCGCCACAGCGCCCGCGGTGAGACTCAGATGGCTAAGCGGCGCTTGAAACCCTCCAGCCAAGTCCGGGCCATTGCCGAATAGGGAGCTTCTGGTGCAGTTGCGGCTTTGAGTTCCTGCAGCATGCGGTCACGTAACAGCCGCAGCCGTGTGGCAACACCGGCTGCGGGCGTTCCTTGTAGCTGAAGCGCGGCATCCGGTGCCTCCAATGCGTCGATCGACGTGGCCAGGTCAATGATGAGGTCGCCAAGGAATTCCATGCTACGCAGCACGCGATTGCGGTCTTGCAGGAGTTTGAGGCGATTCAATCCATACACCTGGATTGAGACAGCACCGCGCTTTTGCTGCGCTGGGGTACCGGTCGGCACGATCAACCCCGTGGGGTGCGCTGGATCCACGCTGTACAGCAGGTGAGCGGCCGGATCGTCATTGCAGGGGTTGAGGAGCAATGGCTGCTCCAGGGAAAAGTCTGTACCTTCGGCAGTGGTTCGTACCCCACCGGCGGCCAAGGGGAAGCTGTTTTTCTTTCCTGCTTGGGTCAACGGCGGAGAGGTGCTGGCGGCCAAAACGGCCAAACTTGAGGATGCCTCCACAATTACCTGACCGCGCTTGCGATTGCAGTCGATGCATGAGGGCAGCAGATTTTCCCATTGCATGGCGATCCACCAGTAGCCGCCATGCGTCGCTGCCTCGGTGACACCCCCCTTGGGCCGATAATGCTCGATATCGACCGGCGCCGAAGCGGCATAAATGGTCTCACAGTACGCACACTTACCGTGAAACATTTTCTCTAACGCACGGCGGACATCATCCCCCTTGTAGGCCGTGTACTCGAAGCTCTTCTTCTTTTTATCAGCCGGCGCGGGGGTGGCGCGGTGCACGCGTACCCGCGCAAGTTCATCGCTACCGGCGGCCCCAAGTTGAAGGGAGGCGGGAGTAGGCGCACGCCGGACCTGACGCATGATCACAAGTCCTCCAACGCGGCGAGGATTTCGTCCTTGACTTTACGTCGTAACGCATGCAATGCCTCACTACTCGCGGCGCGCCGCCGGGCCAGGTATTCGGCGACAGCCTGCTGCACGAGGCGATGTGCCTCGCTTGAGCCGATGGGGAGGGCACTGCTGATGTCGCGTTGGAAAACGCTCAACATCTGCTGATCCTCGATACTTAAAAGGTCGCCACGGCTAAGCTTGGCCATCAAGTCGGCAACATTGGCCAGATGGCGATCGGTATAAGCGTCGTCTGTGGAGAGCATCTGGAAAAAATCTGAAGTGAGTAGCTGTTCAAGGCGAAGCTCCGCTACCGCCGGAAGACCGGCGATGCTTTCGATGGCCATCGGGAATTGACTGTCCAGCCGAGCCTCCGAAGTGGCGATGCGTTGCACTACCGCGACTTCACCGTCTGCCATGCCGCGCAAGCACAACGGGTCATGTGTGGTCACAATGAAAGTCATGTTCGGCAGGGCTGCGCGCAGACGGGACATCACCTGTACCTTCCAGCGCGGATGCAAGTGGGCTTCGATTTCATCAATCAGGATTACCCCGCGTGCTGCCTGAAAATTCTCGAATCCAGGATAAACTGTCGGACTCATCAGTCCTTTGAGGATGTCGCAGACCATTGCCAACATCGACCGATAGCCCGAGGACACGGCGTGAAGTGGTGTGTGGTTGAAGCGTGTTGAACCGTCCAAATCAGTCACAGTGGTGACCATGCACAATGCGCCGGTGCCCGGCATGCGTTGAATGACATCGAATTCACCATCGATTGCCAAGACATCGCGCAGTGTGCGAATCACCATGTCAAAGCGATCTTGGTGAAGCCTGCTTAGCCAAGGCTCAGGATTGGAGAGCGGATGACCGTCAAACAGGCTGCGTACATGGGTATGTGCAGTTGCACGCTGACTGGTCTGACCGTATCGACGAAAAGCACCGTAGGCAAAGACAGGGACCTGCTGGTTGCCCAGATCGCTGTCGTGGGTGGGCTGCTGTCGGTCGATGCTCAACTGAACCCAGCGTTGATTGGTCAGTTCGATTCGAACGTGGGCCGTCGCCATCTCCCATAACTGATCAACGCCGAGCTGCGCAGGGTCAATTACCATGTCAGCCCAGGGCACATTGAGTGCGCTGCGTACCGCCGTGGGGACCAGGGTCAAGGCTATGGCTTCCAGAATAGAACTTTTTCCGGTGGCGTTCTCACCCAGAATGACCAACGAGGGAGCCAGTGTTCCATGGTGCTCCGCGGTGCTTGCCGATGGCTCGTTGAGCCGGAGGTCCAGACGCTCAATAGCTTTGAAGTTACGAATTTGAATAGCAATCACGGCGTCTTTTGCCGGGGGCAGGCGCCGCACCTGCGTGCCATGCACGCGAAGGTCCGCGTCTTCACGCTGCAGCAGGTGGCGCGCCTGTTCCAGTAGCGCGGCGGCATCGGGGGTCGCAGCCCATTTGTAAAGGGCAGGGCGCACGCGCTCGACAGCCAACTTCCGCCCGATGCCTTTGACCGACAGATGTTCGAGCAGGCGCCGGAGCAGCAAGTACCACGTACCCCCGAACTCCAGGCTCTTGAAATCAACCAGCGGGTCAATGTTCTTGAGCTCTCCTGAAAGCACACACGTGTAAAGTGCTTCCAAGCGCTTTTGATAGACCTGATAGCGTTGATCGCGGCGCTCCGAGCGATTGAGGTCGAAGATGGCAATGGTTTGCTCGCCACGAGTTGTGCCTGCCAGCAGTTCACCGTCGAGTGTGGGGATCAAGTGCTTGGCAAACTGTCGCTCCTGAGTGGGATCCAGCAGCAAGGGCTCCTCTTCGGGCGAGCCAAAAGGCCAAAGCCCTTTGCCACTGCTGACATACGCCTGAACCTGGTCCAGTGCTGGTGGCCGGCAGCGCGCTCTGCGAACTGGAAACTGCGGCTCAATCGGCGTGCAGCCTTGACAGATGGGCAGCAGGTTCTGCCACGCGTCGGCAAGCCAGACGTAATAAAGATGCGCGTCACTGGAGCGCGCAACTGGCAGCGCGTTACCTGGCGGACGGAAGCGATGAATAACCAGCTTAGCGCTGGCTTCACAGAAAACGCAGCGCTGCCCGCTCATGTCGGCCAGCGCTTCCAGCAGGTGCGGCTCTTCCGGGTTAAATCCGATGGCCGGCACGCTTGTTTGCGCCCGTCGCTGAGGCTCCCGCTGCCAAAACTCCAGCATCGCTTTTCGTGACGTCTGGGCTTGGGGGGAGCTGAGTGCGGCTGGAGGAGTCATGGGGCGATCAACGTACTGCATGGTCGACCTCCAATGCCGGGGAGAGGAGGGTGCTGGTCCGATTGAGACGACGCGCAGCGTCAGCGACGTCCTCAATGCGCCATGGCTGCATATCTCCGTCGGTGGTTGCCCGGCTGACAGCACACACGCGCATGTAGGTGCAAAAATGCTGAACAGGGTGTTTTTCGGCGAGCTCAAGGATCGCGCGGTAGGTGATCTCAGAAGATTGCTCTTGGAGCATGCCGAAGAGGCGTTCGCGCGCGTCCTGAGCATCATCACGTACCGTTGGGGAATACACCCCGCCTCCGGCACGATTAAGGTCGTTTTTCACTCGGATAACGCTGTGCATCAGGAGGTACAGATCTTTCAGGTAAGTTGGACTGTTGAAACCGCCAATACTCAGGACTGCATTCCGCCGACCTCCCAGTAACTCTACGCTGAAGGTTTCGCCGAACCGCTCGGCAGCTGCTGGAGATAACTTTTTCAGGGCTGTTCTCAAGGCTCGGAGCGACAATGTCGGGTCGGCGTCGGTACGGACCGCGTACCAAATGGGCAATTGTTCGCGCGGCGTCGCAGGGTCGGCGATCTTGTCCAAAGCCAGTCCGGCGATTTCGGCCGCTGGTAAGTTGTCACTCCCGATGATGCGCCGGCTGTAGCGCAGGCATTCAGGGTTCTGTACCTGATGGTTCATCAGCCATTGCTTAAGCAACGGGGCCAGCGTCGAATGCAGCACGGGCGCATGATAGACCACATCGTGCAGGACATAGAATGGACGTTGCTCGGGCTGGCTGGTGGTCAATTCCCACTCAATTTCGCGGTAGAAAAATGCGGTCGCCTCAGGCAGATACTGTCGGCAGAGGCTATCGAGCCAGGAAGGGAAGCCATTGAGCTCGAAAAGCGCGTAGCGCAGGGCCGACTCCGCTTCCCGCGCGTCTAATTTGGTAATGTGGTCCTGGTCGTTCAATTCGATCGCGAGGCCAGTCAACCCGAACATGACCGCTGCGGGAATACTGTTCGGCTCGGCGCCTTCTGAGCGTAAAGTGGGTTGGTAGGCACGCCAGAAAGCGACGGCGGCATCCCGATAGGCTTCGGCAACCGCCAGGCCAAACTCCGGGATCAGTGCGCTCCAATTACTGCCATCGAGCTGCGTGGACGATCCGGAGCCTTCACGAATATGTTCCATCAGATGAAACTGAAAGTTACTCACCTCGCTCGGTTGTAAGCCAGGCGGGTGACGCACTAGATCGGGATTGGCTTTCAGGCGCTCGATGAAGTGCATCCACTGAGTGTTTTCTCGCTTTTGCTGCCGTGCATGCTGACGACGGTATTTTCTTTCCTGCTCCTGAAAGCGCACGAGGGTGGGGTTTGGTATCGGGTTGAGCAGTGCCTGCAAGGTTTCTTGCAAGGGTTTAAGGCCATGGGTACTGGCCAGTAATTGTTCACGCCAGAGTGGTGGCTTGTCATGCTCAGTGAAGATGCGATAGGCCCTCGCCAGCGCGACAAGCTGGTCATCTTCTAACGGACGCTGCCGCACCCAGCCCAACACCCTGGGGAAGCTGTCCGCATCAAATGCCCAAAAGTGCCATGAACATTCAGCCGACCAGTCGTCCTTGAGACTCTGCCCTCTGCGTGCCTGCTGCGCGCGGCATTTCGCGATGCACCACCAGAACAATGCGTCGTTCAGGTCTGGCCACGCAGGAACCAGGGTCGTCAATGCGCCTTTGATGTCACCCAGTTCGCTACCGAACCATTGCATCGCAAGAATACTCAGGGTCGTGGAGGACATGGCGGCTGGAGCCCGCTTAACGATCAAGTGCTCTACGCATCGCAAGGCGATTGGCATTAACCAGTAGTACGCTTTCGAAAGCTCGCACTCCCCACGCTCCAGATGCGGCTTTTTCTGGAGGTAACTCAGCAAACCGCTGGCAAACGCGTGCAAGTCATCGGTTGATGTGGGTTCTGCGCAGCCAGCCAAGCGGTTGACGAAATCCGTCAGGTTGCCAGCGAGTCCACTGGAGTCGTAACGCTTGTAGCCCACTGATCGGGCGAGTGTTTCCAGAATGAGGGCAATTGAGACCTTCTTTGGCGGTGCATACGCGACCAACTCAGCAAAGACCGCGCGGGGTATTTCCCCCTCGCTGTCCAGAATGGCCCGCCAAAGCTCGTTGAGGCGCTCGTTGTCCGCCAAGCATCCGATTGCGCGAACTGCAACCAGACGAGCGTAGTGACCGCGTTGTGGATCCGCAGCAATACGGCCTAGCGGCGCAAGGCTCTGAGTCATCTTTCCTTGCCACACCAGGCGTCCCAAAATGAACATCACCCGGTCATTTTCAAAATGCTCTTCGATGAGCTGGAGTGTGAAGGGTTCCAGCTCGGGGGTAGCAATTCGCACGATTGCACTGTTATCCAGCCCTCTGAGCGACGCAAGCGGGTCTGTGATCTGTTCAATCACCCGCTTTAGGGTTGCCTCGCGCTCCTTGAGTGGCAATGCTGCGGCGTCTCCACCCTCAACGACGACTTCTGGGTAGTGCGCAATGACGCGATTACGGATGCGTTCGTCGAACAGAATCAACCACGGCAGCAGAGGGCGCAGGCGTGCACTCAGCACTGTCAGTCCATAGCGTGAACGAAACATCCAGGGCTCGATTTCGTTGCGATTAGTCTCGGTACCCAGGTGCTGCTGGATCCAGTGCGCGGCGAGTAATTCCCGTACCTCGCGATGGCGGAAACGCACCTCTCCGTAGACTGGCTCCCCAAAAAGCCCGCTGGTGAGCAGAGCATGGCGTTCGGCCGCAGACCATTCGGGCAGCAACACCATCGGGTCGATGCCGTCACCGGTAGTTGTAGCTTGTAACCGCACGTTAGCGATGCCAGTCAGGACTACTGCGATGGCAAGCAATTGGGCGCCGTCCAGCAGACGTGTGAGTGTCAGCGAAGGTGTACACAATTCTGCTTGGCTTAACTGCCGGGTAACGCTTTGCTCCAGGATGTTCAACCGACTCCCCAACACCTGATCGGTTTTCCAGGCGTGGATCAGGTCGCGCAAGTCGAACGGCAGTTGTGCCAACGTGAACAGATTACTGCGCTCCAGTTCATGCAAGAACGTCGAGCTATTCGGAACTTCGTTGCACTCCGCGAAAGTCTGGATGTCCTCGACCGATAACGCGGTCATTTGGTAAACGTTGAGTGTGGGGAGAGGCTCTTCGTTGGTGTGCGCGGTAAGCCGTTGTGAAGTGACTTCGTCTGCGACCAGGCTGACATTGGGCTCATCTTGTTCACCCTCAAGCGTGGTCATGTCAGCATGAAACGGCAAAATTGCTTCAAGCAGTGTACGGTCTCGCTGCGGGCGCCAGGCATACGGGCGGCTCGACACATAAATGTGCGCGCGATTGCAGGCCGATCCCACTCGACCGGCAAAATTATGCAATGCTTGTTCGAATACCCGCGCTGCTGTAAGGCGAATTTCATCCACAGAATCGAGGAAGAACCAACCTTCGTCGGAACTTGCTAGCCAGCTGATGAATGCCTCTGCCGATCCTACTTCGAAGGCCTGCTCAATCTGCTCCGAAAGGTCTTCGATACGGATAAAAAACGCTGCTTTACCCTGGTCTTTTAGTCGTCGTGCGGCTCCTTCCAACTCGTAGGTCTTTCCGGCGCCAGCTTCGGCGAGAATGACAACGCGGTACTCATCGAACAACTGTGGCCATGTCTTGACGTCAGACGAAGCGCTTGCAAGCAACAGTTCTCCAATTGGAATATCGTCCTTCTGATAGGTTTCCGGAACAAGGCGGAAACCCCGATTGAGCGGTACCTGAGGCATTTGGCATCCCTGCAATGAAGATTCAAAGTTTTTTTAGCGGTGTGCCTTATCAGTTGTCTGGTATTTCGCCATGCGCCTGCGTGTTTTTGACATATGAGCGCAAATGGGGCCTAGCCGCCGATTCTGCATCCAGGCCACGAAGCTCGGTCCGGCGGATTTCACCGTTTGGTAAATAAACCAGAAGGGTGTCGTCGCACACCTCATAATCCGCGTAGTGGGTAATGCCTTCATGGACCAAAGAGAACTGCTGCATCATCCAACTCCTGATGAAAATAGAAGTGAGCTCGCGTACGCGCGCTGCTATTCAAGACAATTGGGCTGGGCGACGCCAACTTAATCAGGTCAGCCCTCGTCGCCTCGCAAATGGCCACTATAGAGGGTGGCATCGCGCCCGAGAAGGTCCACTCTGCTGAAAATCTGCTCAGTAGCGTTCAGAGAAAAGCCGTGGATGATGCCAAGCCGCCTCCGCATATGTGCCAGTCACGCCGTTTAACCTAGTAGGCCTTTTATCAAGTCGGATGGGATCAGTGGCTGCCAAGGTTACGATGCCGAATCTGCTTCGTAGGGAGCGCAACGCGCGCGCTCTGCAAAAGCAATCCCACGGAAGGCATTGGGCCAATTTCTCGACTACTGTGTGATAGCTATTGGCCTTGTTGTCTGAGGCTTACACAGGATCGGGAGCGGACGGATATGCGGGTTGCACGGCTGCAGATTGAGAATTTCCGTGGCATCAAGCGTGCGGATGTTTTGTTGCCCAAACATGCCGTCATCGTTGGTGATAACAACATTGGTAAGTCTACGCTCCTAGAGGCGCTTGATCTCGTACTAGGCCCCGAGCGACTCTCCCGTAGGCCAGTGATAGATGAGCACGATTTTTATGCGGGAGAGTATGTCGATCTGCAGGGGCAGCCAGTAAACATAACCATAGAAGTGGTCATCACTGATCTGAATATGGATCAGGAAATGCGTTTTAGGGATCACATCGAGTGGTGGGATAACGGCGCGGGAGATCTGCTCGGAGGCCCGCCAGCAGAGAGTACTGACGAGCAGATGGTTCAGGCCTGTTTGCGCGTCGTTTTTATCGGCAGCTACGATGCCGATGAGGATGATTTCACTGGTGCCACTTACTTCTGTTCGCCGATGAAACAGGATGGGTCCTACGATTTCTTCAGAACTGCCGATAAGCGTGTCTGTGGATTTCTGTATCTGCGCACGATCCGAACCGGCAGTCGTGCGTTGAGCCTTGAGCGTGGTTCGCTCTTGGACATCATTTTGCGGTTACAGGACGACAAGAACTTCAAAATCTGGGAAGGGCTCTTGGTTGAGCTTCGACAGTTGCAGGTTGCAGCTGATCCGGAGATCGGGATCAACGACATCCTGGCGGATGTACAGGCCTCGATCCGCGGCTACATGCCCAGCGATGATGGTAGCGATCCCCAAATGCGTGTTACGCAACTGACTCGCGAGTCTCTGCGAAAAGCGTTAACTGTCTTCATGGCAACCGGTGCGCAGCGCAGTGATGGCGAAGCGCATGCAGCACCATTCCAGAGCCAAGGCACCGGTACTGTTAACATGATGGTACTGGCACTTCTGTCACTGATCGCGGAACTAAAGCAGAACGTGATTTTTGCGATGGAGGAGCCAGAGATAGCAATCCCGCCGCATATTCAAAAACGCATCATCAACGGTGTGCGCAGCAAGTCAGCCCAGGCGCTGTTTACCTCGCATTCGCCTTACGTGCTCGAAGAGTTCGACCCCGAGCAGGTAATCGTTATCAGCCGAAACGATGGAAACTTGAGTGCTATGCCTGCAGGGCTGCCGCCGGGCATCAAAGCAAAAATGTACCGGCAAGACATGCGGCTGCGTGTTTGTGAGGCCCTTCTGGCACGTCGGGTGCTGATTGCCGAAGGCCGGACGGAATATGACGCTTGGCCCGCCGTAGCGCGACTGCTTCATCAGCAGGAGCCGGAGTCTTTCATGCCGCTTGAGGCATTGGGCATCCCAATCATCGATGCGACGACTGACTCGCTGATCGCTCCGATGGGTGCCTACTACCGCAGGCTCGGGAAGAAGGTCTATGCCGTTTTCGACGAGCAGGCACCCGAGCAATTGGAGGCTATTAAGGCGTCGGTCGACTACCCCTATCAAGCGCCTGAGAAAGGTTTCGAGAACGTCGTTCTCAAAGGAACCGATGAGGAAGTGTTGCGTGGCTGGGTTGCGTCTCTGGTCGACAGCGGTGCTTGGCCTTCAGACTTAAAGGACAAGGCCCCGGGCCCTGATGCCACGAAGGATGAGGTAGCAGCGATTCTAGGGGTGCTGCTGAAGCGCTGGAAAGGCGATGGTGCTGCTGCCAGCTTACTTTGTACCGCCATGACCCGAGATCAACTCCCGGAATTCATTGTCAGCACCCTCGAGAGCATTACAGCCACAATTGTTCCCAAGAAGCCCGAGCCTGAACTTTCGGAACTGGATGATGACTTTCTCGATTTGGTTGGGCCTTAACAGATGATGGTGCTTGATCAGTCTCGACGGGATGTTATCGAGTCACCCAGACATCTGGTGGTGATGGGCGGCCCTGGCTCAGGGAAAACCACAGTCGCATTGCTCAAAGCTGAAGCATTTCTAGGCCGACTAGACCTCACAGAGTATCAGCAGGTGCTGTTCCTGAGCTTCGCCAGAGCAACGGTCGCGAGGGTTGCGGAACAGGCCGGGAAAATGCTGCCGAAACTTGAGCAGGCTCGGCTCGAGGTCAACACCTATCATGGCTTCACGTGGAATTTGCTGCGCAGCCATGGCTACTTGCTCCGCAACGGGCGAGCCTTATCACTTCTTCCTCCGCCAGAGGCTGCTGCGCGATTGTCCACATTGAGCGAAGAACAGATAGCCTTGGAGAAAATCAGGCTGCTCGAGGAGGAGGGACTGTTGCACTTCGACCTGTTCGCCAGCAATGCGGCCATGTTGCTGGAGAGAAGCCGGTCGCTGCAGCGCATCTACGGCAACAGCTATCCACTGATCATACTCGACGAGTTCCAGGACACGAACGAGGATGAGTGGCGTTTCATTCGGGCGTTGACTCGGCATAGCCAGGTGCTGGCTTTAGCTGATCCGGAACAACGAATCTTCGAATTCCGCGGTGCCAGTGCTAGCAGGATTCAAGAGTTCGAACAAGCCTACCGCCCCGCCTCCTTTTCTTTTGGAATGGAAAATCACCGGAGCACAGGGACCGACATCGTCCAGTTCGGCAACGATCTGCTGGCAGGAGTAAATAGGGGCAGAGCCTACACCCATGTGTCGGTTACACCCTATGCGCCGCGCAAGGGGATGCTCCATCGGGCTTTCAAATTTGCCATTCTGACTGCTATAGCACGGTTGAATAGAGACGGACGTGATTGGTCACTAGCCATTCTGGTTCCCAGCAAAAGCTTCATGGCTGAGGTTTCTGCGTACCTTTCGAGTGATGCGGACAATCTGCCCAGGCTTTCCCATGAGGTGGCGTTCGACCAGGAGGCAGCAGCACTCTCTGCTACGGCGATCGCCGCGTTGCTGGAAGGTGGCGCGAATGCTGAACTCATTACTGAAAGACTTCTTAGAAACCTATGTGCTCATCTGCGTGGCAGGAAAGGCGAGAAAGCCCCAAGCAAGGCTCACTTGGAATTGGTACTCGCTCTGGAGCAGTTGTTCGGTGGGCAAGCACTTCGTCGAGCGCCGCACAAGCGGGTTCTTGCTGCCGCACAGCTTATTGCAGTCCAGCGTCTTGAGTTGCAATTGACTGGCGACCCCCAAGTTGACTGGGTTGCCGCACGACAATTTCTGGATTCAAGCACCGAGCAGGTTTTCAAGCAGATCGGTATAGATGGTCGGTATGTGCGCTTGCTTGGGAAGGGATCGTTACTTCGAAGCCGTTTGAGCGAGATGTGGCGCTCAGCTGAAGGCTATTCAGGAGCAGAGAAGCTGGTGCGGGATGCTCTTATTCAGGACCACTTTCAAGCTGTCACCAGGGACTGGAAGGGGCTCCATCTGATGACCATGCACAAGTCGAAGGGAAAGGAATTCACAGAGGTCATTCTTTATGAGGGAGTGATGAAGGGGCGTTTCTTGCCGACCGAAGCAACCCCGGATCGCGTGCGTCAGGCCCGTTTAGCCATGCGTGTCGCTGTCACTCGTGCAATGAAGAAGGCGACTATCTTGACGCCGACTGGGCGAAATCGCTGCCCGTTGATTTGAACGCAAGATTGGGGATGCCGCCAGGGACCATCGCATCATTACTGATGTGCGGCTGATCGGACGTTGCGATCCGCTAACCTAGAGTGAAAGACAAAATGCCCAGGCCCAACCACCTCGCCTTCTTTGTCTGGCGGATAATGGTGAACGGGTTCCAGATTAGTGCAAAACGGCGCTGGTTGATCAAGGTTGTACCATTACCCCTTTCTTACAGCTCGCGGATGATACTCCGATTAATCGGCTCCCGAATAAGTACGAGTTTGATCCTGTCCGATGTCCTGTGCACTAGCTCTTTTCATTTTTCATCAAGGGCCTCGAAACTGATTGATATCTGTTGTTTGTGAATAATGATACTCCTTGGGTGAAAAGCGTCCCTGTGGGCCAAACAATAAATTGGCCGTTAGATATTCGAGATAGATGATCGCCTCCGGTTGCGCATATCGTATAAAGCGCTCGCGCTGGGCCGCAGATAGACAGGCTCGGTGCTTCAGACATGTTTTCACCATTTCCGCCAGTACATAGCCGCGTATGTCGTATCGCTCATCCATGGCGCAAAGGATGGTTCGATAGCATAAGTGATAGTTCGGTTGCTGGCCGGTCTGTAGGTAGGCGTCGTTACTCATCCTTGACTCCCGGCCTGCCAGGAGGCCAGAAATTGCAGCACCTGCTCAACTTGGCCCTGACTGACTAGTTGCTCCGCAGTTCGCCCCTCGAAAGTTAACAATTGATCTTGGCGGAACCAGCTAATTGCTTGCTCGATAGTCGCACCGGTCTCAGTCACCGTCAGAACCACACGTAGGACATCTGTTATGAAGCGTAGCGCTGCTTCGGAGTCAGTCGTGGTTGCACCATCTGACTGGCTTTTGCGATACGTAGCGAGGTAAACGTCAAACTCAGCTGGGTTGAGGCCAAAAGCCCTGGCGTAACGTTCCCCTGGAGAGGTTGTCCCTTTCGTGTTGCGTAGGTAATCAGCCAATTCAGCAGCTGACAGCGCGGTTAACTGAAATGCCTCTTGGTTCATGACTTGTTCCCCTCGCGACCTTTCGTTAACAGCATGCCCCCAAATCAACAGTAAGCAAAGCCATAGCTGTGTGGCTTTTATGGTCGACGTGGCAAGGGCGGTCGTTCAGCGGAAGCGTATGTACGCCACGGATGTGGAGCTTTCACGCAACGGCCTAGGAGCATCCCCCGATGACACAGTAGACACAGAGAGGGCCAGGCGGAACGACTGAGACCACGCGATGGTGGTGGGCGGACTGGAACTAATGTTTAGGGAATGTGCGGTAGGGTCGATTTGGGGGTTTGACTTACCGCTTTTTGGCCTTTTCAGTTCTGATCACTGCAGTAGGGGTACCGGAGCACGAGGTGTTTGCCGCCGCGGACGCGGTGCTGGCCCGTGGCGAACGGCCGACGGTGGAGCGGGTACGCCTGGAATTGGGGCGCGGCAGCCCGGCGCGGGTCGGCGCTTTGCTCGATCAGTGGTGGGAACAGCTGGCCGGGCGCCTGCGCGGCGAAACCCGGCTACCCGGACTGCCGGCGGAGGTGGCACAGGCCTTCGTTGCTATTTGGCAGCAGGCGACCACCTTGGCCCAGGGCGTGGCGGAGCAGGCGTTGGCCGGCCAGCGTCAAGTGCTATTAGAAGAGCGCGAGGCGCTGACCGAGCTGGAGGCTCGCGCGCGTCTGGAAGTCGCACAGGCCCGTCAGCAGACGGTGGAAGCTGTGGCAGCGAGGCAGGGCGCAGAAGTCCGTCTGGCTGATTTGGAACAGTTACTGACCCAACGCCAGGCTCAGATCGACGACCTGCGCAACCAGCGCGATGAACTGCAAGCGCAGCGTGACGAGGCGCGTACGCAATTGACCGAAGTCGACCATCTGTTGCAGGAAAGCCGTAAGCAGGCTGAGCAAGCGCGTAGCGAGCAGCAGCGCTACACCCGCGACGTCGAAGACCGCGCCTATCGCGAGATCGATCGAGCCCGGGAGGAGAGCAAAGCACTGGGCGCACAACTTAAGGACGCCCAAGGCCGGCTCAGCATTGCCCAGCGCGGTATGGAGGAGCATCAGCTTGTCCTAACAGACACCCGTGACCAGTTGCAGGCGGCACGTAGCCAGGGGCAATTGCTCGGCGCGCAGTTGGCGCAGATCCAGCAACGCGCTAGCGAGGCGGGTGAACACATCAATCGCCTAGAGGCCGCCTTGCAGGCCGCCCGAGAGGATCTGGCCGGAGCTCGTGAACGTGCGGTGGCGGCCGAAGCCCGTATTGAGGTGCTGGCCAGTCGCCCGCGACGTTCAACTAACAAGCGCGACTGAGCGTCGACGCTTTGTACTTGGACCGACGCGGCTACATCAGTAGGTACGGCGCTGAGGAGGCATGAAAAGCGCTTGATGGATCGGAAAATGGTGCGTCCACGTAGATGGTTCTGGCGACCAACAGGGGCTTTGCCCATCGCCGGTTTGCGGGCATGCTTTAGTATGAAATGTAGTGGGAGGAATGAGCTATGAATCAGGGGGTACCCCAACCAGCGGCGCTATCGACCGCCGAGTTGATCGACTACCTTTGTACCGCGAACGGCACACCCTACTCAGTTGAGCGCTACGTCGAGATCTTTGCCCTCAGACCTGACGTGCTTGCTGACCAGGTCGCAGTCTATCGTCGCAGCCAACCAGATGCGGCCAGAACATCAGATGTCGAAGCGGCGCAGCGGTTTATCGCAGATGTCCTTCGGGTGGTCTTGGCGGTAGCCGAGAACGGGATTGCCATCCAGCCGGCGATCACGTGGTTTCGCTTCGAGCCATTACCAACCTTCGACCAGCAGACTGCGGAGCAACTGGTCAGTCAGGGCCAAGTCGATCAGGTGTTGCAGTTTCTGACCTCTTGGCAGGCCGGGAGCCAGGGATGAGTCGCGATACCCAACGGCAGGTCAGTGCGCAATCGACTTTTTACGCCTGCTATGACACCGTCCTACGCGCCGTCGATGCACGTTATGACGTCCGTGGCTATGTATTGGCAGAGATGGTGAAGGCGTGCCTCATGCACCACGCCACCCTGTCTGCGGCGCAGCGGGTGTATTTTGCGCAGTATGCTCCCAGGGAGGCGGCGGCCTACCTGGAAAGGCTTACGGCCATGTTGCTGTTTGGTCCCAAGGGGCGTTTTTCGCCGCAAGAGTACCGCTACTGATGAGCGACCGAATCGAGCTGCCTTCCGCGTTGCTCGATGGGCTGGGATGGGTCGTTGAAGCGCAAGCTCTCACCCAGTGAGTCAAGCGACTAGATTTGCCCATCGTGGACATTTTTGATGCGAACCACCTGACTGGCTTGTGGGACCTGTTAACGGGCAACCGTCTCCTCTTGCGAATACCCCAGATTATTACCGTGACCCCGTTTACCTGCACACACCAGGTTGGGCAAGCAACGATCAAAGATACTGCTAGGGTGCGCTCACGAAATTCCGGTCGAGATGACCAGCCGCGACTGCTCCTCAACGTCGCCCCAAATCCGACTCAGCCGAGAACAATACGTTGATCACGAGCAGTTTCTCTAGGTCTCGCGTGGGATGCAGTGAATAGCGGACGTCGTTTTCCACTTTGAAGAGCAGGCCTGATACACCAGCCTCGTCCTGCACTACGCACACCTCCTGCAACGGCTCCATCAGCCATCTGGAGTGCCCGTTGAGATGGGCTGGGGTTACGATTTGCACCTGTTCGACCCATGCGTGCTTCGACTGGCTTTCGATAATCCACGCCAAGTCATGTGCGTACTGGAGCAGCAGCGTGCTGGCTATCACCTCACGCTTATCCCGCCGAGCAATTTGCACGTAAAACCATGGCCATTGAAGGTCCTGTTCGACAGCAGCCCACAACTGGGCCGGGTAGTAATCGAACCGCGGATCCAGGTGCATCTCAAGATGATGATAGGTGATAAACATGACTGAGCCTCGAAATGAACTCTATAGATTGTAGTCCTATAGCGCTCAAGCGGGCCTCATCGTTCCTTTTGCGGATTTGGCAAAATGGAACTGAATGCGGCCTTTGGCCTTGCCCTCAAGCAGCTACGCAAGCATCGGGAACTGACCCAGGAGGACTTTTCGACGGTCAGTAGCCGCACATACTTAAGTACGCTGGAAAGAGGACAGAAAGGTCAGACAATTCAAAAGCTCGAGCAGTTGGCGGGTGTATTGGAGGTTCATCCCGCCACTGTGCTGATTGCGGCCTACCTTTTTAAGGAGCCGCACCGGGATAGCCGGGCGCTTCTCGCTCGCTTGGAAGATGAGTTGCAAGCATTTGGATTTACTAACCGAAGCAAATGAAACTCACCAGCACGCTATGGATACTACTGCCGCCCAGGCAATCGTTGCGTTAGCCCGCGATGGAAAAGGGCGATTAACCAGTGCGATCGCTCATTAGCCGTGGGAGTCTCAAAGGTTTCACCCGAAGCCTGCCAATCGGCGCCCATGGTATCAATGACTGCGAGGTGGAAAAGCGTCAGATTCTGGAGACGAAATGCGGTCGCTTTTGAGAGCAGGAACTTACGTAGCGCTAACATAGCGGATGACTTACCGCTGTTGTTAGCGCCGACCAGCAGGGTAGTGGTGCTTGCCAAGTCGATTCGAACAGGCATGAGCTTGCGGAGGTCGCGATCTCCAGGTACTAGATCTGCCTAACCTCTTCCTTGTAGTGGCTCAGGGCAGGTTGTTGGGGATGGAGATCGGGATCTCTAGCTGAGCGCTTGCAGGACTCCAACACCAATGACGGCCTTTTGTCACCATTACTATCCGAAATGCGCTCACACCATCTGCCGCGCTCATCGAGGATGAACTGATTGAGTACGCCGGAGCTTGCGGATGAATCAATCTACCACTGCTTAGCCAGTTACCGACCCATGGTTCATCCTGCATAGTACCTACCGTAAACGTAGGCAGGGCTGAGACTGCCGAGGCCATGTTGAAGATCAAGAGGCGACCTCTTCAGAGTATCCAACTTTGCACCGGTGTCTCTGAACCACCGAAGTGAAAGTGATTTTATTACCTGCAAATCAGGTTCATTGAGGCCTGTTATTGATAAGGCTCGATGAACTTCAATCAGGGCAGCCTTGACGATTCCATTTATTTGGCGAATACAGATGCCGGAGCGGCCATGTAAAGCCTCTAAGAGCGGCAACCTTTCATCTGCCTCGGGCAAAGGAGGAAGTCCCCTGCTGACGCGATAGCGTTTTAGGTATGGGAGAAAACTAGACGGAACTGGAACTTTTTGAGGAGGGGCTCGATTAAAATGCACAAACCACCACTTCCCGTCAGCAAAACTGAAAACATTCATTAGTGGGTATCTATTGTTATTAATTGCCAGGTCTGACGGTCGCAGATAGAGATGCAAAGCCGCTGCTATGGCAAAAAGGGCGCGCTCGCCATCAGACGATAGAGAAGCCTGTCGCTTTAACTCGGAAAGAACCACTTTCAGGAGATCGCGATCAACTAGGCTTCTAGGTGGCTGGCCTCTCGAAAAGGGGCGCCCGTGCTGCGGTTTAAACCCCTTAATAGGGTTCGCCGTCGATAACCCCTCAAGATGTAGAAAGCTAAAAAAAGAGCTGCAAATGCTTTGAATCTGCCTCAGCGATCCATTGTGAGGGGCATTGATTTTGTTTAGCCCCCGCGAGTCCATTGGTCGCCAACTTTCATTAACAATCCATTCTCCCTCATCGTCAATAAATCGTGCTTTGGGGGCATTGCCTAGCCAAGCAGGAGGCGGCTTTTCGCAGAAGGTAAGAAATTTTCTAAAATCTTGAGAAGTAAGTACTGATGAAGCCTTGCCAGCATAAATCCAACTCCATAAAAGTAAGCGCTCAATAAAACCACGGTAATTGCCGAAGGTTCCCTGCGATCGATTGTGCTGGGATAGAAATAGCCTAGCGTTGCTGAAGTCCTTGAAAGCGTCAAATCCTTTAAAAACGCTAATATAGGATCGTACGCTGGGGTACGTTCGAAAATATTCGTCGTCAGACCAGACCATACATTCTGGCCCAGCGAACAGGGGCTGAAGGATGTATTCTTGTGACATAGGCCACCCAACGTACATTTGGTCCGTGATTGGATGAGTGTAGCAAAAGCATTTGAGTATCTTTTTTTGACTGCTCATTTTACCGTTGCGCAGTATCCTTTTTTAGCTTGCATATGACGTTAATGAACGCCTAGCTTCGCAGCTGTAGATAGCTAACCAGTTGATAACTATGGATTGTTTTTTGTCAGTCAACCGATTCTTTTTTTGGCAGGAGCCACAGGACGTTAGAAGCGGGTAAGCGGGATCAGCGCTTCAAGCCATATACATAATTTAACATAATATACATTATGCGCATTTTTATACCAGGATATCAGGGCCAGTGCAGACCAGATTTCAGAGCCTGCTTCTGACCTTCCAGCTTCCATCCGTACCTCTATGTGAAACGCCTGGCGATGCCAGGCGTTTGATCAAGCAAACAGATCTAGTGCTGCGTCGTCCCACTGGTGACCGCCTTCGGACCAGCCGTTGCCAGCCTGCGGTGGAAATCCCGATCTGCAATATCCTTGCTTGGCATCGAAATCAAACACCGCATGAGGAAAATCATTGATCAGCAATACCGCCTTGCGGTGATCGACGGCCCAGCCGATTTTCATCGTCGATGGCTTGTGGCTGTCACTGACATCGCCGGCATTGTAGATATGCAGCGCATCGTGGATCGGGTTGCCCTCGGCCGCGGTATCCAATGCGTAGAAGTAACCGGTGTCACCATCATCTTCAAAAACCACGACGAAGGAACCTTCCTCGGCAGGAGCCTCCAACACCAGGGCGTGGCCTACCTTCAATTCGCTTTCAGCTGCCAGATAAATGGGCATTGCAACTTTCCTTGTCTCTTGGAGTATTCGAAGGCGCCCATGATGGCAACTCGGAACAACCCAGGCAATCTCCGGACAGAGATTGGCCTGGGTCCTCCATCACCTAGAATAAATGGTCGGCCAGCGAAGTGCCCATCACTCATGCGAGCGACAATACCTGAAGTTCCTTCCTTGGTATTCAGGCTCTCGCCTTGGTCAAGTAGCCTTAGCGCAGAGTTTCTTAAATTGATTCACATTGGACACTGCAGTGCTTAATGCTGTGATTTTGTATTTATAGTAATGAATTGCATCTGCCTGGGCTTCTCCAACATGGCCAAAATACTCTTCCCAGGCGTTGCTATTAGTTAGCAAGCCAGAGAGCATCGTACTTAGCCCACTTGACCTCCAATGCTCCTTGTATCCTTTGTCCGCGCCAGGGGCCGGGCTGAGATGCTTGACATATGCGTCCACCGAGTATTGGTTCTCGTAGGCCATGAACACCGTATACACTGTGCCGACTGACGACTTGTACCACGGGATAACGACAAAGTGATGGATTGCTGATCCCGTAACAAGAAAGTGCCAAACAGCTGTCTGTGAGTTATCACCGCGAAATAACAGTGCCTGTTCAATTTGGTATTTCATTTTCGAATCATTCTTGATGACATCATCTCCAACGTCATCTTGCACCTTTCCGTAGACAGCGCAGCTCATTTGAGCTGGCACTGCAGGACAGTCCTTCAAGCCCATCAGTAATGGGTTACCTGTTATTGCATCAACCAAATCTTTCCCTGTCATGGTTCTTGGCTCCTGCCCAAATATTCAACACGCATTATGAAATTACTGGGTGAGGATAGCTTTGATCCGATCTTTATCAAGTTCGTCCACCGGGAAACTAAGCTGAATGAATTGTCCCAGCTTGGTTAACTCTATCCATGAAAAATTCAGGCTTCTACCTGCTTGTCAATAGCTCCCTTGAGCGACTGTGGGCAAGGCGTCATGGTGGTAGCCTTCCATGGCGCCCCCTGCGCGAGTGCCCGATCTGTTTCGGATCATTGATAAAAAGCAGATCAGGCTAATGCATAAGCCTCATGTCAGATAACTGAAAGGAATCGAACATGAAAAAGCTCATAACTGTTATCGCTATATCAGCGGCCGTCGCTTTCACCGCAAGTGTCGCGAACGCTTCCGTGCACCCGACCACTATCAATCCTCCCCTAACCGTCAACCAGGTTACCGCTACTGCCGAAACTCCTTTCGGAACCCAAAAAGCAGCTGGCGAAATCAAGTTGGCTAGTTTGGCCAGGAGTTGTTCCGATGAACGATATTCCTGGTGGGAATATAGCGGCTGGGAAATTGTCGGCTGCCTTGCAAGCGGCCAGTGGTAGTTATCAGGGCGCTCTGGTGCGTGAACACGCACCAGAGCCTGTTATAAGCTCCGGTGAGTCAGCGCAACCAAATAAGTCTTCAAAGTTGCACTTCATGCATTAACAGCGCCTTCTATATTAGCTATCAATCTAACGCCAATATATTCCTGAAACTACTCCTCTCACCCTTTTTTACTTCACGGCTCAGTCGACTGATTATTAGACGTGCCCTACCCGCGCACGCTGCCTTTGGCCCCTTGTTGTGCGAATAATTCGCGTAGCAGGTTCCTGGCTGGCAACGACCTTACCGAGGGGCATTCCCCCTGCCCCTCCCTGAAGTTCAACACCTTGATTCACTTGCAGTTTTTCCCATGCTGCAGCGAAGCGACTAAAAGTGACCAAAAAGACAGGGATTATCGGGACAGCGACCGGCTGGTCACATATGCCGATGCGTGTCGGCAACCTATAGTGCAGCCGCGGCGAATTGGAAGGAGTCCAGTTGCCGGCACAGCTATCCAATCATGGACAGGAGCTACAGATGTACCCCATCAAGGATGACGCCCATTGCCAGTACAGCGCGGTTGATATGCAACCCAGCGAGCTGTCGTTGACCGCCCTCACCTCTTGCCTGCGTCTTTCACGACGCGATGGCGGCCGTTAGCCCAACACTTCAAGCGTCTATCCACGAGCCGTGACATGCCCAAGGCAGTCACCGCTTTCACGTGCCTCGAACAAAGCCACCTGGTGTGCAATGACCACGACAAGCTATCTGGAAACGCCTGTTTCCATGCCCTTGAACATCGATTCCAAAGCCGATGCATTTGAATTTCGCCCGGGCACCCTCGAAGACATCGATGGCCTTGCCGAGCTGTTTCAGTCCATCTATGGGCACACGACCCATCCGTGCCAGAGCCCGGTGTATATCCGCAACGCGATGAACTCCGATCAACAGCGCTGGTTCGTCGTCGAGAACCAGTGCGCACTGCTGGGTTGCGTCTGCATCACCCGGCGTCCCTGGAACCAGTCCTGGGAAGTCGGCCATGGGGTGATCCATCCGGATGCACGCCGCGGCGGTGCGATCTCGAACCTGATCAGGCTCTGCCTGGAAGATCATCGGCCCGACGCCATGGAGCTGGGCTACTACACCCCCCGCAACATCGCCATCCATTCGGTGATGGGCAAGATCAAGCCGGCAGTGTTGGTGGGCCATGACGGTGGCCCGAACAAGGTCGACGGCATCCGCGAATATCACCTGACCGCAATCCACCCGCCGGCCCAGGACGGTTTCGTCCATATCGCCCCCTGGTATGCCAAGTCCTCGGGCAGCGATTTCATCAGCCAGTACCTGTACGCCTCGTTGCAAATGGAACCGGTACTGGGCGCCTATCCGAATACCTACCTGAGCGGTGCCCCGGGGACCGAGCGCCACGGCCAGATGCTGTACACCCAGGACCATGAGGCCAATGCGCTGATGGTGTCCGGGCATTCGGGCAACTATCCCTCGGAGCGCGAGGTGCTGCAGGAGCTCGAGGCACTTGTACAAGCGCACAAGGACATCGAGTACGTGAGCGTTCATGTACTGGCCGACAAGCTGGAACTGCTCGGTGGCCTGATGCGGCAGGGTTATGCGGTGACCGCCTATTTGCCGGCCTGGCACCTGCAAGGCGGCGCCCGCTACGACTGCATCAACCTGGTGTGGCACAAGTTCGACCAGGCCCCGCGTAGCCATGGTTTCGATGAGGAAGTCGTCTTCTTCGACCAGGCCTACGCCAGGCTGGGCGACAACCTGTGCAGCATCCGGCCCGGCCACGCTCCGCGCATCGACAACTGATCCATCGAGCCCTGCATCCCTTCGGATGATTATTGGAGAGTCAAGCAAGTGACAAAAGAACAATGGCTTAACGTCCGTAAACAGATCCCCGACGGCGCCAAGGAGCCCTGGACCGTAATGTTGTGGGTCGCCGATATGCTGGTCCTGGTACTGGCCTGGAACCTCTGGCTCAGTTCATCCACCGGGCTGCAGTTGCTCGGCCTGGTGCTGGCTGGCGTCGCCACCCTGCAGATCTACCTGATCCTGCATGAGGCCCTGCACGGCGCAATTTCGGAGAACCGTCGGGTCAACAACTTCATCGGGCACTGCAACGGCTGGCTGATCGCCTTGCCCTTCCTGGTTCGCCGTCGCTTCCACACGGCCCACCACACCTGGACCTCCCACCCCCTCAACGATCCGGAAAACCGCGGCATGATCGAGAAGTTCTCGGTCATGACCAAGAAGCAGGAACGAACCCTGGAGTTCATGTGGAAGCACTGGATCCCGATGATCGCGGCCAACCATTTCCTGCTGAACTGGCGGGCACCGTTCATCGCCCGGGCCAAGGGCGACAACTCGCCGCGGATTCTCAAGGAAATCCGCTTCGCCCGCCTGTACCTGGTGGCCTACCTCGCCGTGGCCGGGGTCGCGCTGTACTTCGGACACCTGGCTGACCTGGTGATGTTCTACCTGATCATCTGGCTGTTTCTGTTCTTCATGGTGGAGTTGTTGAACCTGCCGCACCACGCCGAGGCGCCGCTGCAAGCCAAGGACGCCGACCGCCTGCAGTACTGGGAACAGGATGTCGTGTCCCACGACTGCAAGAACCTGCCGCTCTGGTCGCGGTTCATCATCCTCAACTTCAACCTGCACATCGTGCACCACGCCTTCCCCTCGGTGCCTTGGTACCGGCTGGCCGAAGCCCACAAACTGCTGCACGAGCATGAGCATCATCCAGGGGATTCGCAGGTTAGCGAGTGGGATTTCGCCTGGACCAACCGTCGCCGGCCGCTGTTGAAGCTGATGGGGCACTTCTTCGATCACCGCACTTGACCGCACCGGCGAAAGATCCCGAATATCCGGGATCTTTCGCCGAGCATGAGCGCCATGACCTGCATACGTCCTTTCACCAACCACGACCTGGACGCCTGCCTGCAACTGTTCGACAGCAATACCCCGGCCTTCTTCGATCCCCTGGAGCGCCCGGACTTCCTGCACTTCCTCGAACATTCGACAGCCAACCTGCTGGTCATCGAACGCGACGGGCGGATCGTGGCCTGTGGTGGTCATGCCCTGCGCCCCGAAACAGGCACCGCCAGCCTGTGCTGGGGCATGGTCGACCAGGCGCTGCACGGCCAGGGCATTGGGCGCCTGCTGACCGAAGCCCGGCTACGAGCCATTCGCGAGCAAGGCCTGGCCCGCGCGGTGCGCATCAGCACCAGCCAGCACAGCCAGGGTTTCTATGCCGGGCTGGGTTTTGTGCTGCGCAAAGTGACGCCCGACGGCCATGGACCCGGCTTGGACTGCTGGGATATGGAGTTGGCCCTGATGTAACCCCACCCTCGCCTGCGCTGTTACCTGGCTCGACCCAACCGCTAGGACTCTCGCCCCTTCAGTACAATCGTGGCCAGGTAGGACAAGACACGCTCCTGTGCCTGATTGATGATCTCGAACGAAAACTGCGCAAGGCCCCGATTACCGGGCAAGGGGATATTGCGCACGTCGCGAACCGTTACCGCTCCACTGATGAGATCGTCTGGACGCACCGCTTTTAGCCAGCGCACATCATTCAAGCTTGCGCCGCCCACGCTACAAGCCCTGAGCAATCCCAAGTCGATGAAGAGTCGGAAACTCAGGGCAAGCGTATGAAAGCCGCTGGCGACCAGCCCGCCCATGGGTGAATCCAGCGCCGCGACAGGATCGATATGGAATGCCTGTGGATCGAATTCACGACCAAAATCGATGATGCCTGTTTCCGTCACCTGCGCACTGCCCAACACGAAGACCTGTCCTTTGGCAAAGTCTTCGAAATACAAGTTTCCATGATCGGTCATGGCCGGCCTCATTCGACTAGTTTGCAGACAAGTTCAACGGGACTGAGTACCCGTGTTTTTATCAGCGTTGAAATATTGACCATCTGCCGCATGGCAGTGGCGCCGAATGAAATATGCAGTCCAAGTGGCGATACCCCCTGCTCCAGGTTCCGGCTCCTCAAATCATCGAAATACGCCACGCCGAACTCCCAGCGGTCCGTTTCACTGATCACCGTGAACCCCGCCTGCTTCAGATACCCGAGGTATTCAGCCAGAGGGGCGACGAAGTCCGTACTAGGATTCGATGCCCAGGGAACCGGATAGAGCATCTGCCCCTCCCCGACCCGCATCACATCGTAGATCCCAAGCTTGCCGCCAGGTTTCAGTACTCGGCGGACTTCCTCGAATAGCCGCGGCTTGTCAGCGATGTTCATCCCCACGTGCAGCATGGTCACCACATCGCAGAAGTCATCGGGAAATGGCAGCGCCAGGGCGCTAGCCTGCTGATAACTGACCTTCAGCCCTCCATCTATACGGGCAGCCAGTGTAGAGGCCGCATTGATATAGTCGGGAGCCAAGTCTATGCCATGGACTTCACAACCGAAGGTACTGGCAAAGTAGCGTGTTGCCCCACCCAACCCGCAGCCGACATCAAGGACCTTCATATCCTCGTGGAGCCCCAACTTGTCGGCCAGGTCGGCAGTCGCTTGACGCCCGCCGATGTGAATTTCATCCACCGGCGCCAGGTCCTCTAGATTCAGCCTTTGCGGATCTTTCCCGCTGACGCGCAGTGCAGAGAAAATCTTCTGTTCAAGGTCTGGCCTGGAATAGTGTTTCTCAAACTCTTGATCGAGCTTCATCTGGTTCTCCGGGATATTGAAAATGTCCGAAACAGATCAGTCGTCATTCCCCATGGGCACCGCGCTCGGGAACACATGACGATCGGTAGTTTGATTCAAACTTCGTACTCAATGCCTACGCCATCGAATCTCAGACGGTCTTGTATATGCACTTTTTCTCCCAGCATGTTCTTCCCGGACAACAGGCCTGCCTCGAAAAGGCGTATGACCATCTGCAAGGCATGTTCGGAGTAACCAGCTGCATTCAATCGGCTGATCAAGGTCTTGTAGTCGAACTTCTCCTTGATCAAGTCGGAAAATATTTCCCTGACCTTGGAGTTGGCAGCATATTTGGTCATGCGCCTCTCGCCGTTTGATAGCACTTCCTTGGGTTCAAGCCTGAAATCCAGCGGATTGACCTTGTAGTAATCCTGTAAGGTGACCGTCCCGCCGTTCCAGCTGAACTCGGATATGCTGGACAACTGCTTCAACAACTTGCCAATCCAGCCGACCCTCATTGGCGTCAGCTCCGCATCGGAAAATTCATCGGAGAGTTCACTGCGCTGGTGTCGTCCAAGGGCGATCATCGTAGATGCCCGGTCCTTGAAGTCCGAGATCGCCCACTCCTCCCCTCCTGCCTTGTCAGTGAGTTGGTCGAACCATTGACGGCGATTGAAACGATCATCCTCGCTCTCCACTATCCTGCGCTTGTTCCAGAACTCGGAATCGGGCTCGGTGAAAGAGGCATAGGTGTAAAAAGAGGCGAGGAATTCGTGGTACTGCTCATAGGTTTCGCCATAGGTGCTCTTGTACCACTCATGGACCTGTGTGCTTTCGCTTGGATGCCGGGACAGATAATCGATCGCTGAAGCCGCGCAAACAGCGGATTGGGACGCGAGATGCACGCCCTGCGAAAACAACGGATCGGTAAAGCAGGCAGCGTCACCGCAAAGAAAGAAACGCCCGCTGGAAAAGGTGCTGGTGTCGTATGACCAGTCACGAACGACCCTGACCTGATCGATCTGCTCCGAATCGCCCAGCAACTCTTTGGCGCGTATGCACTTGGCCAGCGTGCGCCTGTAGAACTCATCCGGCCCCACCTCCTTTATCTCTCCTACCTTGCTGATATCGACGATCACACCAACGCTGTAGATATCCCCCTCGAGCGGAATCATCCACACCCAACCATCTTCGAAAGTTATCGAGAAGGTCGTACCGCGCAGGTCTCCTTGAAACGGATCCGGGCAGGAAAAATACGACCACACAGCAAGATTGCGATAGAACTCGTCATAACGACGAATTTTCAGTTGCCGGGCGAGAATGCTGTTGGCACCTGAAGCATCGATCAGATAGTCACCAGAAACCGTCGAGGATGCATCGCCCTGGCGCACTTCCAGAATGACCCTCTCAGGATCGCTTAAATCGACATGGGTTACCGCCGCCCCCTCGTGGACCGTCCCACCTCGGGCCATGACTTCCTTCAGGAGTAAATGGTCGAACACTTCTCGCTTGACCTGGATGGCATGATCGAAAACCCATTCAGCGGTGCTCTTCGGGGTTGAAAAGGAAAAAGTCCATGGCGGCTGGTTTTGTCCCCAGAGAAAGGTCGCGGAGGGTTTCTTGACGAACCGGGCTTCGTCGATGAGTGGCTGCAGGCCCAACCTGTTGAATATCGACATGGTCCCAGGAAGAAATGACTCGCCAATCCTGTACCGGGGAAAAGTCTCTTTTTCATAGATCGTGACCTTGTGTCCCAACTTAAGCAGAGTCAGTGCCGCCACAGACCCGGCCGGTCCACCACCAATGATGACTACATTGCCTGGTAACATTCCTGTTCTCCTTCAAGTCGCAATTAACGCTCGACGTTGCGTTTCTTTTTCGCTCTCTCCGAAACAGCAATTTCATCAACCATCCTGACTCTTACGGGCATCTTGAATCGCTCCAGCTTGCCTGCGAGAAAATCCATGGTTGCCTTTCTCAAGCCCTCGGCACTGATGGGGTATGCCGGTTTTACATTCACCCCTACCGCCTGGCCGGTAATAGCGTTGCTGATCCCGTATACGAGGCAGTCCTGGACCAGTGGACATGCAAGAAGCAAGGACTCGACCTCAATCGGCAGGACCTTCTCTCCGCCGACGTTGATCACCTCGTTCATCCGCCCGAGGATCTGTATCTCTCCATCGCTGCCCGACTCGGCCAGGTCCCAGGTGCGGAACCAACCATCTTCTGTCAGCGAAGTATTTTCGACGTTGAGATAACCAAGGAACTGGCTCGGTGACTTCAACTGGAGTTCGCCATCGACAATGCGATGTTCAAAACTCTCATCGACGATCTTGAAACGCGTGCTTTGCGAAGAAGCGCTCTGTGTCCCGGCTATTCCTGTTTCAGAGGTGCCGAATGTCTGGAGCAGCCGCACCCGGGGAAATATTTTTCGCAAATAGACCAGAAGCTGGGCTGGCATGGCTTCCGTGCCGTAGGTAATGAGTCTTAATGCCGACAAGTCGTAGCGTTGGTGGAAATCCCCAAGGCGCAACAAGTTCAGGAATGTCGGGTTGGCAGGCAAGACCTGCACCTGCTGCAACTCCAGCTCCCGGCACACGGCATCCGGTGTTCTCTCCCTGACCACGACCGCACAATTACCGGAAAACAATATGTTGATTAAAGTATTCACGCCGCCGATGTGGTCGAACATCAGAAACAGGATGACCACAAGCTGCCGCCCCCGGGACTCTTTGTCCTTTTCAGCGATCAGTTTGTCCAGGTCGTGCAGAATCGCCTTCGGTCTGCTGGTACTGCCGCTGGAAAGCAGGATCAACCCAGCGGCCCCACGGGCTTTGAGAGAGGAGTACAAAAGGTGCCGGGACTGGCCGGAGCAAGGCTCGACGACCACCTCCTCAAAGGCCCTGATCATGAAACTTGCATCACAGGAAACCTTCAGAGTTTCCTCGACCGAGGGCGTCAGGTTCGTAACCGGCGCAACGATGGCCTTGATGGCAGCCAGGGCCAGCAAGGCCAGGACTCCATTGGCCGAATAATTCCCATGCAGTACCACCACGTGCCCAGGCGCGATGCCGGACTGAATGAAGTGCGTGGCCAGATCCCTGACCTTCTGCGCTACCTGCATGTACGAAAGCGCGACTTCCCCATCAACCAGTGCTCGACGAACACCTCTAGCTTCCAGGCCGCGCAGCCAACCTGCGTTGATCATCTGACCCCTCCTAGATAGAGCGTCTCGCCTGATACGAAGCCCGACGCCTCGGAAATAAGGAACTCCACCGGCCCGACCACATCCTGGAACTCACAGGGTCGCTTGATGGCCTGGCGGGCAATGAGTGCTTCGATCTTGTCCTTGTCCAGGGTCCTGGTAAGCGCTGTTCGCAGCGGGGGCAATCCCAGGGTATTCACGCGAATATTCAAGGGGGCGATTTCCCGGCTTAGAGAACGAGTGAACTGCTCTATCGCTGCCTTGCTGGTTGCATAGGCGAGTTGCCCTTCCAGGGAAAACAAGGTGGCGACTGAAGAGATATTCAGTATTGCCCCCGAACCACTACTGTTCTTGAGTAACTTCACCGCCTCGCGGCAGCACTGCATCACTGAAAACACATTCAAATCGTAGAGTTTTTTTGTATTGTCCAAATCGCTCAGCAGAAATGGTTCCATGACGGATGCACCCGCGTTATTGATCAACGCATCGATAAAGCCATAGCGCTTCCTTATTACATGGAACATTGCTGAAACAGACCTTGATTCAGTCAGGTCAACATTGAAGTGTGTGTAGCCGGGAGGCATCCTGGGTCCTTCCCTGCGACTACAACCAATGACCGTATGCCCTTTCCCGATCAGATGCTTGACCAACATTCGACCTAGTCCGGTACGTGTTCCCGTAACGAGGATCAGCATGAAGGCTTCCTAGCTAACTTCTAGAGCGGGGATCTCTTCCATGATGAACTCGACCAGCGTCGATGGATTTTGGAAAGGACTGACTTTCCGCGAAATAGCACGATCCGACGTCAGCGATACAGACAAATCATATTTGTCGGCGATCAACTCTTCGATCCGCATCATTAATGTCACCAACTGCAGGGAGTCGAACAGGCCATCCACTCCATATATGGTTACTTTGCTCATGTCTTCAACCGAAAGGCCATTGCTTTGACTGGCAATGCTCTCGGCCAATGATTGGTTCACGACACTATCGATATCTGCTCTGGTTGGCATGTTCTCACCTCACTATAGTGCATTAGTTGAATGCTCAGGTTAGTAATGTCGAGTCAGCGACAAGGAATAATCTCCCTTGTACCCAATAACAGGATTTGAAATAGGAATTCTATTGAGCGACAGGGTCGCGTAGTGCCAGGAAGTTCATCGGCTTGACGCTCGCCACGACTTCACCGTCTTGATTGATGCCTTCGAGCAGGGAGATAACCAGGCCCCGATCGGGCTTGGAACGAGAGCGCCTGGTTTCCAGGATCGAAATCCGCAACCGCAGTTGATCACCAGGACGGACAGGCTTGAACCAGCGTATCTCATCGACCCCAGGGGAGGCACGACTGGCTACGGAGGATAGGTAGTTATCAACGAACAGGCGCATCATCAGGCCCAGCGTATGCCATCCGCTGGCAATCAACCCTTGAAAAGGACCACTCGCCGCGGCCTGTGGATCGAGATGCATCATTTGCGGATCGAATTGCCTGGCGAACTCTATGATCTCGGATTCACCGACGTCCAATGGACCATACTCGAATACCGAGCCTTCGATATAGTCTTCAAAATAACGCTCATTAATAGGAGTGGAAAACGTCGACAGCTTCATCTTGATATTTCCTTTATCCATTAATAACCAACCCCTTGGGCAGGTCGCATACAGTCCCTTGGTGAAACTTTAACTATATGGTTAATTAAGCTCTACATACTCAGTGAAGCTAAAAATTTAGATTTACAAAAGAGCCAGGACCAGACCTCTTGCTTATACCTTCCGCTTGGAATTACAGGCATGTCAAGGAAAAATTTCACAAAACAAGATGTATCGTTTCAGTACTAGCCGAGGGTGTTGAATGCCCATCTTTGTTTAGATCAGCCCGATGCGCAATGGCTGTTTTTTTCTTATGGACGCATGATTATTCGATGAACGGTATGCTGGCCCAAGCATGGCAAAATTTACCAAGCAGGGAAAATTAGATATATCAGAAGGTACTAATTATCCGTATTGCCAGCTCGACTGTTGTCGCTCTAGCCCGCACTTTTCATCACCAATAGTTGCGCGGCAGAACTAAACCTTTGGTATGTTGCTCCCCCGCCAGCCAAAGAGAAATCCAAGGTGTCCAAGGTACAGCTCACCGCAGTCGATCAATCCAACTACGAACGAATCTGCGACCTTGAAGTGTTCGAGGAACAGGAAGACTACGTCGCATCCAACCTCTGGTCGCTGGTCCAGGCCAGCTATAACCCCACTTGCAGCGCACGCGCCATCTACCATGGGGACGAACCCGTAGGCCTGTTCCTGTGGAGCGCCGAGAGCCCGGGAAAAGTCTCCATCTGGCGCTTCATGGTGGACAAACAGCATCAGAACCGCGGCATTGGCCGTCAGGCCCTGGGCCTGCTGCTCGAGGAACTGCAGCAAATCCAGGGCCTGGCGCAGATCGAGATCTGCTACCACCCCCGCAACCCGATAGCCGGTAACTTCTATTCCAGTTTCGGTTTCGTAGAAACCGGCATGGACGAGGATGGTGACGATATGCTGGCGGTGATCGACTTGCCGCAGCCCGCCGCTGGCATTGCCTAGCCTGAGCAACTCCGTAGTTGCTGCAGCAGTTCGCCCTGCAAAGCCGCACTGCGGAAGAAGCCGAAGTGCCCCACCGCTCCGGCGGTGCGTGGAGTGCGTTTGACCTGCAGCGCGGCCGCTGGGTAGGCGTCATGCATCCGCTGCGCGGCGGCCCAGGGCACATAGTTGTCATCATCGAACACCCAGCTGACCAGGGGGATCGCCAGGCCCTCGTAACCACCCCGCCGGGCCAGGCCGAAACGCTCGGCCAGCAGATAGTCGGGCTCGCGAACCCAGCGTGACCACTCGAGCATCAGCCGGCTGGGCAAATTCTGGTTGCCCAGGCCCAGCAACCGTGCCGGAAACGTCGCGCTGAACCTGGCAACCAGCGGAATCAACAGGCCGAACAGCAAGCCCATGCGCAGCCGTTCGAGACCCGTCCAGCGCTTCCAATAGGGGAACGACCCGCAGATAAAGGCTGCTGCACGCAACTGCCCCGCCGCAGGAGATAACCCGAGCAACTGGGCGCCGATGCTGTGGCCGATGAAGTACAGCGGCAAGGCCGGACGCTCGGCACTGCAGAACTCGATGGCGGCGCTGATATCCTGTACGCCCCAGTCGGCCAGGGAGCATCGGACATTCGATGGCAGCTCATCCTGTGCCCCGCGATAGCTGTACAGCAGCACATCGAAGCCACCCTGGGCGGCCAGGTCCGCAAAAGCCCGGTAGAAGCCGCGCCGTACGCCCAACGCGCCGGACACCAGGATCACTCCCTGCGCCGGCCCCTGCGCATCATGGTAATCACCCGGCAGCAAGACACCGTCGGCGCATTGAATCTCCACCTCTCGGCTCATGTCCGCACTCCCCGCTTGAACAAGCGATCGACCAGCACCCGGGTGGGCTTGCGAGTGCGCAAGGGCCGTTGCACCAGGTTGCCGGCGCAGTTAGGGCAGCAATAGGCCAACCGCACGGCACAAGGCTCGCAGAAGGTGCATTCATAGGAGCAGATGTACGCCCCGCCGCTATCGCTCAAGGCGCTGGCGCAGGCCTGACAACGGGTTTTCATCTTCAGCATGGATACCTCTGCATTCCTGGACGAACCTGAATGAAACAGCGCCCTGTACTTGCGAGCGCTGCGTGCTAGCATCACATACCGACAGTATGTAAAAAGGCATGAGTATGAATGTCAAGAGCCGGCAACAGGAAAACTCCGAACTGACCCGCGATGCCCTGCTGGACAGCGCCCGTGAGCAGTTCATCGCCCACGGTTACACCGGGGTCTCCATCGACAGCATCGCCAGCCAGGCGCGGGTGACCAAGGGGGCGTTCTACCACCACTTCGCCAACAAGAAGGAATTGCTCGCCCAGTGCTATGAGCAACAGATGCGCATGATCGCCCAGGCCCTGGACCAGGTGCCGGCGACAGATGATCCCTGGTCGCGGGCCCAACAGTTGGCCACGGCGTTCATCGATACCGTGATGCGTCAGCGCAAGCGGTTGTTGTCGTTGCAGGAAGTGATCAGCGTGCTGGGCTGGGAAGACTGGAAAGCCATCGACTCACGCTACACCCTGCACCACATCGCCAAGCTGATGCATGAGCTGCATGCCGCCGGACGGGTCAAGCCCTACGACCCGAACAACCTGACCAACCTGGTCTACGGCTTCCTCACCCAGGCGGCCATCAGCATCAAGGATGCCCGGGACAAGCCCCAGGCCGCGGGCGAAATGAAACTGATCATCCGCGACTTCTTCGATAGCCTGAAGCCCAATGGCCGCTGACCTGGGCCTCGGAAACCTCGGCGAGCGAGCTTCTGCCGGGCGCCGATCGACGTTAGTCTTGATCGCCCGCCCCCTGCCCAGGCCCTGTTGATGATGTCTTGCACTACCCAGTTCTGGCGCGATTCACAGCTGCCCTACGTCGAGAGTCGAAGGGCCTGCGACAGCCGCGCCAACTACAAGGCCCACAGTCATCCCACGCTCTCCATCGGCGCGGTGGACCGTGGCGAAAGCATCTTCACGGGAGCCTCTGCGGGGCCGACGCTGATCCGCGCCGGCAGCGTGGTGTGGGTTCCGGCCGATTGCGTGCACGCTTGCAACCCCCACCCAGGCACGGCCTGGAGCTACCAGATGCTGCACCTGGATGCCGCCTGGGTGGAGGCCCTGCGCCAGGAACAGCCCGGCGCTGCGGCCAGGTCCAGGCGCCAGGTCCTGCTCAACGACACCCCGCGGCTCTATCAAGGCTTCTGCCGGCTCAACGAGTTGCTGTTTTCCGCCGCCAGCTGGCAGGACAAGGAAGCAGCGCTGATTGAGTTCATCGGTGGCTTCTCGACCGGGGAACAACCGACGCTCACCCTGGCCGCCGACCTTGCCCAGGCCAGCGCCGGAGTCCGCCGGGTCGTGGCCTTCTTGCGCCAGGCCCCGCAAGCCACAAGCCCGTTGGCAGAATTGGCGCAACTGGCCGGCATCAGCCGTTACCAGTTGATCCGGGCCTTTCGCAGCGCCACCGGAATGACGCCCCACGCCTTCCAGCTGAACCAGCGGATCATCCAGGCCCGATCCTCGCTACAAGCCGGCGAGGCTCCTGCGGCCCTGGCCCAACGCCTGGGTTTCGCCGACCAGGCGCACTTCCAGCGGGTGTTCAAGGCCCATGTCGGCGTCACCCCAGGGCTGTACAAGGCCTGAGGCCGCGCAATTTTCTTCAATACCCGGCCCGTGGCGCCAAGCAGACTTCCTGCCCCCCTCTTGCTCTGTGGAAGTCTTGCTCATGTTCGAACAGTTCCTGCTGGTGGCTGCCGCGCATTTTCTTGCCCTGCTCTCCCCCGGCCCCGATTTTTTCCTGGTGGCCCGCATGTCCATGGCCACCGGTTGGCGCTCGGCCACCGGGGCCTGCCTGGGAATCGCCCTGGCCAACGGCGTATTCATCGTCCTGGCATTTGCCGGGGTCTCGGTATTGCGCCCGGACGGCCTGCTGTTCCTGGTGATCCAGGTGGCCGGCTGTGCCTACTTGCTGTATGTGGGCGGGCTGTTCATCTGCCATGCCGGCGGCAGCTCGCTGACCACGGTGACGTCCCATGGCCAGGACCGGGCCGGCTGGTGGCGCGGGCTGGGCATGGGTTTCCTGTCAGGCATCCTCAACCCCAAGAACGCGCTGTTCTACGCCAGCCTGGCATCGCTGGTCGGTGCTGGGCTCAACAACGGCTGGAAGCTGGCCTACGGCCTGTGGATGTTCAGCGTGGTACTGGCCTGGGATGTGCTGGTGGCCGTGGCCATCGGCAATGGCCGGCTCCGCCTGCGCTTCTCCCGGGTCCTGCCCTGGCTCGAGCGCTGCACCGGGGCGATGCTCATCCTGCTGGCCCTGGGGGTACTGGGCGCGATGCTGGTGCGCACTTGCTGGCTGTGGGGAGTCGGGCTGCGCTGCTGACTGGTCGTTGTCTGGCCGCAGCCGATTACAAATGAACAACAAAGCCCAGCATGGTTGTCATACCGCTAACCGATATTGTCCTTCAACGCCGCCAGCGCGCGCCCCATCCATCCAAGGAGAACCGCCATGCCACAAGAGCCCCGCCCGGGATGCGGCGCCGCCATCGTGCGCGACGGCCGACTGCTGCTGGTCAAGCGCCTGCGAGACCCCGAGGCCGGGCACTGGGGCCTGCCGGGAGGCAAGGTCGACTGGCTCGAGCCGGTGGAACAGGCCATGCGCCGGGAGATCCTCGAAGAGCTGGGCCTGACGCTGCAAGGCGTCAGTCTGCTGTGCGTGGTCGACCAGATCGATCCGCAGCGCGGCGAACACTGGGTGGCGCCGGTGTACCTGGCTTCGGCGCCCGCCATGGCGCCTTGCAACCTCGAACCGCACAAGCACAGCGAGATCGCCTGGTTCGAGCTCGATCGCCTGCCGCAACCGCTGACCCAGGCCACCCGCACCGCGGTACGGGCGCTGGTGCAGATCGCTGCGGTGGAGTCTTGATCGGTACACATCGCTGGATCCTCGTCGTGCTGCTGGGCCTTGGCGGGCTGGCCAGGGCCGGGGAACCAGCGCCACAGCACCTGCTGCGGCCCGATGGCTCGTCAATCAGCTATTACCTGCAGCAACGCCAGCCATCCGGGCCGTCAAGCTCGCTGCTGGTGATCCTCCAGGGTTCGGATTGCAACAGCGTGAGCCATATAACGAGCATCCCCCTCCTGGCCCAGGCGATGCCCGAGGCCGATGTACTGACCGTGGAAAAGTACGGGCTCGAGGCGACCCTGCCCTACAGCCAGGACGCCGAACGCGCGGATTGCCCGCAGGCCTACCTGGAGCACGACAGTCCGACGCAGCGCACGGACGACCTGCAAGCGGTGATCCAGCACCTGCGCCAACAACGCCATTACGCCTCGGTAATAGCCCTGGGCGGCAGCGAAGGCGCGGTGATCGCCCATGCCCTGGCCGCACGCCCGGGTGTCGTCGATGCCACCGTGGCCTTCAACGGCGGTGGCCAGTGGTTTGCCGACGACCTGTTGCACAGCGTCGATAGCAGCGATCTGCCGGTGGCGGAAAAAGCCGAAGCGCGCCAGGGTTTGCAGGCCTTCATCCAACAGGTGCAAGGGCAGCCACCGGCCGACCTGCGAGCCAGTGGCCACGGTGCCCGCTGGTGGCAAGAGGTACTGCGACTTGATCAACTGGCCCTGCTGCAAGACAGCCATACCCCCGCGCTGCTCATCCAGGCCATGGCCGACCAGTCGGTATCGGTGCCGGCGGTCATGGCTATGGTCGAGCAACTGCGCCGGGACGCCCGCCCGGGAGTGGATTTTCGGCCTTATCCCGGCCTGGGCCATCGCTTCGACGATCACCACGGACAAAGCCACATGCCCACCGTGGTAGAGGACATCGCCCTCTGGCTGCGCCAGTTGCCACCCCTGGCGACAAGCGCGGCTGAGTGCCCGGCAACGGCCATGGAGTGCGACCGATGGCCGCAGGCTTTGGTCTAATTAGCCCGCCGCGTCCTTCGTCCGTTTGTTACCATGCGCGGGTTTTTTGCCTGTCTGGCTGTTCAAAGGGCGTTATTTCATGAGTGTTCTACTGACTCGCCGCACGCTGCTCACCAGCGCCGGAGTACTCGGCCTGGGCCTGCTGGCCGGTTGTGACAATAGTCCCCGGCTGTCTTTCAAATACGGCAAGGACCTGAGCAATCAGATTCTCGGCCGTACCTTCAAGCTCACCGATTCCCAGGGCGAAACCAAATCGCTGTCCAGCTACCGTGGCCTGATGCCGATGATCTTCTTCGGTTTCACCCAGTGCCCGGCCGTCTGCCCCACGACCCTGGCCCGCGCGGCGCAGGCCAAGAAGCTGATGGGCCGTGACGGCGATCGCCTCAAGGTGGTGTTCATCACCCTGGATCCCGAGCGCGACACTCCCGCGGTGCTGGATGCCTACGTCAAGGCCTTCGATCCAAGCTTCGAGGCGCTGTACGGCACCCTGGAAGAAACCGCGGCCACGGCCAAGGAATTCGGGGTGTTCTATGAAAAGATCCCCAGCGGCGACACCTATACCCTTTCGCACACCGCTACCAGTTTCGTCTTCGACTCCCGCGGCACCTTGCGCCTGGGCCTGTCCCAGTCCCTGAACGCCCAGGAGTGCGCAGAAGATCTGCTCACCGTCATGGAGGTCTGTTAATGACTCTGCAACCCCGTTCATTGCGTTTCAAATCTGCCCTGCTGCTGGCTTCCCTGCTGGGCCTGGCCAACGCCGCCAGCGCTGCGACCCAGGTCGACAACGCCTGGGTCCGCGCCACCGTCGCCGGCCAGCACGCCAGTGGCGCCTTCATGGACATCACGGCCAGCAGCGAGAGCAAGCTGGTGCAAGTGCAGTCGCCGGTGGCCAAGAACGTGCAGATCCATCAATCGAGCATGCACAACGACGTGATGAGCATGCGGCAGGTGCAGGCTATCGCCTTGCCGGCCGGCCAGAAGGTCAGCCTGGACACCCAGGGCTACCACGTGATGCTCATGGAGCTGGTAGGCCAGATCAAGGCCGGCGACAAGGTACCGCTGACCCTGACCGTGGAAAACGCCAAGGGTGAGAAGGAAACCATCAAGGTCGACGCCGAGGCTCGTGCTCTCAACGCACCGGACCACGGCGCCATGGGCCATGGCTCGATGGATCATGGTTCGATGGATCATGGCTCGATGGACCACGGCAAGATGCAGCACTGAGCCTGCACTGCTTGAAACAAGCCGCTGTCCCGCCAAGGCCAGCGGCTTTTTTGTGTCTGCGCCTACCACGGTGCTGAACCTCTTCCCCTCCGCCCTGCCCTTGTGCGAACCTGCGCGCGCGCCGCGCGAACTGCTAGCCCAATGCCATCCAGGAAGGCTGCCAGCGCTGTGCCGAGGAGCTGATCCTTGGCGCGGCTCATAACCACCAAGGATTGAATATGCCGTCAAATCGCCCCGTCATTCATGTGCTGTTCTTCGTTGGTAACTCCGGAACTTGCGCCGTCCTGCCATTGACCGATGTCTACGAGGCGGTGGTTCATCCACCCTCTGCCTTGCTCGAGCAGGCCTCACCTAGATTGACGATCAGCCGCTCAACGAGTGCTGGCCAAGCCCGGTCGCCGTTGAAAGTGGCATCGTTCACCACCCTCTATGGAGAGAACGGCAGCGGCAAGACCGCCCTGTTGCTGGAACTGTGCCGGGCGCTGGCCAAGTGGCAGCCGCAGGAGAAGCTCAGCCTGCTCTGGGAAGATGAGCAGGGGCTGCATCTTTCCCGGGGGAGCTCACTCAAGGACGTTCAACTGCATTCGGAACTTGAGATTGACCAGGGGCAGAAGGTCTCGGTACCAGACTTTTCAACGGTGTTCTATACCACCTCACCCTTTGAAAGACTCCGGCGCAGTCGCCTGGGTATAAAAGATATCAGCCCCAGGTTTGGTGAGTATGTGGAGTCGGAACTGGTGGCGGCCTTCACGGCCTATCCCCACCTCAAGCAACGCGTCACCTTTGTCGACCAAGCCCAGGTCACGCTGAAGCTCAAGACGGTGTCGCTGGTGGAGTTGCTGACGGTTTATCGTCCCGATAGTTCGGCACACAAGGCACTGGACCCGGAACTGAAGAAACAGCTGCTCGAACTGGAGAAAAGCGCCTCGCCCGAGGCGAAGTTCATTTGGTCCTATGCGATTCTGGAAGGGGCTGAAAGCCTCACGGCACAAAACCTGTATGACTTGATCGATGAATTGCAGGAGCTGGTCCAGGATCACCACCCGTGGCTGAGCAAGGCCCTGAGCGACCCGGAATTTGTCCTCGAGCAGCTAACGGAGCACCCTGCATTGCTTAAGCAATTGACCAAGGCCAGGTATGCATTGGTGATGGTCAAGTTACTGTTCGCCGACCTCAACTCCTGGAGCCGCAAGTCCAGGCTTGGCTACCTGGATCAGCAGGTCGGCGAACACATCCGCCAATACCCCCATAGCTATGCCGAATTGAGCAACCTGGGGTTGCTGCAGTTCTCCTTCACCCAGCTGAGTTCCGGCCAGGCCAGCATGATGTCTCTCTACTGCGCGGTGGCCAGGGCCTTTGGAGAGTTCGAACAGGCTTTCCCGGAGCAATCGATGTTGCTGTGCATCGACGAAGGCGAGATGTTCATGCACCCCAAGTGGCAGCGCATCTACATCTTCGACCTGCTGGACTTCATCGGCCACTTCGGCCAGTTGGCCAAGCGCACCCATGTGCTGATTTCCACCCACTCGCTGATCGTCGCGGCCGATACCCCTGCCGGACGGTTGTTCGATCTGGATAAAGCACGGCTGACCAATGCCTTTGGCTACACCCCCAAGCAGACCCTGAGCGAGGTATTCGAGGTCGAGGATTTCACCGGCGAGTTCAACCATCAACGCCTGGAGCGGCTCGCCGCAGTGCTCAACGGCGAGGTCCTGGGCCTCCAGGCACTGGGCCAGGCCCGGCACATCGCCGACTCCCTGGCCAACGACGAACTCCGGCGCCATGTACAGCAACAGCTGGATGTCCTGGGGGGCCGTGCCAATGCTCAAGCTTGAGGCATCCACCGCCACGATCAACAGCCACCTGGCGACCCTGGGCCAGCGGTTTGACGAGGAGATGACGAAATGGAAGGCATCTTTTACCGGATACCCGCCCTTCACCGCTTCGCTGCACAAGCTGTTGTTGAGGAACCGCAATGCGCTCCTGGTCGGTAGCGTCGCCGAACTACGGGACGTGGTCCGGCAGGTCGAAAGCATCGCATCGGCCTTTACCCGTTATCTGAAGTCTCGCCCGAGAAAGGTTTCCAATCGGGCGCCGGATATGGAGAAATTGCTCAAGACCCTTGGCGAGGTATTCGACTACAACAAGTTCATCGACAAAGATGTCGGCTGGAACGCCTACAAGCTGGTGGGCAGCCACGGGCTGCGCATCTGTCCTTATTGCCACCTGAATCATGTGAACTACCACGGCCAGGCCACGAGCAAGGCCACGCCCAAGAAGCTGGAGATGCGCCCACCCCTGGATCACTTCCTGCCCAAATCCATCTACCCCTACCTGGCGGTGTCGCTGCACAACCTGGTCCCCAGTTGCCACCAGTGCAACTCGTCGATCAAGGGCGATGAAGTTCCGGGTGCCGATCTTCCCCACCCCTTCGACCCTGCCGTCGCCCTGGACATGAGCTTCGGTATCAAGGGCTCGGCCCTGGCTATCCACGGCGTTACCAATGGCGAGATCAGCCTGGCGGTGACAGGCAACGGCGCCTGGGATGAGTTTTCCCGGTTCTTTTACCTGGAGGAGCGCTACCAGTGGTACACCCCCGAAGTGAGCGACATGCTCAAGCGCCAGCGCGACCTGGACGAAAGCGACAAGATCGTCCAGTCACTGGTCCGGCGCCCGGCATTTATCCTCGGCTTCAATCCGGACGACTGTGAAAGGCGCGCCCTGGGCATCTGCCTGCACAGCATCGCCCGGCAACAAGGGATTATCTGAGCCTTAATAATCCAGGCCCCGCGCCAGCCATACCGTGAACCCGCAGCAGTCGGGGTCTTCACTGACATGCCGGACCACCTCGAAGCCATGGGTGTCGAGCAGCGTGCAGTACTCGCCGGGGTCAAGGCTGGCGTGGTACAGCGCCTGCCCCTCAAATTCACCAATGGCCTCGCCCGCCGCCGGGCCACTGGTGAACATCAGTGCACAACCTGGGCGGGCGTGGCGCTCGAACACCGCGAACATCGCTCGCTGATCGTCCGGCGCCAGGTGGAACAGGCTATTCCAGGCCAGGATGCCGGCGAAATCCTCCCCCAGGGCCAGGTCGCGCATATCCGCGTGGATCCAGCGCTGCTCGCCATGTCGTTGCCGGCACAGTTCCAGCAATGCGTTGGAGCTGTCGACCCCGGTCAGCTCGCAGCCATGCTCGATCAGGTAACCGGCCAACGGCTCGGCGCCACCACAGCCCAGGTCCAGCACCTGCCGCCCAGCGCCCATGAGCTGGCGAAAGCGCTGCAACCAGGCCAGCTCGGACTGAAAGCCACGGGTATTGGCGCGGCGAACCTGATCCCAGGCCGTGGCATGGCGCTGGTACAAGTCGACGATATGGCGGGCGGAGTCATCCATGGCGAACCTGCAATCACAAGAAAAGGCGTCGATTAAACTCCGATGAAGCTCCCGCCACAATCTGCAATAGCCTCGCGACTAGAGCTGCGCGACCACAGGCAGGTCGCGGCGTACCTGGCGCACCGAGACGAACAACAGCAACGACAGCCCGGCATACAAGCCGAACAACCAGCTCGCCGCCCGGGCTGCCCCGGCCAGGTCATTACCGCTACCAAGCCCCGCCAGGTTGACGATCATCCCCGCCAGCGCCGCTCCCAGCGCTGTAGCCACCAGTTGCACGGTGGTGATCGAAGCCCCGGCCAGCTCCTTCTGGTCGGCAGGGGCGCTCTCCAGGACCCGCGCCAGCAGGTGCGGCCAGGCCAGGCCTATACCGACCCCCACCAGCACCATAGCCAGGCAGATTGCCCCCAGGCTCGCCAGGCTGCTGGCGGCGGGCATGGCCAGGCAGGCCAGGAGCAACCCGGCCACCACCAGCAACGGCGCGCTGGCTACCGCCCGGGCCGCAGCGCCCGCCCCCAGCCCGGAGCTGGCCAGCGCCCCCAAGGTCCAGCCCGCGGCCATCAAGGCGGCGATGTAACCGGCCAGCAACGGCGTCTGGTGATGCAGCACCTGGAGGAACAATGGCACGAAGACCTCGCTGGTCATGCCCACTACCAGCAACGCCATGGACAGGTACAGCGGCAGCAACAGGCTGCCGGGTTTCAAGCTGCCACGGGGCAACAGGCGCTTTGCCGAGCGGTTCTCCATGGCCCCCACCACCAGCAACAGGCCCAGGCCCACGGCCAGCCCCAGGACGTTGTGCAGCGCCGAGGCGCTGACGCTGCCAACGGAAATAGCCAGGACCATGACCGTCAGCAGCACCAACTGCAGGCCGGGGATTGGAGTACGTGGCATCGGTTCTCGGCTCCTTCCCGGTAACAGGGCGACGGCCAGCAGCATGAACAGCAAGGTACAAGGCAAGAGCACCCAGAATGCCGCACGCCAGCTGCCGTGCTCGGCGAATACCCCACCCACCGCCGGCCCGATCAACGTAGCCATGCCCCACATGGCCGAGATCAGCGCCATCGCCCGGGGCCATAGCGGTTCATCGAACACCAGGCGGATCATCGCGTAGGGCAAGGCGAACAACAGGCCACCGCCCAGCCCCTGGACACTGCGCCCGACAATCAGCCAGGCCATGTCCGGCGCCAGCGCACACAAACCGCAGCCCAGCATGAACACCCCGCCCGCCAGGGCATACGCCAGCTTCGGGCCCAGCACCGCCAGGGCCCGGGTCGAGAGCACGGAGCCGATGATCGAGGCGACCACGAACAGCGTGGTGTTCCAGGCGTAGTAGTCCAGGCCGCCGATGTCTTGCACCACCGACGGCAGCAAAGTGGTGACCAGGTAGATGTTGATTGCATGCAGCGCGACGCCCCCGGCCAGGGCAGCGGAGCGCAGCCCATTCTTGCCCAGTAGCAGTGCCGACCAGCCCGTTGTCGATGCCATGGCTTGTTCCTGTCTGGTTGTTCGAGAAGGCGCACTGTATTACACAAGCAATTACTTTGATAATTGGTTTTTTCAGCATCGACCAATCCCCGCTCCTATCGCCCACCCCGACGGACAATCTCCAGGCCAGGCCCGCATAGCCTGTTATGCTTGTTCGGCTGCACGCGTTGCGCAGGTAGCCGAATTTTCCCAATCGTCCCTTGGTCAATGGTCCAGCATGCATTCCATGTCTTCCCCGGCCGACAAGAAAAGCCCCGGCGCCACCGCCGAGCGAATCCTGTTCCTGCTGAAAACCCGCGGTCCCTTGAAAACCGCCGACCTGGCGCCACTGCTGGAGGTGTCGCTGGAGGCCACCCGCCAACAGTTGCAGAAACTGGTGGATAGCCAGCTCATCGCCGGCCAGCTGATGCCGGCCCAGGGCGCCGGGCGTCCCTCGCAGAAATGGGTGCTGACCGAACAGGCCCAGGCGCGCTTCCCCGATACCCACGCCAACCTGACCTTGCAGTTGATCGACTCGATCCGCGCGGTATTCGGTGCCGACGGCGTCGAGCGCATCGTCAGCGACATGGAGCGGATCAACAGTGCCGAGTACCTGGCTACCTGCGCACCGCTGTCGACGCTGGAGGAACGGGTCCGCGCCCTGGCGCAAATCCGTGACCTGGCCGGCTACATGGCCCATGTGGAAAGCGCAGGCGATGACTGGTTGCTGATCGAAAGCCACTGCCCGATCTGTGTCGCCGCGCGGCAATGCCAGGGTTTCTGCCGCTCCGAACTGCAAGTGTTCCAGGCGGCCATCGGCGAATTGGGCGAAGTACAGCGCATGGAACACCTGATCACCGGTGACCGGCGTTGCGTATACCGCATCAGCGCCCCGGGCGCCGACTCATGAGCAAGCTCGCCTGGCTGCTCAAACAAGGCGCGCTGGTGCTCACGGTCGCGGCCCTGGCCCTCTCGGCCTGGCGGATCTACGACAGCGAACGCGGCCCGGCGCTGCAACCCTGGCACCTGTATGTCCCTCACGAACTGGACGCCGAGGAGCTCGACCGCAGCGATTGGGCCGGCTGGCTCAAGGCCGAGGACCGGGTATTCGCCGAGGTCGAGCAAGCAGTCAGCGCCACCCTGGATCCGACCCGGGTGCCACCGTTCAATCGCTACCGCCAGGACAGCCGGGTCTACCCCCCGGGGTTCGCCACCGATTGGAACCGCTCCTACCTGTTGCGCCCGCAAGGGCAGCCTCGGGGCGTGGTGGTGCTGGTGCATGGCCTTACCGACTCGCCCTACAGCCTGCGGCACATCGCCCAGCGCTATGTCGAGCACGGCTACCTGGCCATCGGCCTGCGCCTGCCCGGCCACGGCACGGTACCAGCGGGCCTGACCGATGCCCGCTGGCAAGACTGGCTGGCCGCCACGCGCCTGGCCCTGCGCACCGCCCGGGTCGAAGTCCCGGCACCGGCGCCACTGCACCTGGTGGGTTACTCCAACGGTGGCGCCCTGGCGGTCAAGTACGCCCTGGATGCCCTGCTCGATCCGCAATTGCCCAAGGCCCAGCGCCTGGTACTGGTCTCGCCGATGATCGGGGTCGCGGCCTCCGCGCGCTTCGCCGGGGTGGCTGCCTGGCCGGCGGTGTTCCCGGCCTTCAGCAAGACGGCTTGGCTGAACCTGCGCCCGGAATACAACCCGTTCAAGTACAACTCGTTCCCGGTCAACGGTGCCCGCCAGTCCTGGCTGCTCACCGACGCCTTGCAAAGCCAGCTGCAGGCCTTGGCGGACGACCCGCGCCTGGCCCAGATGCCGCCGATCCTGGCGTTCCAGTCGCTGGTGGACTCCACCGTCAGCACGCCGGCGCTGGTCAACGGGTTGTATCGGCAACTGCCGGCCAACGGCAGCGAACTGGTGCTCTTGGACCTCAACCGCGCCCGGGACTTCGAGGGGCTGCTGGATCCAGCCAGCGCCACCTCCGCGGCCAGACTGCTACCACCGCCGCCACGCAACTACAGCACGCGGATCCTGAGCAACCAAGGCACCGGCAACAGCACGGTGCAGCTGTTGAGCACCGCTGCCGGCAGCTGGCAAGAAAGCCGGCAGCCCCTGGACCTGGCCTACCCGCCGGAAGTGTTCTCGCTATCCCATGTGGCGCTGCCCTTCCCCGTGGACGATGCGCTGTATGGCACCCAGCCCACCAGCACCGAGAGTTTTGGCGTGCACCTGGGGACCCTGGCCGCCCGTGGCGAACGGGGGGTGCTGGTCCTGCCCATGGATGAATTGATGCGCCTGACCTCCAATCCCTTCTATCCCTACCTGATCCAGCGTATCGAAGCGGATATGGACTAGCCCGCCAGGTACACCAGACGGGAGCAACGCCAAGGGGGCAAGCCGTCCAGCCTGCTCGCCCGCCGAACTACTTCTCGTCCTCGCAACCCAAGCCCCGGCGTTGTGGCTCCTCATCCACCAGGGTCTTGCCGGTACGGCCCATGATCTGGCCCTGCAGGGCGCGCAGCTCGCCGCCATCGAGGCGCTTGCAGCTGTTGATTTCCCAGACATCGCCGGTGGCCGTGCTGACCGAGAACAGCCCCCAGTATTCGGTGGCGCCGGCCTTGGGATCCTCGTAGCCCAGGCTGAAGTCGAAGTAGCCCGGGTGCGGCGGCTTGCCGCTTTCATCCTGCAGGTTGCCATCGACGAACACTCCGGGCCGATCCATCTGGTAATCCTGGTGCTTGAGGGCCACCAGCAGCACCTGCTGCGCCTGCTCGCGGGTCAGGCCGGAATGCTGGACTTGGGCAGGCTGCAAACCAGCCGAGGCACAGGCGCTGAAGGCAGCGCAAGCCAAGGCCAGGCCGAGCATCCGGGACAGCAGATCGTGGTTCAGCATGCCATGCGTCCCCTGACCGCAATGATGATGTCCGCCAGGTACTTTGCGAAGCCGTTGCGCCCGCCGGTGGCCGCATCGCCGCTGTTATAGCCGCTGCGTACCAGGGCCTGGGCGAACTCCATCGGCTCGCGCTTGCCGCGTACCGAGGCGCCGAAGCTTTGCGCGAAGGACTGGGCCGACTGCTGGAACGAGGCGAACTTGGCCACCTTGATCGCCGCATTGCCCCGGGGGGCCTCGGCACCGATCTGCAGCGGGGCCGGTGCGTGCATGGAAAAGAAGTTGTTCAGGTCACGGGCGATCCGCCCGGTGCCGTACTGGCTCTCCTGGGCCGCGAGGCCAAGGATGTTCTCCACCGGAAGGTCGAGTTGATCGGCGATCGGCTGGCACACCACCTTGTATTTGCTGACAAAGGTGACGGCACTGATGTTGTTGCACAGCTTGGCGCTCACGTTGCTTCCCTCGCTTGATCGGTGGATTCCATTTCATGGGTATTTGCCGCGCGCAGTATAAAGCAACCACTGGCCGCTGCCTGCGGCCTCAACTGCACTGAACCCGCAGGCTGTGGCCCAGGTCACAGTTGTTGGCTCCCATCGACTGGCAAGGCCTCCCATGGTCGCTGTCTTGACGATTTTTTCTCGCTCGTTGCCTTAGATTGTCCTCCTCCTGCAGTACCCCGTACCAGGGTTCGCGGACGCAACCGAACGCCGATCTTGGCCCCGGGCGAGTTTCAATCCGATACTGCTGGGATGTCGTCCTGCAAGGACGCGCTGAGCACCACCTGAACAAGGATCGAAGCAATGACTGACTCTGCCAGTGAAGCAGACGAATACGTGATGATGCAGGCCGCGCACTGGTGCATGCGCCTGCGCGAGGCCGACTGCACTGCCCAGGAGCGCCAGGCCTTCAAGGACTGGCTGCAGGGCGACCCGGGCCATGCCCTGGAATATGCCAGGATGCTGGAAGTCTGGGACCTGACCGGGCAACTCTCGCCCACCACCACGGCGCCTTGACCAGGGCGCGTTGATCGCGCTGCCGGGCAGTCGCTTGATGGCGGCGCCAAGTTGCCTGGTTGTCCAGATTGATACCATCGCGAGGTTCAGAAACAGCCTTCGCCATGCGCTTCGGATTTCACCGCAAAGCCGCTGAAACCGGCGGTCTACGGCCATTTGCCCAACACTTTTTAAACAAACTGAACCCTAGCTGTCTAGCTCGCAGAAAAACGGAGTTTTGGCTTCTTTTTCATATTCGTTTCACATTTTTGCGCTTAATCTCAGCCACCGACGAACAAGGGGCCTGGTGCAGTCGTTTGGCAACTTGCACGGGTAACGCCTTGATCCACATTTACTTTTCACGAACATCGTCTTTACTCATTTGCTGCATGGAACGCCACGCTGGCCCAATCAACCGGATGTGCCCGATGACCACCGCCTCCCGCGCTCCATGAACGTTGTTCGCACGCTCCACCCATACCCCCAGCTTTAGCATTGTGTAGACCCGAGGTAACCATGAACCAGGCTTTCCTTCCTTTCTCGCGTCCGAGTATTGGCGACGAAGAAGTGGCCGCTGTAGAGCAGGTTCTGCGCTCCGGCTGGATCACCACCGGCCCGAAAAACCAGGAACTCGAACAGCTCTTCGCCGAACGTGTCGGTGCCCGCCATGCCGTGGCCCTGTCCTCGGCCACCGGCGCCATGCACATCACCCTGCTGGCCCTGGGCATCGGCCCCGGCGATGAAGTCATCACCCCCTCCCAGACCTGGGTTTCCACCGCCAACATGATCTGCCTGCTGGGGGCGACCCCAGTGTTCGTCGATGTCGATCCCGACACCCTGATGAGCGACGCAGCGACCATCGAGGCCGCGATCACTCCCAGGACCAAGGCGATCATTCCGGTGCACTACGCGGGTGCCGCCTTCGACCTCGACCCGCTCTATGCCCTGGCGGACAAGCACGGCATCGCGGTGATCGAAGACGCCGCCCACGCCGCCGGCACCACCTACCGCGGCCGCGAGATCGGCGCCCGGGGCACGGCGATCTTTTCCTTCCATGCGATCAAGAACATGACCTGCGCCGAGGGCGCGATGTTCGTCAGCGATGACGAGGCCCTGGCCAACCGGGTGCGCATGCTCAAGTTCCATGGCCTGGGAGTGGATGCCTACGACCGCCTGACCCATGGCCGCAAGCCCCAGGCCCAGGTGATCGAGCCCGGCTTCAAGTACAACCTGGCGGACATGAACGCGGCCATCGCCCTGGTGCAACTGCAGCGCCTGGACCAGATCAACGCCCGTCGCGAAGTCCTGGCCAAGGCCTACCTGGAGCGCCTGGCCGGCCTGCCGGTGCAACCGCTGCACCTGCCGCAGTATCCGCAGCAGCACAGCTGGCACCTGTTCATCCTGCGCATCGATGCCGAGCGTTGCGGACTGGATCGCGAAGCCTTCATGAAGGGCCTGCAAGAGCAGAACATCGGTACCGGCATCCACTTCATCGCGACCCACATGCATACCTACTACCGCCAGCGTTTCCCCGATGTGCACCTGCCGCATACCGAGTGGAACTCCGCGCGACTGTGCTCGATCCCACTGTTTCCGGACATGACCCTCGATGATGTCGAGCGGGTCGCCGGCGCCATTGAAAACCTCCTGGACTGACCCCCTTGAAACCTTACCCAATTCAGTTCGTGTCGATCGTCATCCCGGTCTACAACGAAGAACAGAGCCTTCCCGAGCTGTTGCGACGTACCGAAGCGGCTTGTCGCCTGCTCAAGCACGACTTTGAAATCGTCCTGGTGGACGATGGCAGTCGCGACGAGTCGGCCAACATCCTGCAAGCCGCCGCCGAACGCGAAGGCAGCCCGGTGGTGGCGGTGATCCTCAACCGCAACTACGGCCAGCACGCAGCGATCATGGCCGGTTTCGAGCAGTGCCGCGGTGATGTGGTGATCACCCTCGATGCCGACCTGCAGAACCCACCGGAAGAGATTCCACGCCTGGTGGCCCAGGCCGAACTGGGCTACGACGTGGTCGGCACCGTGCGCAACAACCGCCAGGATTCGGCTTTCCGCCGCTGGCCGTCGAAGCTGATCAACCTGGCGGTGCAGCGCTCCACCGGGGTAGCCATGAGCGACTACGGCTGCATGCTGCGTGCCTATCGCCGGACCATCATCGACGCGATGCTGGCCTGCACCGAGCGCAGCACCTTCATCCCGATCCTGGCCAACAGTTTCGCCCGGCATACCACCGAGGTGCTGGTGGAGCACGCCGAGCGCGAGCACGGCGACTCCAAGTACAGCCCGATGCGCCTGGTCAACCTGATGTTCGACCTCATCACCTGCATGACCACCACGCCCCTGCGCCTGCTGAGCATCATCGGCTTCGGCATGGCCGGCCTGGGCGCACTGTTCGCCCTGATGCTGATCGTCCTGCGGTTGATCTTCGGCGCCACCTGGGCCGGCGACGGCACCTTCGTCCTGTTCGCGGTGCTCTTCGTGTTCACCGGCGGCCAGTTCATCGGCATGGGCCTCTTGGGTGAATACCTGGGGCGCATGTACAGCGATGTGCGGGCACGCCCACGCTTCTTCATCGAAAAAATCTTGCGCAGCCACCCGGCGGTCCCGGCCCCGGCGGTGACTGTCGACGGTTTAACTTCCACCCATACTGATCAGGTTTCCCAATGAGCAATAAAGCTGTCGTCTTCGCCTACCACGATATTGGCTGTGCTGGCATCGAAGCCCTGCTCAACGCAGGTTATGAGATCGCCGCGGTATTCACCCATGCCGATGACCCGAAGGAAAACACCTTCTATGGTTCTGTCGCGCAACTGTGCGCCCGCAAGGGTATCGCCGTGCATGCCCCGGAAGATGCCAACCACCCGCTGTGGATCGAGCGCATCGCCAAGCTCAATCCCGACTACCTGTTCTCCTTCTACTACCGCAACCTGTTGAGCGAGCAACTGCTGGCCACCGCCAGCAAGGGCGCGTTCAACCTGCACGGCTCCCTGCTGCCACGCTACCGTGGCCGCGCACCGGCCAACTGGGTCCTGATCAAGGGCGAGACCGAGACCGGCGTCACCCTGCACCGCATGGTCAAGCGCGCCGACGCCGGCGCGATCATTGCCCAGGAACGCGTAGCCATCGAGCGCAGCGACACGGCGCTGAGCCTGCACCACAAGCTGCGTGATGCCGCTGCCAGCCTGCTGCGCGACACCCTGCCGGCACTGGCCCAGGGCAAGATCAGCGAAACCGTCCAGGACGAATCCAAGGCCAGCTACTTTGGCCGGCGTACCGCTGCGGACGGCAAGCTGGACTGGAAACGCCCGGCAGAAGAACTGTTCAACCTGGTGCGTGCCGTGACCCAGCCCTACCCTGGCGCCTTCTGCGCCGTCGGCGAGCACAAGCTGATCGTCTGGAGCGCCGAAGTGGCCAAGGGCAACGAAGGCCAGGCTCCAGGCCGGGTCATCAGCGTCGATCCGCTGCGCATCGCCTGTGGCGAAGACTCCCTGGTCATCACCTCCGGCCAGCGCAACGCCAACGGCCTGTACCTGAGCGGCCCGCAACTGGCCAACGAACTGGGCCTGGTGGACGGTTCCCTGCTGCGCGGCGCCGAGTCCGGCCGCAAGCCCCGTCGTACCCGGGTGCTGATCCTCGGCGTCAACGGTTTCATCGGTAACCACCTGTCCGAGCGCCTGCTGCGCGACGACAAGTACGAAGTCTACGGCCTGGACATCGGCTGCGACGCCATCGAGCGCCTGCGCAGCCACCCGAACTTCCACTTCGTCGAAGGCGATATCAGCATTCACTCCGAGTGGATCGAGTACCACATCAAGAAGTGCGACGTGGTGCTGCCCCTGGTGGCCATCGCTACCCCGATCGAATACACCCGTAACCCACTGCGGGTATTCGAACTGGACTTCGAAGAGAACCTGAAGCTGGTCCGCTACTGCGTGAAGTACAACAAGCGGGTGATCTTCCCGTCGACTTCGGAAGTCTATGGCATGTGCCAGGACAAGAATTTCGACGAAGACAACTCCAACCTGATCGTCGGCCCGATCAACAAGCAGCGCTGGATCTACTCGGTCTCCAAGCAACTGCTGGACCGCGTGATCTGGGCCTACGGCGCCAAGGGCCTGAACTTCACCCTGTTCCGTCCATTCAACTGGATGGGGCCGCGGCTGGACCGCCTGGACTCGGCGCGTATCGGCAGCTCCCGGGCCATCACCCAGCTGATCCTCAACCTGGTGGAGGGCACCCCGATCCGCCTGTTCGACGGTGGCGAGCAGAAACGCTGCTTCACCGATATCGCCGACGGCATCGAGGCCCTGGCCCGCATCGTCGACAACGAGAACGACTGCTGCAACGGCCAGATCATCAACATCGGCAACCCGGACAACGAAGCCAGCATCCGCCAGTTGGGCGAAGAGCTGTTGCGTCAGTTCGAGGCCCACCCGCTGCGTGGCAACTTCCCACCGTTCGCCGGTTTCCGCGAAGTGGAAAGCAAGGCCTTCTACGGCGCCGGCTACCAGGACGTGGAGCACCGCAAGCCAAGCATCGAGAACGCCAAGCGCCTGCTGGACTGGGAACCGACCGTGGAGATGAGCCAGACCATCGGCAACACCCTGGACTTCTTCCTGCGCGAAGCCATGCTGGAAATCGCCGATCGCACCAAAGAAGAAGCACGCTGATGCAGGCAGGTCTGCGCATTGATGTCGATACCTACCGCGGCACCCGGGAGGGGGTGCCACGGCTGCTCGAAACGCTGGATGAGGCCGGGGTCAAGGCCACGTTCTTCTTCAGCGTCGGGCCGGACAACATGGGGCGCCACCTGTGGCGCCTGATCCGTCCGCAGTTCCTCTGGAAAATGCTGCGGTCCAATGCTGCCGGCCTGTATGGCTGGGACATTCTCCTGGCCGGCACCGCCTGGCCAGGCAAACCCATTGGCCGGGACCTGGGGCACTTGATGCGCCAGGCCCTGGCTGCCGGACATGAAGTCGGCCTGCACGCCTGGGATCACCACGGCTGGCAGGCCAACACCGGGCGCTGGAGCCAGGCCCAGCTGATCGAACAGATCCGCCGTGGCGTCGACAGCCTCAACGATATTCTCGGGCAAGCGGTGAGCTGCTCGGCATCCGCCGGTTGGCGAGCCGATGAGCGGGTCATCGAAGCCAAGCAACAATTCGGCTTTCGCTACAACAGCGATTGCCGCGGCCAGAGCCTGTTCCAGCCACGCTTGGCGGACGGCGGCCTGGGCGTGCCACAAATCCCGGTAGACCTGCCGACCTTCGACGAAGTCGTCGGCCCCGTGGTGTCGAGCGCTGATTTCAACGCCTTCATCCTCGACCGGTTCAAGCCAGGCAAGCTCAATGTCTACACCATCCACGCCGAAGTAGAAGGGATTCTGATGGCCAATGATTTCCGTCAGCTGCTGGCCACCGCCAAGCAGCGCGACATTCATTTCCAACCCCTGGGAGACATGCTCCCGGCGGATATTTCCAGCTTGCCGGCAGGCCAGGTGGTACGCGGCGCCCTGGAAGGCCGTGAAGGCTGGCTGGGAGTACAGGGAGCATGACCAGACGCTGGGCCCTGCCGCTACTGCTGATCGCTTTCGGCCTGTTCTACCTCCTGCCCATGGCTACCCACGGCCTGTGGATTCCCGATGAAACCCGCTACGCGCAGATCAGCCAGGAAATGCTCCATGGCGGGCAATGGGCGTCGCCGCATTTCATGGGTATTCGCTACTTCGAAAAACCGGTGGCCGGTTATTGGCTCATGGCCATCGGCCAAGCGGTGTTCGGTGACAACCTGTTCGGCGTGCGCGTGGCCTCGGCCCTGAGCACCGGCCTTAACGTAGTCCTGGCCTACCTGTTGGCCATGCGCTTGTGGAACGACTCGCGCAAGGCCGTGGCCAGCGCCTTGCTATACATGAGTTTCACCGTAGTGGCGTTGCTGGCCGGCTACGCCAACCTCGATCCGCAGTTCACCTTCTGGGTCAACCTGAGCCTGGTGGCCTTGTGGTTCACTTTCGACTGCAAGACTTCCCGCGGACAGCTGCTGGCCTGGGTAGTCCTGGGCCTGGCCTGCGGCATGGGTTTCATGACCAAGGGATTCCTGGCCTGGTTACTGCCGGTGTTGGTGGCCCTGCCCTACGCCATCTGGCAGAAGCGCCTGCGCTCGCTGCTGGTCTTTGGCGGTATCGGTGTGTTCGTCGCGGTGGTCATCAGCCTGCCCTGGGCCTTGGCGGTACATGCGCAAGAGCCGGACTACTGGCGTTTCTTCTTCTGGCACGAGCATATTCGCCGTTTCGCCGGTGAAGACGCCCAGCATGCCTCGCCATGGTGGTATTACCTGCCGTTGCTGGTGGCCTTCAGTGTGCCGTGGGTCATGCTGCTGCCAGCCACCTTCATGCAAGCCTGGCACCAGCGGCGCTTGGGCAGTAGTGGCTTCCTGCTGTTGTGGCTGGTGCTGCCACTGGCCTTCTTCAGCCTGAGCAAGGGCAAGCTGCCCGCCTATATCCTGCCGTGCCTGTTGCCTCTGGCGCTGTTGATGGGCAATGCCCTGATGGATCGGCTGAGCAACAAGCAGACGCGCCTCATCAGTCTCAATGGCCTGCTCAATTTGCTGGCGGGCCTGCTGGGACTCCTGGCACTGGTGTACTTCCAGCTGAAAAAGCCGGTGTATGTGGATGAACCGCAGCACCTGGTGCTGGTGTACGTCCTGCTGCTGGGCTGGATCTTCAGCAACCTGCTGGCGGCCATGCGCCCATCGAACATGTGGGCGGCTCCGGCTTTGGGTAGCTTCCTGCTGGTGGCCCTGGCCCCGGCGGCCCTGCCCAACTCGGTGGTCTATAACAAGATTCCCGACCAGTTCATCATCGATCATGTCGCGGAACTGAACCAGGCCAAGGCCTTGCTGAGCAACGACCTGGGAACCGCATCCGCGCTGGCCTGGCGCCTGCGCCGCAACGACGTGACCCTCTACAACACCAAGGGCGAGCTGAAATACGGCCTGGGTTATGCCGACTCGGTGCAGCGCCAGGTCGAGCTGGACCAGGTCCAGTCCTGGATCGCCGAAGCCCGCAAGCAGGGTTCGGTGGGCGTGGCGATGCGGGTCAAGGACGATGACGAAGACCATGAAGTCGACCGGTTGCCCAAAGACGCCAAGCGCTACCAGCAAGGCAACATCGTGATCTTCATCATTCCCCAGGACCAGCCATGAGCCTGTTGCTGCTATTGCTGGCCTGCGGGCTCACCTGCCTGGGCCAGGTGGCGCAGAAATTCGCCGTGGAAAGCTGGCGCGAGCGACCCTCGGGCCTGCTGGCCAAGTTGCGCTCGGGCTGGTTGTGGCTGGCCCTGTTCAGCCTCGGCCTGGGCCTGTTGGTATGGCTGCTGGTATTGCAGCGCATGGAAGTGGGCGTGGCCTACCCCATGCTCAGCCTGAATTTCGTGCTGGTCACCCTGGTTGCCCGTTTCGTCTTCCACGAGCCCATCGACCGCCAGCATTGGCTGGGGGTCGCCCTGGTGATCGGCGGCGTAGTGCTGCTGGGGCGTCACGCATGAGCCGGGCCAAGGGCTTTGCCTTCGCCCTGGCCAGCGTGGTGCTGGTCAGCGGCGCACAACTGGCCATGCGCTGGAGCATGACGCGCCTGCCCGCACCCCAGCAGTGGCTGGACGCCCTGGCTAACGGCAGCGTCGACCTGGCCGCCCTGGCGGTGGTCATCGCGGCCATCGGCGCCTACGCCCTGTCGATGCTCTGCTGGCTGCTGGCCCTGCGCGACCTGCCACTGGGCCGGGCTTATTCGCTGTTGAGCATCAGCTACGCGCTGGTCTACCTGCTAGCCGCCGGCCTGCCGCTGTTCAATGAGCCGTTCACGCTTTCCAAAACCCTTGGGGTGGCCTTGGTCATCCTTGGGGTCATCACCATCAACTCTCGATCTGCACCCGCGACAAGTCCCAGGAATACCCCATGAAAATCAGTGTATTTGGAAGTGGTTATGTCGGCCTCGTACAGGCTGCCGTGTTGGCTGAAGTCGGCCACGATGTCATCTGCATGGACATCGATGAGCACAAAGTCAAACAGCTGCAACAAGGACACGTGAGCATCTTCGAACCCGGGCTTGCGAGCCTGGTCAAGGAAAACCTCGAGGCCAAGCGCCTGCACTTCACCAACGACGAGAAACTCGCGGTACAGCACGGCCAGGTGCTGTTCATTGCCGTTGGCACGCCCTCGAGCGAAGACGGCTCGGCCGACCTGCGCTACGTGCTGTCGGTGGGCGATGCCGTGGCCCGTCACCGTGAACAGCCGCTGATCCTGGTGGAGAAATCCACCGTACCGGTAGGCACCGGCGATACCCTCAAGGCCCACATCGAGAAAGCCCTGGACGGTCGTCCACTGCAGTTCGATATCGTCTCCAATCCGGAATTCCTCAAGGAAGGCTCGGCGGTTGCCGACTGCCGCCGTCCGGACCGCATCATCATCGGCTGCGCCCGCGAGGAAGTGCGCGATGTGATGCGCGACCTGTATGCGCCGTTCAACCGCAACCACGACCGCATCATGTTCATGGACCTGCGCAGCGCCGAGCTGACCAAGTACGCCGCCAACTGCATGCTGGCGACCAAGATCAGCTTCATCAACCAGATCGCCGAGCTGGCCGAGCACCTGGGGGCCGATATCGAGTCGGTACGCTTGGGTATCGGCGCCGACACTCGTATCGGCTACCACTTCATCTACCCTGGCTGCGGCTATGGCGGCTCGTGCTTCCCCAAGGACATGCGCGCCCTGATCCACAGCGCCGAGCAGGCCCACTGCTCCAGCGACCTGCTGCAAGCGGTGGAAGCCATCAACGAGCGGCAGAAGCACAAGCTGTTCGAGCGCATCAAGGCGTTCTACAAGGGCGACCTGGAAGGCAAGACCTTCGCCCTGTGGGGCCTGGCATTCAAGCCCAACACCGACGACATGCGTGACGCCCCGAGCCGGGTCCTGCTCGATGCGCTGTTCGCCGCCGGCGCCGAGGTCCGGGCCTTCGATCCGGAAGCCATGCAGGAAACCCAGCGCCTGTATCTGGATGAATCGCGCCTGATGCTCATGGGCACCCCGGAGTCGGTGCTCAACGGCGCCGACGCCCTGATCATCTGCACCGAGTGGCAGCAGTTCAAGGCACCGGATTTCGAACTCATCCAGCAGCGTCTCAAGGCCCCGGTGATCTTCGACGGCCGCAACCTGTACGACGCCGAACGCCTGGCCCGCAATGGCTTCACTTACTTCCCGATCGGTCGCGGCGAGTCGCGCAACCTGCCGATCCCTCATCAGCAGTGGTCCACCGAGGCCTGAATGAGCACGCACTCCAGCTCCCCTTCGAACACATTACTTTGGCAATCGTTGGGGCTGGGGCTGCTGACTTTGCTGCTGTTCTGCGCCGGCGCCGACCATCAGTCGGCGATCGGCTTCGATTCCCGGTTCGTCCTGTTCGCCAAGGAAATGCTGCGCCATGGTCCGGGATTCTTCCCTACCACCTATGGCGAGCCCTATGCCGACTACACCAGCGCCTCGACCCTGCTGGTGTGGCTGTTCTCGCTTCCCGGCGGACAGGTCACCAGTTTCACCGCCTGGTTGCCCACGGCAATCGCCTCGGCACTGATCGTCAGCCTGCTCTATCGCCTGCTGGCGCCCTATTCCCGCACCTGGGCGCTGTCCAGCATCGCCCTGTTGCTGCTGAGCAATACCTTCATCAGCGAAACCCGCGCGGTATCCCTGGACCAGATGCTGGCCGCCGTGTCCCTGGCGGTGTTCTACCTGGGTTACGCCCATGACCACTTCGCCGCGCCCCGACGCCTGGGCTGGATCCTGCTGTTGCTGGTGCTGGGTTTTGCCATTCGCGGGCCCATTGGCCTGGTGATCCCCACCGGTATGCTGTGCAGCTACTACCTGTTGGCAAGCCAGTGGCGGCGCCTGTTCGGGTTTGGCTTCAGCGCCCTTGGATTACTGGTGCTGTGCATTGCCCTGCTGCTGTGGCTGGCCAAGCTCAGCGGCGGCCAGGGCTTCGTCGACGATGTGATCCGCATGCAGTTCATGGGGCGCATGGACGGCAGCGAAGGCTCCAGTGATGTCTTCTATTACTTCACCAGTTCCCTGGGCAACTACGCCCTGGCCTACCCGCTGGCGCTGCTGGCCTGGGTCGCCGTGCTGGTGGGCCGCTCGGGCGAACCGGCCAGCCCGGCCCTGAGGCTGCTGCGCTGGAGCACCGCCGCGGCGTTGGTGGTGATGATCGGCCTGTCGATTCCCCAGGCGAAGAAGGCACGCTACCTGCTGCCGATGCTGCCCATGGCGGCCATCATCGCGAGCTATCCGTTCCAGGCCCATGGCGGCCGGCTGATGGCTTGGCTGCGCGGATTGATCCAGGGCCTGTGGCTGCTATTGCCGGCATTGCTGATGGTGGGCCTGGTGGTATTGCAGCGCAAATTCCCCGACCAATTGACCAGCCTCACCCCCATGCTGCTGGTGCTGGGGCTGCTGCAACTGTTGTCCCTGGCGTTGCTGTTCAAGCGCCAGTGGCGCGCCGTGGGCTTGGCCTGCAGCGCGGTGCTGGCGGTCTGGGCCTGCTATATCGGTGTGTTCGAACCCGTCCAGCACCGGCTCTATGACACCCGGGACTTTAGCCAGGCGGCGCTGCGCCTGATCGAGGAGCAGCCGGCACCACTGGTCCTGCACCGCATGGGCAAGGACGCCAAGGCGATCAAGTTCATGGTCAACCTGGACCAGGACCTGCAGCCACGCTTCACCGACCGGCCCACGGCGCTGGAGCAGATTGCCGGGCCCGCCTGGATCATCCTCGACCAGGGCGACCTCGCCGACCTGCAAGGTAGTTCCCTGGCTGGGCTGAAACCGGTGCTCAGCGCACGCTTCGACAAGAACGACTTCGTCCTCCTGCACTTGCCCGGCCCCGCCTTGCCACAGCCCTGAAGCCGTTGCACAAGGCCCCGGCGGCTCCTTACACTCGCGCCCATGACCATTGAAATCCGCCGGGCGCGAGTGCCCGATGCCAGCTTCCTCCCCGCCATCGAGACTTCCGCTGCCGTGCTGTTTCGTCGCGATCCGCAACTAGCCTGGTTGGCCGACGCGCCAGTGGCGGATACCGCTTGCCACGAGCAACGCATCCGCACCCAGGTAGTCTGGGTGGCCATCGCCGGCGATGCTGGCCCATGCGCTTTTCTCGCGGCCCAGGTCTTCGGCCCGCAACTGCATGTATGGGAAGTATCGGTAGCCAGCGACCACCAGGGCCGGGGTATCGGCAAGGCCCTGCTGCAGGCTGCGATCGAGCATGCGCGCCAGCAAGGGCTCGAGTCCCTGGCCCTGAGCACCTTCCGCGAGCTGCCGTGGAACGAACCCTTCTATCAGCGCCTGGGCTTCGTCACCCTGGAAACGGCCCGGCTGCCAGCACGCCTGCATCAGGTCCTGGCCGACGAGGTAGCGCACGGGCTGCCGGCGCAACGCCGCTGCGCCATGCGCCTGCTGCTCTGACCGAACAGCAGGCGTGGCTCACTTGAGCGGCTATTGCCCCTCGAGTTGCACCGTGGCCGTCCGGCGCAGCGCCAATAGCGCCACGAAAAACACCCCCACCACGCCAACCGAAATCATCAGTCCGTGCGAGCTGACGTAAGACACAGTGGCACCGGTGATGATCGGCCCCAGTACGCTGCCCAGGGTGTAGAACATGGCAATGGCGGTCATGGCCGTGGACACCTGGTGCTCGCCAACCCGGTGCCCCGCCTCGATCACCGCCAGCGTATTCATGCCGCCGATCGCGGCCCCCCAGAAGAAGACGATCAGGGTCGCCAACCAGGGCAACGGCTGGCTGAACGGAATCGCCACCGTGCCCAGCAGCAAGACCAGGCCGCAGAGCAATTGCCCGGTCTTGCAGGAGGTGCGATCGGCGATCCAGCCAATGGGCAACTGCAGGACCGTGCCGCCAATACCGAACACCGAGATCAGCAGCGTCGCTGCGGTCAGGGCATATCCCGTGGAAAGGCTATAGCCGGCCAGGAACGACACCGAGGAGGTTTCGGCGAACCCGGCGATGAAGGCCCCGCACAGGGCCAGGGGGATCAGGCCGAACAGCTTCGCGTGATGCTTGTGCGCCGGCGTCTGGGGCTGCGTATCGTGCTCTTTCAAGGTCAGGGCCAGCACGCCCGAGACCAGTACGATGGTCGCACAGGCGTAGTAAGGCACGACGCTGCCGACGCCGAACACCACCAGCAACAGCGGACCTACCGCGATCCCCAGGCCCATGAGCGTTTCATGCACGCCGATCGCCCGGCCGCGCTCGTTACGCGACGCCACCGAGACGATCCAGGTGTCGCAGGCGATCCAGCGCAGGATCAGGCCTATCCCCAGGACAAAGTTCAGGGCGAAGATCAGCGCCAGGTTGCGGGTCAAGGTCATGCCGATCAGCGCGGCGATGGTCAACGCCGCGCTGAGGATATTGGCCTTGACCAGTCCCAGGTGTCCCAACAGACGCGGGACGATCTTGTACAGCAACAGGATCGCGATCCACGAGGCACTGACGATCACCCCGATCTTGGCCGGCTGCACGCCCTGCTGCTCCAGTGACAGCGACAGCAAGGGCGTGATGGTGCCGATTTGCACGACCTGTGAAAGTACCGACAGTGTGTTGATCTTGGTCAGGGCCAGCCAACGCTGCTTGTCCGTGTACTCGATGCCAGGGTTTTCCATGGAGGTGCCGACCTTGTCTAGATAGCCGTGAAGTGCTCGAACTGCCAGGGACAGAAATCGCCCTCGGGTTTATGGAACAGGGCGTTGGTGGTGTCCAGCGGCGTCCAGTCGGTCTGGATGCCTTCGAGTCGCCCAAGAAACGGCAAGGCGATCTCCAGTACCCGGCGATGGTCCATCTGCTCCGGTTCGACTATCCCTCGCGCTGGGTTCTCGATCGCCCAGATGATGCCCGAATACACTCCCGCCGCGACCTGCAGGCTGGTGGCGGTATTGAAGGGGGCGATCTGCCGGGCCTGGTCGATGCTCAGGATCGACCCATACCAATAGGCGTTCAGCCCGTGCCCCATGAGCAACACCCCAAGGGCATCGACCCCGCCAGAGGCGATTTCGTCGGCCATGATCCGCTTGCTGTCCTGGGCCCGCCAGCCGCGACCGATGTACTCATGCACCGATAGCAAGGCATCGTCGCAAGGGTGGTAGGCGTAGTGCACGGTGGGACGGTAGAGCAGCACGTCGTTGTCCTTGACCGCCAGGAAGTCCGGAATCGAGATGGCTTCGTTATGGGTGATCAGCAGGCCAGTGCAAGGGCCGCCGTTGGGCGTCCAGGTCTTGACGGGAACCGAAGCCCCCGGGCGTTCGAGGTAGATCGCGTTGTTCGACCCGAACTGGTGATGCCGGGCGAACGGCGGCCAGGTCCTTTCGTGGGAACCCCAGCCCAGCTCCGCCGGTTGGCCGGCCTCGCTGATGAAGCCATCGACCGACCAGGTATTGACGAACTCGCCGTCGGACTTGATTTGCGTGGAGCGCTGGGTATCGCGCTCGGCGATGTGGATCACCTTGACGTTCAACGCCATCGCCAACTCGTTCCAGGCCGGCTCGCCGTCGCCCCTGGGCACCGCGACCGCCAGTTTCCCGGCCAGCTCCAGCAGCGCCGCCTTGACGAAGTGCGAGACCAGCCCGGGGTTGGCGCCATGGGTGAGCACCGCAGTGGGGCCCGGGCCGAGTTCCTCTGCCAGGGCCAGCAACTGATCACGCAGGGCGTAGTTGGAGCGCTGCGAGGTGGTCAGGCTCGGGGAGTCGTAGAGGCCCTCCCAGGGCTCGATGCAAGTATCCAGGTACAGCGCGCCTTGTTCGTGGGCGAGCCGAATCAGCTCGGCGCTGCTGACATTGACCGACAGGTTGACGATGAAGTCTCCCGGCGCCACTACATCGCGCAACACGCTGTGGAGATTGTCCGGGGTCAGGGCCAGATTGATGAAGTCGACTCCCAGCGCAACGAACGGCTGGTGCTGCTTGAGATCCGGGGCGATCACCACCACCTGCGCCAGGTCGAACTGACGGGTTTTCATGAACAACCCAAGGGTGGCCCTGGCGATGGAGCCAAAACCGATGAAAACCAACTTTGCGGAGAAACTAGCGTCCTGACTCATCACACCACCTCAATGCTGGATACAGGCTCTTCCAGGTGTTGGCTGCCAGCCGTGGCAGTTTCGCTGAAGTCCGGGATACGGCCGACGCTGAAGTACTGTTCCCACTCGCAGAAGATCTTCGGGACATAGATCAACGGCATGTCATGCCGATACAGCTCCTTCACGGATTCGGCAAAGGCCGGGTCCTGATGGTTGGCGAACCAGTACTGGTTGTCGTCATGCAGGTAGACCGGGCATTTGCTTACATCGGTCATCTTGATGTAATTGTCCAGGGTCCTTTGTGCAATGCTCTGCCAGCCATGCAGCACCATCTTGTAGAGTTCGCCGCGTTGCGTCGCCGACAACTCGAAGACTTCTCGCTGAAACTTCTGCAAACTCATGTCGCGACAGAACATCGAGAAGGCATATACATCCGAGTTGAAGTTGACGGCGGGAATGGGCGCCGCCATCAACGGGTCGTAAAGTTCATCGTCGATATCATCCGACTGCGGACAGAACGCCACCGCATCGAAGTCCTCGAACAATATCTTGGCGTTGGTAACCGGACAGGTCAGGTAGAGCTTCTTGTTCAGCGCCTTGCCTGTCGCCAGCTCCTCGGCGGAGAACTCGCCAAGGGGACTGAACAGCGCCGACAGGCGCCGTACCTCCTGGGCCACGCTGTAGGACTTCTGCTCTTGGCTGGTGGTCGGGCAGATGATCAGGCAGGCCACCGTCTCGCGGGCCTCCAGGGCCCGGACGTAATCATCGAAGATGTCCCGGGCATCCTGCGTAGTGCGCGCGATAGCCAGCATGTAGCGATTCTTGCTGAACTCTCGTCTTCCGGCCGCACAACCTAAACAATTGATAAACCAGCTTTTTACTTCATCCAGAAGTGCATCGTCATTCATGGGTTATCGTCCTGATAGCTTGCAGAAAGTCAAAGTAGCCAGCCTGAGTACTACCCGGCCCTCGAAGCGTCGACCCATATGACCCGGCAATTCTTACAATGAAACATTTGCCTGCGCAACTAGCGCTATTAAATATCGATATAACGTGATCGCGACCGGTTCGAAGGGAGTTCGAATTGCGCAGGCGAAGAACATCGCCGCTTTTAATTCAGTAGTTAAAAGAGTTGCTATAACGTTTGTGCAACTCCATCAGGGGGCGATATTCGTCGACTGGCAGGGATGTCATAAGTTGCCGGCGATACACCATGACCTGCCAGCAGAATCCCATTGCCGTGAAGCCGGATGCAGCCCTGAACCGATTCATCTTGAGCTCGTCGATGCGCTACCAGACAACTTCAGCCGCTTGGCGGGGGCGGGATTTAAGTGCAAAAAAACTGCACTTAAGCAGCATTATTATGAATTTGCCAGCCAGGGCATTCAGCGGCAAACTGCGCCCGTTCCTCCCCCAAATGTTGGAACGTTCAAGGGCTTTCTGGTGATCCAGACAAGCCCTTCTTTTTGCCCGCCGTCTGGAAATGGATCTTTTTTGTCGATGTTCGCCCGCTGGAAACCCGCCGCCATCAATACCCGCCCCCTGGAATGGAGCCGCGCCGCCATCGGCATGGCCCTGGGGACCCTGTTCAGTGTCTGGTTCTGCGCCCAGGTGTTCGGCATGCCCGTGGCCGTGCACCTGATCGGCCCCCTCGGCGCCTCGGCGGTGCTGCTGTTTGCAGTGTCCTCCGGGGCCCTGGCGCAACCCTGGTCGATCCTTGGCGGCTACCTGTGCGCCGCGGTAATGGCGCTATTGGTGGCCCAGGTTCTGGGGCGCAGCCTGGGCAGCGCCTGCCTGGCTGCGGGCATGGCAGTGGTGCTGATGTGCTGGCTACGTTGCTTGCATCCGCCCGCTGGTGCGGTGGCCCTGACCCTGGTGCTGGCCGATCCGGACAGCATCGCCCTGGGCTGGCTGGAGCTGGGGCCGGTGATGCTGGCCGCCGCCAGCCTGCTGGCCAGCGCCCTGGCCTATAACAACCTGACCCGCACCCGCTACCCCAAGGGGCCGAGCGAGCCGCCGGCCGTCCTGGTTCCATCCTCTGCCGCCGACAGCCTGGCGATCACCGCCGCCGACCTGAAGCTGGCCCTGGAGGAAATGGAAGAGTTCTTCGACGTCACGCCCGAGGATCTCGAGCAGCTGGTTCACGCCAGCGAGGCCCATGCCCGGCGTCGCAGCATCGGCCAGGTGCTGGCCTCGGCTCCCGAGCCACACCCCTGAGGCGGCGCTTGCCGCTGGCCCAGGCCGAAACGCCCGTCAGATGATCGGCGACCAGCGCTGGGACCAGTCGGTGTCCTGTCCGATCACTTCGCGCAAGACCTCGAAGGCTTGCTGCAAGGAAGCCGAATCACGCTCCCGGGCATATAGCAGGTAGGTGGGGAAACTGAACTCCGGGGCCTTCTCCACTCGCTCCAGCACGCCGCTGTCCAGGTAGCTCTGGACCACCCGGGTACGGAAGTAGCCACTGCCGCCGGAATCGAGGATGAACTGCAGCGCCAAGGGCCCAAGGTTGAAACCCACTGCGGCCTTGGCCTGTTCAGGCAGCGCGGCGTCGTGCTGGCGCCGGAAATCCTCGCCCCAGTCGATATACACATAGGGCTCCGGGCGTCCGGCCAGGCGCACCAGGATCAGTTTTTCCTCCAGCAGTTGCTCAACCTGCAAGCCTGGCGAGTACAGCGGCTGGAACACCAGCGCCGCATCCAGCACGCCCAACTCCAATTGACGCTGCAAGCTCGCGCCATCGCCGATCTGGGTCCGCACCGCATGGTTGGGCAAAGCCTGGCGCAGGCGCCGGACCCAGTGCAGCATCAACGGATTGCACAGGCTCAATTCGCCGCCGACATGCAGCACATTGCGATAACCCGCCAGGAGCGGCAGGTCGCGCTGGGCCGCTTCCCAGGTCTGCACCAGTTGGTTGGCGTAGGCGATGAAGGCTTCGCCATCGGCCGTGGGCCGGGCCCCGGCCCGGTTGCGCACCAGTAGCTTGCAGTTGAGCTGCCCCTCCAGGTTCTGTACTCGGGCACTGATGGCGGTCTGGGTCAGGTGCAGGCGCTCGGCAGCGGCGATCAGGCTGCCGCTGCGAACGATTTCCAGGAAGGTGCGGGCCAGGTCGATATCCATACTGCCTCGAGAGCATCAAAGTCGAGCGCCATTGTAGCGGCCCGCCTGCCGGCGCTGTTGGCCAGTTTGCTGGGCGCCGGCCTGGGAACCTGGCTCAGCTACCAGGGCAACTAGCGCTGGACCTTTCCCCGGGGCGACTACCGGGCTCGCAGCGACCAGGCCTTGCGCTTCTGCGTGACGGCCGCGGCCTACAACCTCGGCAATGCCTTGCTGATGCTGTGCCTGCTGGCCCTGGCACGGTACTTGCCGTTATCGACGCAATTACTGATTACTTTCTGCCCGACCTTGGGCAGCTACTGGATCAACCGGACCTGGACGTTTAAAAATGAAACTGCCTAGCCATGTGCAAGTAGACCATCAGCAACTCATCAGCGTCATTGTCTGCTGTTACAACGAAGCCCATGTATTACCGGAATTCCACCATCGCTTGATGTTGGTACTGAGCGCCCTGCCGGTGGTCTATGAAGTCCTGTATGTCCACGACGGCAGCCATGACGGAAGTTACGAACTGCTGGAACAGTTCTGCCGCGCGCCCCCCGGGTGCGTTGCTTGAACTTGAGCCGCAACTTCGGCAAGGAATCGGCAATGTCCGCCGGCAAGCGCCTGAGCGCCCAGCTCTACTACAAGCTGATGAAGTGGACCTGGCGATGGAGGGAGTCCTGGCCTTTTCCCACAAGCCCCTGCGCTGGTTCAGCGTGCTTAGCCTGGCCACCCTGCTGCTGACCTGTTCCTATCTGTTGCACCAGTGGTTCGCCGACGATTTCAGCATCGATCATCTGATCCTCGGCGCCATGGACATGGCCCTGGTAGGCATCGCCATGGTCGGCGAATACATCGGCGCCGCGCTGGTCGAGGTCAAGCGCCGGCCGCTGTAGTTCCTGCCGAGGCGGTAGTTGTACCAGGGTTCGCGCATGCCTACTGCCCCCGCCAGGGCGCAGATGCCCACCACCTGGCCCTGGGAGTCCTCGAGCACGAACAGGTAATCGGCGTCGGCCCGTTCGGCCTGCCCGGCGAAGGTCCTGTGCGCCCACTCCAGGCGCTGGCCGAGGCGCCCGGCATCGGCGGGCAAGGTGGTGAGGCCGGCCCCGGCGCTGCGGGCCAGGAGCAAGAGAGCCGGCAGGTCGGCCAGGGATGCGGGACGAACGATCATGACAAGGGCCTCCAGCAGGGTCGGGATGGAACAGGCACGACAGTGATGGCGCACCAGCATAGTGACGGCGCACACTGGAAACCGGGTCCAGATCAAGAGCATCCATGGTTTTTTTCCGCCGCGGCTGGCGAGCCTCGACACGCTGTCCCCAGTGCTCGGGCCAAGGCTGCAGGCCCCGCTGCAGGGGCCTCCACCACGTGTTCTCGAGGCTGGTGCGACCATGCAAAAATGCACAGCCAAACTGCAGCTTTCCGGGTTGTACAAGGCAAATTTGCACTGATACGATCCGCCGATGCTCGTCCGCGAGCCTCATATAAAGACAATAAAAGCAGGGAGTTAGTGATGACTGCTCAGGTTTCATCCCACACGGCCCGGGAACTCGATGCGCCTCAGGACGAGGTGCTGGTCGAGGTGCGCAACCACATCGGCCACCTGACCCTCAATCGCCCCGCCGGTCTCAACGCCATCACCCTGTCCATGGTGCGTACCTTGCAACGGCAACTGGATGCCTGGGCCCAGGCTCCGGAAATCCATGCAGTGGTGCTGCGCGGCGCCGGTGAAAAAGCCTTTTGCGCCGGCGGCGATATCCGCTCGCTGTACGACAGCTACAAGAGCGGCGGCACCCTGCACGAAGAGTTCTTCGTCGAGGAGTACGCCCTGGACCTGGCGATCCATCATTACCGCAAGCCGGTGCTGGCGCTGATGGACGGTTTCGTCCTCGGCGGCGGCATGGGCCTGGTGCAAGGTGCGGATCTGCGGGTGGTGACCGAACGCAGCCGCCTGGCGATGCCGGAAGTGGCCATCGGTTATTTCCCGGACGTCGGCGGCAGTTATTTCCTCTCACGCATCCCCGGCGAGCTGGGCACCTACCTGGGGGTCAGCGGCGTGCAGATCCGCGCTGCCGACGCCCTGTATTGCGGCCTGGCCGACTGGCACCTGGAAAGCGACAAGCTGGCCCTGCTCGACCAGCGCCTGGACCGCCTGCAGTGGAGCCATTCGCCGCTCAAGGACCTGCAGGGGCTGCTGGCCAAGCTTGGCGTCCAGGCCCTGCCCGACGCGCCATTGGCCAGCCTGCGCCCGGCCATCGACCATTTCTTCGCCCTGCCCGACATGCCAGCCATCGTCGAGCAACTGCGCAGCGTGAGCGTGGCCGATAGCCACGAATGGGCACTGGCCACCGCCGACCTGCTCGAGACCCGTTCGCCACTGGCCATGGCCGTGACCCTCAAGATGCTGCGCCAGGGCCGGCACCTGGCCCTGGAACAATGCTTCGAGCTGGAGCTGCACCTGGACCGCCAGTGGTTCGAGCGTGGCGACCTGATGGAGGGCGTGCGTGCCCTGATCATCGACAAAGACAAGACCCCGCACTGGAATCCGCCAACCCTGGCAGCCCTCGAGGCCGACCGGGTAGCGAGCTTCTTCAGCGGTTTCGACGGCAGCGGGAGCTGAACTCATGCACGACATCGAATTGACCGAAGAACAAGTGATGATCCGCGACATGGCCCGGGATTTCGCCCGCGGCGAAATCGCGCCCCATGCCCAGGCCTGGGAAAAGGCCGGCTGGATCGACGACGCCCTGGTCCGCAAGATGGGTGAACTGGGCCTGCTGGGCATGGTAGTCCCCGAACAATGGGGCGGCAGCTACCTGGACTACGTGGCCTATGCCCTGGCCGTGGAAGAGATCGCCGCTGGCGACGGCGCCACCGGCGCCCTGATGAGCATCCACAACTCGGTGGGTTGCGGGCCGATCCTCAACTACGGCAGCCAAGAGCAGAAGCAGGCCTGGCTGCCACGCCTGGCCAGTGGCGAGGCCATTGGCTGCTTCTGCCTGACCGAACCCCAGGCCGGCTCCGAGGCCCACAACCTCAAGACCCGCGCCGAACTGCGCGACGGCCAATGGGTGATCAACGGCGCCAAGCAGTTCGTCAGCAACGGCAAGCGTGCGCAACTGGCCATCGTCTTCGCCGTCACCGATCCGGAGTTGGGCAAGAAAGGCCTGTCGGCATTCCTGGTCCCCACCGACACCCCGGGCTTCATCGTCGACCGCACCGAGCACAAGATGGGCATCCGCGCCTCCGACACCTGCGCCGTGACCCTCAACCAGTGCAGCGTGCCGGCCGCCAACCTGCTGGGCGAACGCGGCAAGGGCCTGGCCATCGCCCTGTCCAACCTCGAAGGCGGGCGCATCGGCATCGCCGCCCAGGCCTTGGGGATCGCCCGGGCTGCCTTCGAAGCGTCCCTGGCTTATGCCCGCGACCGGGTGCAGTTCGGCAAGCCGATCATCGAGCACCAGAGCATCGCCAACCTGCTGGCGGACATGCACACCCGGATCAACGCCGCGCGCCTGCTGATCCTGCATGCCGCCCGCCTGCGCAGCGCCGGCCAGCCCTGCCTGTCCGAAGCCTCCCAGGCCAAGCTGTTCGCCTCGGAGATGGCCGAGAAGGTCTGCTCTTCGGCCATGCAGATCCACGGCGGCTATGGCTATCTGGAGGACTACCCGGTGGAACGCTACTACCGCGACGCAAGGATCACCCAGATCTACGAAGGCTCCAGCGAGATCCAGCGCATGCTGATCGCCCGCGAGTTGAAGCACTACCTGGTCTGATCGAGTAAAAGTATCGCGGGCATGGCGCTCCTGCAGGGAAACCATGCCCCTGCAGGAGTACCATGCCCGCGATAGCATTCTTGAAGACACAAAAAAATCGCAGCTAAAGCTGCGATTTTTTTATCGCCGCGAACCGCCTCAGCGGTCCTTGAACTGCGGCTCGCGCTTGGCGATGAAGGCGGCCATGCCTTCCTTCTGGTCCTGGGTGGCGAAGGCAGCGTGGAATACCCGGCGCTCGAAGCGCACGCCTTCGGACAGGCTGACCTCGAAAGCGCGGTTCACGCTTTCCTTGATCATCATGCTCACCGGCACCGACTTGCCGGCGATCAGCGCGGCGACCTTCAGTGCTTCTTCCACCAACTCGTCGGCCGGCACGATACGCGCGACGATGCCGCAACGCTCAGCTTCCACGGCGTCGATGAAACGTCCCGTCAGGCACAGTTCCATCGCCTTGGCCTTGCCCACGGCGCGGGTCAGGCGCTGGGTGCCGCCCATGCCCGGCAGCACGCCGAGGTTGATTTCCGGCTGGCCGAACTTGGCGTTGTCGCCGGCCAGGATGAAGTCGCACATCAGTGCCAGTTCGCAACCGCCACCCAAGGCAAAGCCATTGACCGCGGCGATGATCGGCTTGCGCCGGTTGGCCACCCGGTCGCTGTCGCTGAACAGGTCGTCGAGATAGATCTGCGGATAGCTCAGCTCAGCCATTTCCTTGATGTCGGCGCCGGCGGCGAAGGCTTTCTTCGAGCCGGTGATGACGATGCAGCCGATCTGCGGGTCGGCTTCCAGGCGATCCAGGGCCTGGTTGATCTCGCCGACGATCTGCGCGTTGAGCGCGTTCAAGGCTTGCGGGCGGTTGAGGGTGATCAGGCCGACCCGATCCTTGATATCCAACAGAATGGTTTCGTAGCTCATGAATCAGCTCCTGCTAAAAGTCAGAGATTGCGCGAAATGACCATGCGCTGAATGTCGCTGGTGCCTTCATAGATCTGGCAGATCCGTACATCACGGTAGATCCGCTCCAGCGGGAAGTCGCTCAAATAGCCATAGCCGCCCAGGGTTTGCAAGGCCGCGGAACAGACCTTCTCGGCCATCTCCGAGGCGAACAGCTTGGCCATCGAGGCCTCCACCAGGGCCGGCTTGCCGCTGTCGCGCAGCGCGGCGGCGTAATGCACCATCTGCCGCGCCACGGCGATCTGGGTGGCCATGTCCGCCAGGCGGAAAGCCACGGCCTGGTGCTCGATGATCGGCTGGCCGAAGGTCTCGCGCTCGCGGGCGTAGTCGCGCGCCGCCTCGAACGCGGCGCGAGCCATGCCCACCGATTGCGAAGCGATACCGACCCGGCCGCCTTCGAGGTTGGCCAGGGCGATCTTGTAGCCCTCGCCCTCCGCCCCCAGGCGGTTGGCCACCGGCACCTTCACATCCTCGAAGAGGATCTGGCAGGTGTCGGAAGCGTGCTGGCCGAGCTTGTCCTCGATCCGCGCGACCTTATAGCCCGGCGCGTCGGTGGGCACGATGAACGCGCTGATACCGCGCTTGCCCGCCGCCGGATCAGTGACCGCGAAGACGATCACCACCCCGGCGTTCTGCCCCGAGGTGATGAACTGCTTGCAGCCGTTGAGAACATAGTGGTCGCCGTCGCGGCGGGCCCGGGTCTTCAGGCTGCTGGCATCGGAACCGGCCTGGGGTTCGGTCAGGGCGAAGGCCCCGAGCATGCTGCCGCTGGCCAGGGGCTTGAGGAAGCGCTCCTTCTGGTCATCATTGCCAAACTTGAGGATCGGCACGCAACCCACCGAGTTGTGCACACTCATGATGGTGGAACAGGCGCCATCGCCGGCGGCGACTTCCTCCAAGGCCATGGCATAGGCCAGGTAACCGGTGTCGCAACCGCCCCACTGCTCTGGCACCAGCATGCCGAAGAAGCCCATTTCGGCCATCTCGGCAATGGCTTCCCTGGGAAAGCGATGCTCGCGGTCCCAGTCAGCGGCAAAAGGCTTGAGACGCTCCTGGGCGAATAGCCGGGCCGCATCGCTGATCTGTTGTTGTTCGTCATTGGGCAACATGGCAGGTCCTCGTTACAGGCATTCGATGGCCATGGCCGTGGCTTCGCCACCGCCGATGCAGATCGCGGCCACGCCACGCTTGAGGCCCTTCTGGCGCAGGGCCGAGAGCAGGGTCACCAGGATCCGCGCGCCGGAGGCGCCGATCGGATGGCCCAGGGCGCAGGCACCGCCGTGCACGTTGACCTTGTCATGGGGGATTTCCAGCTTGCTCATGGTCACCAGGCTGACCACGGCGAAAGCCTCGTTGATCTCGAACAGGTCCACTTGGTCCAGGGACCAGCCGGTCTTCTTCATCAGGCGCTCGATGGCGCCGACCGGAGCCACCGGGAACAGGCCCGGGGTATCGGCGAAGGCCGCATGGCCATGGATCACCGCCAGTGGCTTGAGCCCGCGCTTCTGCGCTTCGGAACGGCGCATCAGCAGCAGCGCCGCGGCGCCGTCGGAAATCGAGCTGGAGTTGGCGGCCGTCACGCTGCCACCTTCGCGGAACGCCGGCTTGAGGCTGGCGATCTTGTCCAGCTTGGCCTTGGGCGGCTGCTCGTCATCGCTGATCAGCCGGGACTCCTTGCCGATGGTCACTTGCAGGGGAACGATCTCGTCCTTGAACAGGCCATCCTTGATCGCTTGCTGGGCACGGGTCAGCGACGCTATGGCGAACTCGTCCTGGACCTGGCGGGTAAAACCGTTGGCCTCGGCGCAGTCCTCGGCGAAGGTGCCCATCAGCCGGCCCTTGTCGTAGGCGTCTTCCAGGCCATCGAGGAACATGTGGTCCAGCACCTTGCCATGGCCCATGCGGTAGCCGGCCCGAGCGCGGTCCAGCAGGTACGGGGCGTTGGACATGCTCTCCATGCCGCCGGCGATCACCACCTCGGCACTGCCGGCCAGCAGCATGTCGTGGGCCAGGATGGTGGCCTCCATGCCCGAGCCGCACATCTTGTTCAGGGTGGTACAACGGGTGCCTTTGTCCAGACCGGCTCCCAGGGCCGCCTGGCGCGCCGGAGCCTGGCCGAGGCCGGCGGACAGCACGCAACCGAACAGCACTTCTTCCACGCTGTCGGCGGCGACCCCGGCCCGCTGCACGGCGGCGCGGATGGCCTCGGCACCCAGCTGTGGCGCGCTGAGGCCTTTCAATTCGCCCTGGAAGCCCCCCATGGGGGTACGTACGGCGCTGACGATGACAATCGGATCTTGGGCAATGGACATGATGAAATCCTCCTTACTTGGCGGCCATGCGCAAGGCGCCGTCGAGACGGATCACCTCGCCGTTGAGCATGCTGTTTTCAATGATATGCCGTACCAGCGCGGCGTACTCGGCAGGTTTGCCCAGGCGCGGTGGGAATGGCACGCCTGCGGCCAGGGAGGCCCGGACCTCGTCGCTCATGCCGGCCATCATCGGTGTTTCGAAAATCCCCGGGGCAATGGTCATCACCCGGATACCGAAGCGCGCCAGCTCGCGGGCCGCCGGCAGGGTCAGGCTGGCCACGGCGCCCTTGGAAGCGGCGTAGGCTGCTTGGCCGATCTGCCCGTCGAAGGCAGCGACGGAAGCGGTATTGATGATCACCCCGCGCTCGCCTTCGGCATCGGCCTGGCCTTCGGCGATGGCCGCGGCCGCCAGGCGCATCAGGTTGAAACTGCCGATCAGGTTGACGTTGATCACGTGGGCGAAGCTCGCCAGGGCATGGGGACCGTTCTTGCCGAGGATCTTCTCGCCCCGCACGATGCCGGCACAGCTGACCAGGCCATGGAGCCCGCCGAAGGCCTGGACCGTCGCCTGGACCGCCGCTTCGGCTGCTGCTTCCTGACTGATATCGGCGACCACGCTCTGGCATCCCAACTGCTGCGCCTTGGCCGCCACGGCCTCGGCATTGAGGTCCACCAGCATCACCCTGGCGCCGGCGGCCACGAGCATTTCAGCGCTGGCCGCACCGAGGCCCGAGGCACCACCACTGACGAGAAAAACCTTGTTCTGAATCTGCATCGTTCAAATCCTGTTCACGCGTTGACTGTTGCCGCCGCGGCCTCTTGAGCCTTGGCGATTTCCTGGTTGCGCAAGATAAAGCGCTGCAATTTGCCGCTGGGGGTCTTGGGCAATTCGCTGACGAACTCGATTTCCCTCGGATAGGAATGGGCCGCCAGGCGCTTGCGCACATGCTGGCGCAGCTCCTCGGCCAATTCCGCGGTGGCGCGGTAACGTTCACCCAGCACCACAAAAGCCTTGATCACCTCGGTGCGCTCAGGATCGGGCTTGCCCACCACTGCCGCCTCGACCAACGCCGGATGCTCCACCAGGGCGCTTTCCACATCGAACGGGCCGACTCGGTAACCTGAGGTGGTAATGACATCGTCGCTGCGCCCGACGAAGCTGATGCTGCCGTTCGGGTTCAGCTCGACGGTATCGCCGCTCAGGTAGTAATCGCCGACGAAGGCCCTGGTCGGTGCCCCGGAGTAACCGGCGAACCAGCACATCGGCGACTGCCGGCGGTCAATGGCGAGGATCCCCGGCTGGCCGACCCCCAGCTCGCGGTACTCTTCGTCCAGTACCACGATGCGATGGCCCGGCGAGGCGAAACCGGCGGCGCCGACATGCACCGGATGCTCCAGGGCGTGGTGGTTGCACAGCACCATGCCCAGTTCGGTCTGGCCGTAGTGGTCGTGGATCACCACCTCAAGGTGCTCGGCGAACCAGCGGATCACTTCCGGGTTCAGCGGCTCGCCGGCACTGCTGACAATGCGCAAGCGCCCCTTGATCGAACGGGCGAACTGATCACCACCGGCGATCAGCAACCGGTAGGCAGTGGGGGATCCGGTGAGGTTGGTGATGCCGTACTTGTTGATCACCCGGCAGGTACTTTCGAGGGTGAAGGGGCCGTCGTAGAAGGTAATCGGATGACCCAGGCCCAGCGGACCGGTGATGCCGAAATAGATGCCATAGGCCCAGCCCGGGTCGGCGACGTTCCAGAACGCATCTTCAGGTCGCAGGTCCACCGCATCGCGGGTATAGCTCTGGAACGCGACCATGGCCTTGAGCGGCACTTGCAGCGCCTTGGACGGCCCGGTGGTGCCCGAGGTGAACATCAGCAGGAAGGGGTCTTCGCCAGTGAGCAGCACCGGTTCGCAACGGGCCGGATATCGCTCCAGCTCGGCCCAGAAACTGAAGTCGCCACGCACGATGCCCTGCCCCTTGACGCCAGCCACGGTGACCAGGGTCGGGCAGTTGGCGAGTTCGGCGAGCTTGGGACGGTTGACCGCGTCAGTCACCACCACCTTGGCTTCGGAGCTGCTGAGCCGATGCTCGATGGCCTTGGGTCCGAAGGCGGTGAACAGCGGTTGGTACACCGCGCCAATGCGCCAGGTGGCCAGGACCGTGATCAACAGCTCGACATTGCGCGGCAAAAGGCCTGCGACCTTGTCGCCCCTGCCTACGCCCTGGGCCAGGAGGAAGTTGGCCAGGCGCCCGGCCTTGTCTTGTAGATCGGTGAAGGTGTAGCTGGCGCTGCTGCCGTCCTTGCCCTCCCAGAACAACGCGATGCGACCGGGCAACGCATGCCGGTCACAACACTCGACGCAGGCATTGAGCGCCTGCAGCGACCCGGCCAGGGTGGCATCGACGGTGTGCTGGTAGTTGAAGTTTGCGGTGGCGGACAGGTAATCGCGCATTGCCAGAAGCCCTCGTTGTTCTTATAGCAGGCAGTTTTTCAACGGCCTGATGGGGGGAACCTCATCAGAATCAACGAAATACTGGCGCCAGGACCCTGGCCGGACAATGGTCAAAGCTGTCAAGTTGCGTGACCGGTTTGGCCAAGGGTCAGGCCGGCACGTTGAGGATCAGGCTGCGATAGTGCCCGGGATTGGAGCCGGACCACTTGCGAAACGCCTTGTAGAACGAACTGGTATCGGCAAATCCCAGGCGCTCGGCGATCTCGGCGAAGCTGATCTGCGGCTCGGCCAGCCAGATGATGGCCAGCTCCTTGCGCACCCCATCCTTGAGGGCCTGGTAGCTCTGCCCCTCCTCGGCCAGGCGCCGGCGCAGGGTCGAGGCGGAAATGCACAGGCTCTGGGCCAGGCTCTCGGCTTCCGGCCACTGCTCCCCCGGCAACTGCCGCAGCTGTTGCTTGATACGGCTGGCCAGGCTCTGCGGATCGCGGTACTTGACCAGGATATTGGCCGGGGCATGGCCGAGGAAGCGCTTGAGCTCCTCATCGCTGCGCTTGATCGGCAGGTCCAGGCAATCGGCGGCGATGATCATCCGCGTGCGCGGCCGGTCGAAGCGCAGGTTATCGGAGAACATCACCCGATAGTCGTCGCAAAACTCCGGCTGTGGACAGCGCAGCTCGATGGCCAGGATCGGGATTCGCCGTCCGGCCAGCCAGCAAGCCACCCCATGGACGATCATCCAGTAAGTGAAATAGGTAAAGGCCCGGCGCGAAGACACCTCCTCCAGCAACACGATCTCCGCCAGGCTCTGCTGGCGCACCAGTTGCGCCGGCAGGTGCTCGAGCATCAGCGACAGGAATCCCAGCACCGAATCCAGGCCCTGGGCCAGGGTCGGCTGGGCCATGGCCGAACGACAGAGGAATGCCAGGCTGCCGGACTTGAGCTTGCGCGGGTCCATGCCGAAGAATTCATCGTCCAGCCTCCTGGCCAGCAAGCGCCAGAGCCGCGCATAGGCGCTGGCCGGCACCCGACCGGTGCCCTGCTGCAAGCCGGCCGGATCGATGCCGACCTTGTGCAGTACTTCATCGGTGGCGGCGCCCGGAGCGCAACTTTGCAACAGCGCTTCACGCACCAGTTGCAGGGAGATGGTGTCTTTTTCCGACATCGTGAACAGAGATTTCCAACGCAAGGGACCAGGACGGCCATCTTAGGCAGTGAAGCGCAAAAAGCCAGTGGACCTTGGGCTATAAGCTCGTGCTGGCTGCCGATAGCTGATCCACAGGCAAAGAGGGATCGAAAACCCCACGACGCTCGCCCTATCATGCACCACCCGGCGCCTGGCGCCCGGGTGGCCCGCCAACCGCTGCGCAAGTCCATGGACAGCAACTGGCAACCCCTTGCAGAGCGAATGACTATGTATCTGGTGTGTGGTGAAGCGCTGTTCGACTTCTTCAGCGCGGACGAAGCCGGAGCCCCGGCCAACAAGGTGGCCTTCCAGGCGATCGCCGGTGGCTCGCCATTCAACGTGGCGGTGGGCCTGCGCCGCCTGGGCGTCGATGTGGCGTTGCTGGCGGGGCTATCCCGGGACTACCTGGGCCAACGCCTGCGACAGGTGCTGGACAACGAAGGCGTGGACACTGGCTACCTGCAGGAATTCGACGCCCCCAGCACCCTGGCCATGGTGGCCGTGGGCGCCGACGGCTCTCCCCACTACAGCTTTCGCGGCGAAGGATGTGCCGATCGCCAGCTCCTGGTCGAGCATCTGCCTGAACTGGGCGAACAGGTGCGCGGGCTGCACATCGGCTCCTACTCCCTGGTGGTACAGCCGATTGCCGACACCTTGTTGGCACTGGCAAGGCGCGAGCGGGGCCGGCGCCTGGTCAGCCTCGACCCCAATGTGCGGCTCGGTCCGCAACCGGACATCCAGCTATGGCGCCAGCGCATCGATGAACTGGCCGGCCAGGCCGACCTGATCAAGGTCAGCGACGAAGACCTCGAGCAGCTGTACCCCGGGCAGGCACCCGAAGTGCTGATCCGCGGTTGGCTGCAAGGCAGCGCCAAGCTGGTGTTCCTGACCCGTGGCAGCCAGGGCGCGACGGTCTTCAGCCAGCGGCATGGCCACTGGTCGGTCGCGACGCCCAAAGTGCAGGTGGCCGACACCGTGGGCGCCGGCGATACCTTCCAGGCAGCGTTGATCACCTGGCTGACCGAGCAAGGACTGGACTCGCCCCTGGGTCTTGAGCAGCTGGAGCGTGAACAGATCGACGCCCTGCTGCGCTTCGCCGTCAACGCCGCGGCCCTGACCTGCACCCGTACCGGGCCGGACCTGCCGTACCGCCACCAGTTGACCTGAACCGCTCCCTGTAGCTGCTGCCACGGGCTGCGTGGCAGATGCTGCTCCTGCCCGCAGGATCGAGGCAAGACCCTGCCGGCCTTCGCGCAGCCTCGCCACGGGCTCGACGGCGGCTACAAGGCGCGGGCTCCCGGAGCCTGCGGCAGGGGATCAGAAGATCGAGAAGTTGTAGCTGACGATCAGGCGGGTTTCATCCATGTCGCGGGCGATCTTCTGGTAGTTGCTGCGATAGGTGGCGTTGCGCAGGCGCAGGCTGACGTCCTTGAACGTGCCGCTTTGCACCACATACTTGAGCTCGCTGTCGCGTTCCCATTCACGACCTTCACGCAGGCTGCCCGGGACCTTGATGTTGTCGCCACTGACATAGCGAGTCAGGAAGCTCAGGCCATTGATGCCCACCGCCTTGAAGTCGTAGTCGTAGCGCAATTGCCAGGAGCGTTCCTGGATCGCGGCGAAGTCGTTGACCTGGACGTAGTTCACCAGGTACGGGTTGCTGCCATCCAGGTACGGCATCGAGTTATCGCCATACATGCGCTGCCAACCCGCACTGAACACATGCCCGCCCAGGCCGTAGCTGAGCATGGTGCTCAGGGCCCGATGGTCGATGCTGCCGGCACGAGCGCTGCCGCTGTCATCACTCTTGATCAGGCGCAAGTCACCCTTGAGCACCCCGGGCCCCAGGGGCTGGTTGGCCACCAGGCCGATGAAGTGCTGGCGATAGATATCCTCGAGTTCAGCGTAATGGTACTGGCCGCTGAGGCGGTCGCTGAACTTGTAGTCCAGGCCGTAAGTGTCGAAGTGATCCGCCGTGGTGTTGCAGGCATAGCGCTTGTTCTTGCAATGCACGCGAATGTCCTGGGAATCGGTGGAATCCCGGGCGGTGTAGCGATTCAGGCGGGCTGCGGTGAAGGTCAGGTCCTTGACCTCCCTGGAGGTCAATACCGCGCCATTGAACATGGTGGGCAGCAGGCGCCCGTCGTTGTACTTGAGCAGCGGCAGGTCCGGCAATTGCGCGCCGTATTTGAACACGGTCTGGGACATGCGCACCTTGGCGGTCAGGCCAAGCTTGGCGTACTGGTCGACCGAGCCTCGTGGATCATGCCCACTGGAGGGCAGCAGGCCGCTATTGCTGCGATCCGGGCTGGAGTCGAGCTTGATCCCCAGCATGCCCAGGGCATCGAGGCCAAAGCCCACGGTGCCTTCGGTGTAGCCCGATTGCAGGTTGAAAATGAAGCCCTGGGCCGACTCCTCGCGCTTGGATGCGCCCTGCGCCGTCTTGGTGTGGCCATCACGGAAGTCCCGGTTGAAGTAGACCGTGCGCGACTCGAGCTTGGCGCTACTGTCCTCGAGAAAACCGGCGGCTTGCGCCTGCAGGGTAAAACCCGAGCACAGGACGGCGGCTCCGAGGCCCAGGAGCGGGCACGGATTGAGTAGAGGGAAAGGGGGACGCATGAACAGGCTCCAGCAGAAAATCAGTGACGCGAGGTAAAGAAAGACCCAGGGGAAATCCACTCGGCGAATTAAGTAGCGCCGACTGAATTGATTGAATCAATGAAGACCGGCAATGATGGCAGATCGCCCGCCAGCCCCCTACCCGACTTTAGTCTGACTCCGACTATTTTCCAGCCCCCGTGGCGCCGCTGCAGGATCATGCGCTTTCAGCAAAACCTGATCATTTCCGACATTTTCTAGCAGGCGAAAGCCGAGCCAAGAAAAGCTGTCCATACGTTCAAAAAACACTCCTCGACAAGCTAGCGGTAGCAGCTGACGGCAAAAAAGCATCATTTTTGTTCGGTAAAAAACTACCGTTCGTCGGGTTTTTTGGCATTTTTGTAAGAAATAACAAGTATTTGACGTTTTTCATTATGACCATAATTAATGTATTTATCTTATTGTTTTAAAAGGATTTTTTTAATATTTAAATTCTAGTAAAACCACTGTGTCATTTATGCAACGCCAAAAAACGTCAATTAAACGTCTTTGCCATATGCTAGTGTCAAAAAAAGCGCGCGATGAAGGCTATGTGCCATACGCTTTTTTCAGAAGGTGGGGCATCCCCTCGCCACACACTCATCATGGACGAGGTCGTTCCCTTGGAAGTCAGCGTTTTTGGTACTGGCTACGTCGGTCTGGTACAAGCCGTCGCCCTGGCCGATGTCGGGCATAACGTGGTCTGTGTCGATATAGACAGCCACAAGATCGCCCAACTGCAACGTTCCATTCCTCCGATTCACGAGCCGGGCCTCGCGACCCTGATCGAAGAGAATCAGAAGGCTGGCCGACTGCATTTCACCACCCGTCCCGGCGATGCCGTGAGCCATGGGCAAGTGATCTTCATCGCGGTCGGCACCCCCTCCAACGAAGACGGCTCCGCCGACCTGGACCACGTCCTGGCGGTAGCACGGGAAATTGCCAGCCTGATGTCCAGCGACAAGACCCTGGTGGTCAAGTCCACGGTCCCGGTGGGCACCGCCGACCTGGTGGTCGAAACCGTCGCCGAGCAACTGGCGGACCTGGGCAAGTCCCACTTGCAGGTGCATGTGGTGTCTAACCCGGAGTTCCTCAAGGAAGGCTCGGCGGTAGCCGATTGCATGCGCCCGGACCGGATCATCATCGGTTGCGCCCACGAGCTGCCGCGCCACCAGTTGAGCGAGCTGTACGCCCCGTTCAACCACAACCACGATCGCCTGATGTTCATGGATAACCGCAGTGCCGAGCTGGTCAAGTACGCGGCCAACGCGATGCTCGCCACCCGCATCAGCTTCATGAACGAGATGGCCAACCTGGCCGAGCGTCTCGGGGTCGACATCAACGCCGTGCGCAAGGGCATCGGCGCCGATCCACGCATTGGCTACCACTTCATCTACCCCGGCGCCGGTTTTGGCGGCTCGTGCTTTCCCAAGGACCTGCGCGCCTTGATCCACACGGCCCAGAGCCACGGCCTGGAACCGCACATGCTCAAGACCGTGCGCGACGTCAACGAAGAGCAACGCCATGTGCTGTTCCGCAAGCTCAAGGCGCACCTGGGGGACAACCTGCAGGGCAAGGTCATCGCCTTGTGGGGCCTGGCGTTCAAGCCCAATACCGATGACATGCGCGAAGCCACCAGCCGCTACCTGATGGAAGCGCTGTGGCAGGCCGGGGCCAAGGTCCATGCCTTCGACCCCGAGGCCATGACCGAATGCCGGCGCCTGTACGGCTATCGCGATGACCTGCAGCTGTGCGCGACCCGCGACGACACCCTGCAGGGTGCCGATGCGCTGGTGATCTGTACCGAGTGGAAAGCCTTTCGCGTGGTGGACTTCAAACTGCTGCGCGAGACCCTCAAGGACCGCCTGATCGTCGATGGGCGCAACCTCTACAACCCGCAACAGGCAGCGGATGCCGGGCTGCATTACCTGAGCATCGGCCTGCCCTATCGCGTACCGGGGGCACTTTGCGCATGAATATCCTGATCACCGGGGCCGCCGGATTCATCGGCGCCCATACCGCACTGCGTTTGCTCAAGGATGGGCACCAGGTCACCGGGCTGGATAATTTCAACGACTACTACGACCCCCAGCTCAAGCACGATCGAGTGCGCTGGGTGGAACGCCAGGTGGGGCACTTTCCCCTGCAACGCCTGGACCTGGCCGACAGCTCGGGCCTGGACCGGCTATTCGCCGAGGTCCGTCCGCAGGTGGTGATCAACCTCGCCGCCCAGGCCGGGGTGCGTTATTCCCTGGAAAATCCCAAGGCCTACCTGGACAGCAACCTCGGCGGCTTCCTCAACCTGCTGGAAATGTGCCGGCGCTATCCGGTGCAGCACCTGATCTACGCCTCGTCCAGCTCGGTGTACGGCGCCAACCAGCAGACGCCCTACAAGGTCAGCGACAACGTCGATCATCCACTGTCGCTGTACGCGGCCAGCAAAAAAGCCAATGAGCTGATGGCCCACAGCTACGCCCACCTGTTCGGCGTACCGGCCACCGGCCTGCGCTTCTTCACCGTCTATGGCCCCTGGGGCCGGCCGGACATGTCGCCGATCCTGTTCGCCGACGCCATCAGCCAGGGGCGCCCGCTGAAGCTGTTCAACTACGGCATGCACCAGCGCGACTTCACCTATATCGACGACATCGTCGAGTCCCTTGTACGCCTGCTGGGCAAGCCACCGGCACGCGACCCGCTATGGGACCGCGAGCAGCCGGACCCGTCCACCAGCATGGCGCCCTGGCGCCTGTTCAATATCGGCGGCCAGCGCCCGGTACAGCTCAAGGAATACGTGGCGACCCTGGAGAAACTGCTCGGCCGCACGGCCCAGGTGGAATACCTGCCCCTGCAACCAGGCGACGTGCTCAACACCTACGCGGACGTCAGCGCCCTGGAGAACCTCACCGGCTTCGGCCCCCAGGTTCCCCTGGAGGATGGCCTGCGAAGCTTCGTCCAGTGGTACCTGGGCTACTACCGCAGCAGCAACTGAACAGCGATTCCCACGCTTTTTCCGAACCTTTGCAATGGAAGTATTCCCGGTGGATATGGAAAGACCTGTCTCGTCGCCCGCCAGCGCCGCCCCCTCGCCCATAGACCGGCGCAACGATCCGTTCCGGCGCAAGGTCCAGGCCGCCATCGACCTGCAACACCATGGCTGGCTCAGCGGCCGCCAAGGTGGACGCCCCTGGACCCTGTCGCGCACCAAGCGCCTGACCTCGGCATTACTGGCCGCGCTGTTGCTGGTGCTGTTGTCGCCGCTGTTGCTGGTAGTGGCCTTGCTGATCAAGTTCACCAGCCCCGGCCCGGTGTTCTTCGTGCAGTTGCGCACCGGCTTTCGCGGCCGGCGGTTCGGCATGTACAAGTTCCGCACCATGGTGGTCAACGCCGAGGCCCTCAAGGACTCGGTGCGCCACTTGAACAAGCACGGCCCGGACTCGGTGGACTTCAAGATCGACCGCGACCCACGGATCACCGGGATCGGCGGCTTCCTGCGTCGTACCAGCCTCGACGAACTGCCGAACCTGATCAACGTGGTGCTCGGCCAGATGCGCATCGTCGGCCCGCGCCCCACCTCGTTCCACGCCCAGACCTACAAGGAGCACCACCTGGGGCGCTTGAGCATCTACCCGGGGATCACCGGCCTATGGCAGGTATCCGGGCGCAGCGACGTGGACTTCGACGGTCGGGTAACCCTCGACATGACCTACATCTTCCAGCAGAGCCCCTGGCTCGACCTGAAGATCCTGATGAAAACCCCTTTCAAGGTCCTCAATGGCCACGGAGCAAGTTGAAATGGCGGCAGCAACCCTTGCCAGTCTGAAGATCCAGCGTCCCAGTGAAAGCAACCTGGCAGTGACCGTGCTCGACCAGGAGCTGCAGGTGATCCTGCTCACCGCGGCCAACCTCAACAGCGGCGTGACCAGCAGTTGCCTGAGCATGGCCAGCGAACTGGCGCGTACCAGTCGCGGCCGGGTACTGCTGGTCGATACCAGCCTTTCGGATGACAGCCTGACCCGGCGCCTGGGCCTGGAACAGTGTCCGGGCTTTCTCGACCTGGCCCTGGCCGAAACCCCGCCGGCGCTGGGCGAATGCATCCAGACCAGCGCGGAACTGGACTTCGACCTGCTGCCCCTGGGCCGGCGCCAGCAATACCGCGAGCGGCTGACCGCCGAGCAGTTGCGCGAGCTCCTGCACACCCTGGTCGGCCAGTACCGCTTCGTGATCGTCGATGGCGACCCGGTGTACAGCAGCGGCGACATCCTCACCTTGAGCACCCAGGTCGATGGCGTGGTGCTGGTGGTGCGCAGCGAGGAAACCCGCTGGGAAGTGGCCCAGGCCGCCGCGCAACGCTTGATCCAGGCCGAGGCGAAGCTGATCGGCAGCGTGTTCAACGCCCGCAAGTACTACATGCCCAAGTGGGTTTACGACCGCCTCTGACCGGCACAAGGACCGTGTAACCATGAACAAGCCAAGACTTTCCCTGCTGAGCCTGTCGCTGTTGCTGGCCCTGGGCGGCTGCGTCAACCGCGAGCCGCAACAGATGCCGGTGCAGATCCTCAGCGCCCCGGCCGACCAGGCCCAGCTCACCGAGGTCATGCCCATCGAACAGGTGCTGCGGCCCCAGGACGTGCTGGACGTGATCTTCCATATCGGCACCACCAGCCAGCAGCGCTACCTGGTGCAACCGGGCGACCAGGTGGACATCAGCTTCCTTTCCGCCCCGGAACTGGGGGGCAACAAGCTGGTGCTGCCCGACGGCAGCATCGACATGCCCTATATCGGCAACATCCAGGTCGCCGGGTTGTCCGCCGAGCAGGCCCGCCAGGCCCTGCAAGCACAGTACGCCAAGGTGCTGAAGAAACCGCAGATCACTTTCTCGATCTCCCACGCCATGGCCCAGCTGGACAACCTGCGTACCAGCCTGACCAACCCGGCCACCGGCCTGAGCCGCGAGATCGTGGTCGGCTCCGATGGCCGCGCGAGCTTCCCGCTGCTGGGCAGCCTGTCGCTGCAGGGCAAGAGCCTGAGCGAGCTGCAGAGCCTGATCAACCAGCGCTACGCCAAGGAGGTGGGACAAGTCAGCGTCGACGTGCTGCTCAAGACCACCGCCGCCAACGAGGTGTTCGTCATGGGCGAAGTCGGCCAGCCGGGCGCCTACCCGGTACGCCGGCCGATCTCGGTGCTCGAGGCCCTGACCCTGGCCAAGGGCGCAGGCCCCACCGCACGCCTCGACTCGGTGGTGATCATGCGGCGCAAGGGCAACCAGGTGGAGGCCCGGGTCTACGACGCCGACGCCGCGCTGGACGGCAAGGCGCTGCAATTCGCCTATCTGCAGCCGGACGACATGCTCTACGTGCCCAAGACCCGCCTGGCCAAGGCCGGTGCGCTGAGCAAGCAACTGGCCGACGTGATCATGTTCCAGGGTGTCGGCTTCAGCTTCGGCTACCGCGTCGACAACAAAGAATCGAATAACAACTGAGTTCGCCTCGATGACCAAGATCGAAAACTACCTGCACGAGTTTCTCCTCGTGTTCTTCGTCAATCGGCGCCTGATCAAGCGGGTATTCCTGGGCTTCGCCCTGCTGGCGCTGCTCTTGCCGCTGGTGCTCAAGCAGAGCTTCGAGATCACCGCGGAAGTCATAGTGCAGTCCAAAAAGCTGTCGCAGACCGATGCCAACACCGTGCTCACTCCGGACAACGACAAATTCATCCCGCCATCGCTGGCGGACATGGAGACCGAGAGCAACATCCTGCGTTCGCCGACCCTGATCCGCGACACCATCGGCCAGTTGCGCGACGAGGGCCTGTTCGGCGGCAACGAGGGGTTGCTCGCCAGATTGCTGTTCAACCCCCTGCGCGATGGCGTGATCAATCCACTGCGCAATCATGTGATCAACCCGGTGCGCGGCTTCTTCGGCCTGGCGGTGGACCCGGTGCGCGATACCAGCCTGGACGCGTTCACCAACCAGGCGGTCAAGGACCTGAAGATCGGCACCCTGCCCGGCTCCAACGTGATCTCCATCGTCTACAGCAGCCCGTCCGCGGCCGAAGGCACGCGCTTCGTCGAACGCCTCTTGGCCAACTACCTGAAGAACCGCCAGGACCTGCAATCCAACGAACTGCCCGAAGCCTTCTATGAACAGAAGAAGGCCCAGTACCAGTCGCGCCTGGATGACCTGGAAGGCAAGCGCCAGGCACTGCTGGAAGCGGCCCACGCCTCCGACCCCAAGGAGGAAATCACCTTCCGCCTGAACGCCATCAACACCGAGGAGCAATCGCTCAACGGCTATCGCGACCAGGCCCTGGAGAACCAGCGTCGTCTCGACTACTTGCAGAAGAGCCTTGCCGCCGCGCGCAAGGCCGGCTTGACCGACTACACCTTCCCCTTCGCCTTCGCCAACACCGTGGACAACGTGGCGTACGAGGATCGCGAGATCAAGCAACTGGGCGAGCAACTGACCAACCTGGTGGGCCAGTACGGCGTCACCGCCGATACCTACCGCGCCGACAGCGTACCGATGCAGCAACAGCGCGAGCAGATCGTGCGGGCCCGGGCGCAATTCCTCAAGGTGGTGGAGAATCGTGTTCGCGAACGCAGCAGCGAGTTGCAGATCACCCAATCGGTGATTGCCCAGAAGACCACCCGCATCAACGACTACAAGGCCCGTGTACGTGACTTGCAGGAGGTGCTGAGCAAGCTGCGCCAACTGGATACCGAGATCGACGCCCTGCACAAGGCGTTCTTCACCTATACCCAGCGCTATGAGGAAAGCCGCGGCGAACGCCTGATCAGCGGCGAGCTGTCCAACGCCCGGGTGCTCAGCCAGCCCTACGAGCCTAGCGAAGCGGCCTTTCCCAAACCGATGCTGATCATTCCCCTGGGCCTGCTCACCGGCCTGCTGCTGGCCATCGCCCTGGGTTATGTCTACGAGTTCTTCGACCATCGCTTCAAGCATCCGGCCCAGGTCAACGACCACCTCGGCCTGCCGGTGCTGATGGTCCTCAATGCGATCGAACAACCCCAGGTCAACCCCTACCCGCGCTGGACCTGGCGTTGGGCCTGGCATTGGGCCAAGCAGTGAGCAACCTGAACATGGCCGCGCAACCCATCGTGCACCTGATCCACAGCGGCGGTTTCTACGGTGCCGAACGCATGTTGCTCGATCACTGCCTGGTCACCCCCGGGCAGCACCGGGTGGTGTTCCTCGACGCCCCGCCGGCGCTGTTGCAGCGCTTCACCGAAGCCGGCGTGACCTGCCACAACTGTCGCGGCCTCAAGTCCTTGCTGGCGCACCTGCGCCAGCAACCCGGGCTGCTCAACGCACACAATTTCAAGGCCCAGGTGTTCGCCTGGATCTGTGCCCGGCGCCTGCGCTTGCCATTGGTCCTGACCCAGCATGGCTTCACGCCCAGGAGCCTGAAGCAGAAGCTCTATACCTGGACCAGCCTGCGCCTGTGCCGCAGCCGCCAGGTACGTCGCGTGGCCTGCGTCGCCCAGAGCATCGCCCGCCTGCACCTGGCGGCCGGGGTGGCGCCAAGCAAGCTGCAAGTGATTGCCAACGGCCTGCCACAGCCGCTCCCGCCCCGCACGACCAACTACGAGGGACCGCCCTCGAGCGAGCCCCAGGTGCGCCGGGACGAAATGGAGCCCCTGGTGGGTTTCGTCGGCCGCCTGAGCGAGGAAAAGGGCCCGGATCTATTCCTCGACGCCCTGGTCGCCCTGTGCCGGCAACGCCCGCAGCTCAAGGCGGTACTGCTGGGTGACGGCGAGCAGAACCAGGCCCTGCGCCAGCGCATCGACGCCGAAGGCCTGTCGCTGCGCATCCTGTTGCCGGGTTACCAGCAAGACATGCAACCCTGGCTGCGACGCCTCAATGTCCTGGTGATCAGCTCGCGCACCGAAGGCACGCCGATGATCCTGCTCGAAGCCATGCAAGCCGGCACGCCAGTCGCCGCGTTCGCCGTGGGCGGTATTCCCGATGTCCTGCAGCACCGGCACAACGGCCTCTTGGCCAACCCCCTGGACAGTGCCGAACTGGCCCGGTGCATCGGCGAGCTGCTGGACGATCCGGCCCTGGCGCAGACCCTGGCCGAGGCCGCACGCGCTACCCAGCGCGAGCATTACCACCTGCCGACCCTGGCCCGTAGCTGGGACGAGCTGTATCGCCTGGCCAGGGAGGCCGACCCAGCATGATCGCCGCCCCTGTTCTCGACCTGTTCCTGGGCCTGGCCGCCCTGGCCCTGCTGGCCAGCCCCTGGCCATTCCTGGCCCCCCTGGTGGTGGTCGGCCTCGCGGGCCTGGCCGTGCTGTATCGGCGTCCGGGCTGGGGCCTGCTGGGCATCTGCGCCCTGGTGCCGTTCGAAGGCCTGTTCAAGGACAGCGCCTTTTCCGGGGCCAAGCTGCTGGGCGCCTCGCTGATCCTGATCATGCTGTTCAAGTTGCTGTTGCGGCACATTCCCGATACCCGCCTGGGCAGCAATCTATGGCGAGCCCTGGGCCCCTTCCTGCTGTGCCTGCTGTTGAGCCTCATGTACAGCGAGAACCTGGCCGTGTCCCTGGACAGCCTGCGGGAGCTGGCGGTGGGCCTGGTGCTGTTCTTCGTCACCTTGCTGATCGCCCGGGAGACCAACCTGCTGATGCTCTGCCGCTTGCTGGCGGTGAGCGTGGCCATCACTTGCGTGATCGCGCTGGTCTCGGCCAAGTACCAGGTGGGAGGCCGGGCCATCGGCCTGCTGCAAGACGCCAACTACTTCGCCCTGCTGATCGCCATGGCCGTGCCGCCGGCGATCCTCCTGGCCCTGCGCGCGCCCTGGTGGCCGCTACGGCTGTTCTGGATCGCCATCGGCCTGACCCTGATGGCCGGCATGACCAAGACCGACTCGCGCTCCGGATTGCTGGTAGTGCTGTTCACCATCGCCATCGGTGCCTGGCACTACCGCGACCGACTCAAGGGCCTGCGACCCAAGCACCTGGGCTTCGCCATGTTCGCCGTGGCGATCTTCGTGCCCCTGGGCATCGCCGCCTTGCCAGCGGACTACGTGGCGCGGATCAAGTCCCTGAGCATGCTCAAGTCCGGTGCCCATTCCGAGGACACCTCCCTGGGCCGGCGCACCTCCTACCTGGTCGTGGGCGGGCAGATGATCCGCGACAACCCGCTACTGGGTTCGGGCCTGGGCACCTTCCCCGTGCACTATGCGCAGACCGGCTTCGCCAGCGGCTTCTCGGAGAACCTCAACGAGCCCGACCTGTATCGCCGGGCGCACAACACCTACCTGGAACTGTTCAGCGAGCTGGGGATTCCCGCGGGCCTGAGCTTCGTCGCGCTGATGCTCATGGGCCTGCGCAACTTCGAGCGCGCGCGCCAGGCATTCCTCGCCCGGGGCGCCCGGGAACAGGCCGACATCGCCACCCACCTGGGCCTGAGCCTGTTGGCGCTGGCGGTGTTCCTGCTGTTTCTCAGTGCACCGAACCACAAGTACCTGTGGATCTTCCTCGCCCTGTCCAGCGTGCTGCGCCGTCAAGCCGAGGACAGCCGATGAGCGGCTACCGCGGGCCTGAGCGCCGCAGGTCCCCGGGCAGCGGCGTTCGCCAAGCTCGCCGGCAAGGCGAACGCGACTTCAACCCAATCCGGCCAAGGGAGGCAAAGATGCACAGGATCAGCGTGATCGTGCCCATGTACAACGAGGCCCGGCACATAGGCCGGACCCTGGACAGCGTGCTGCGCGCGGCCCGGGTGGCGGGTGTCGACTGCGAACTGATCGTGGTCGACAACGGCTCCATCGACCAGGGCCCGCAACAGGCTCGCGAGATGGGCGCCCGGGTACTGCTGTGCCCGGGCCTGAACATCGGCGCCCTGCGCAACCGCGGGGCCGCGGTCGCCAGCGGCGACAGCCTGGCATTCCTCGATGCCGACATCGAGGTGCCCGAGAATTGGCTGCAACTCTGGCAACTGGCCCAGGGACAACGAAGCGCCGAGGTCTTCGCCCTGGATTGCGCCGCCCCCAGCAGCGCGCCGTGGTTCGCCCGGGCCTGGCAGCGACGCAGCCTGGCCGCCGGGACCCAGGCCCGCCTGCTGCACTGGATGCCCACCCCCAACCTGTGCCTGGAGCGGGCGTGGTTCGAGCGCGTCGGCGGTTTCGACGAGCAACTGCGCACCGGTGAGGACAAGGACTTCGGCCTGCGCCTGCACGCCGCCGGCGCCCGGCAACTGAGCCTGCCCCGGCCCCAGGTGCTGCATTGGGGCTTCGAGGGCAGCTGGCGCGAATGGGCTGCCAAGGAGCGCTGGCGCCAGGGCAGCCATGTGCAATTGCTCAAGGCTGGCGGAGCAAGCCCGCGCCTGCTGCGCTTCCCCCTGCTGTGCCTGGCTTGCGCGCTGCTCAGCCTGCTGGCGCTGGGCGCCCTGCTCCTGGGCCGGGCCGACAGCGCCCTGCTGTACCTGGCTGCGGGCGCGCTGGCGCCGCTGGTTCTGGCCCTGCGCCAGGGCCTGCGCCAGCGCGATCCGCTGTTCGTCCTGCAGCTCTGGTTGCTGCACTGGGTTCGCCTGCATCTGGGGGCCCTGGCCCTGGTGCAGGGTCTGTTCAACCGTTTTGTCGTGAGGCCCGACCGTGGCTAAGACTCTTTTCTGGCTCTGCCTGTTGCTGCCCATCTACGCCTGGATCGGCTACCCGCTGCTGCTGGCCCTGCTCAGCCGCTTCGTGCGGCCAAGGCCTGAGCTGTCCGGCCAGCCACTGTCGGTCAGCGTGATCATCGCCGCCCACAACGAAGGCCCGCACATCGAGCACAAGCTGCGTACCCTGCTGCTCCAGGACTACCCGGCTCCCGACTTGCAGATCATCCTCGCCAGCGATGGTTCCAGCGACGATACCGTAGCCATTGCCCTGGCCGTGCGCGACCCGCGGATCGTGGTCCTGGACCTGCCCCGGGTGGGCAAGGCCGGGGCCCTGAACGCCGCCGTGGAGTTGGCCCGCAACGACATCCTGGTGTTCACCGACGCCGACAACCAATGGTCCACCGACACCCTGGGCAAGCTCCTGGCGCCCCTGGGCGATCCGCAGGTCGGTGCGTGCGGCGGGCACATGATCATCCCCCGGCCCGGGCATAACCTGAGCCTGGGCGACAGCCTGTACCGCCACTATGAAGCCTGGGTACGCCAGGCGGAGAACCGCACCGGCTGCATGGTATCCGCCGACGGCGCGTTGCTGGCCCTGCGCCGGGAGCTGTTCCAGAGCATTCCGGCCGAGGTCAACGATGACTTCTTCATCAGCACCTGCGCCCCGGTCGCGGGCAAGCGCATCGTCTATGTGGAAGAAGCCCAGGTCCTGGACCAGGGCGTGGACGAGGCCGGCAAGCAATACCGCCGGCGCCTGCGAGTCACGGTGGGCGGCCTGCAGAGCCTGGCTCAGCGTCGGCAACTGATGAATCCCTGGCGCCATGGCGCCTATGCCATCGCCCTGATCAGCCACAAGCTGATCCGCCGCCTGGCTCCGGTCCTGTTGCTGCCGCTGCTGCTGGCCAACTTGCTGCTGTGGAATGCCGGGGTCTTCTACAGCCTGTGCCTCATCGCCCAGCTGCTGGGCTATGGCGCCGGCGTGCTGGGTCTTCTGGACCGCAGCGGATGCTTGCCCAAGGTGTTTCGCCTGGCCGGTTTCGTCCTGGTGACCCTGGCCGGCATGAGCATGGGCCTCTGGCAATTTCTCCGCGGGCAGCGCTATGCCCTGTGGAACCCACAACAGAATCGCTGACATGACCTTCAAACTAGTCCTCAAGCGCCTGCTGGGCAGCGCCTACCTGCACAGTGCCGGGCGTTCGCGCCTGGGCGAGGCCGGGGCGGTGCTGATGCTGCACCGGGTACTGGTCGACTCCAGCGCCGCGGCCAAGCCCCATCGCGCGCCCCTGTGCGTCGGCCAGACCCAGTTCGAACAGTTGCTGCGCTGGCTGCGCCGGCATTTCGACTGCGTGCCGCTGCAGCAACTGCTGGAATTGCCTGGTGGCGACCGGCCGCGTGTGGCGCTGACCTTCGACGATGGTTGGCGCGACAACGCCGAGGTGGCCTACCCGGTCCTGGAGCGTTACGAGGTGCCGGCCAGTATTTTCCTGTCCACCGACTTCATCGGCAGCCCGCAGGGCTTCTGGTGGGAGTCGATCGGCGAAACCCTGTGGCGACAGGCCGGCGCCGCAGCTGGCCAGCCATTGCTGGAGCGCCTGCGCGCCCTGCAACTGACGCCACCGCTGGAGCTGCTGCAGGCTGGCGACAGCGATGCCCGCAGTCGCCTGCTCGGCGGCTATCTGCAGCGCCTCAAGCGACTGCCTGCGACCACCCTGCAGCAACTGGCCGACACCTGCCCGGCAGGCGCCGCGCCGCACGCCATGGACTGGACCCAGGTCAAGCACCTGGAACGCTCGGGACTGGTATCCTTCGGCCCCCATGGCGCCAGCCACGGCATCCTCACCCAGCTTGAAGACGCGGCCCTGCGCACCGACCTGCAACGCTCCCATGACACCCTGCGCAAACGCTGCCAGGCGCCCCTGCAAATCTATTGCTACCCCAATGGCGACCACGACCCCCGGGTGCGGGCCGCCGTATCCGCGCTGGGCTATCGCTATGGCCTGGGCACCCGGCCCGGCCTGATCGAGGCCAGTGGCAACGCCTGGCTGGCTCTGCCGCGCATCGACGTCAGCCATGCCAGCGCCGCCCACCCCGGGCTCCTGGCCTGGCGCCTGTGGCAGGGAGCCCGGGCATGAAGCGCGGCGGCTATCTCTGGCACCTGGCCCTGAGCATGGGCACCCGCTTGGCGATGATCGGCCTGCGCCTGCTGCGCAATGTGCTGCTGGCGCGTCTCCTGGGTCCGGCGGACCGCGGCCTGTTCGCCCTGCTCAGCACCCTGCCGGACCTGATCGCCGCGCTCACCAGCGGCGGTCTCAACACTGCGGTGGGCTACGAGGCGGCACGCCAGCGGCCCATGGGCCTGTTGCTGACCCAGGTACTGGTCTATGGCTGCCTGCTGGCCAGCCTGCTGACCCTGGCGGGCCTGGCGCTGATCAATACCCTGGGCAGCCAGTGGGAACTGAGCCTGCAACTGGGCGACCTGGCCTGGCTGTTGTTGCTGGCGGTGCCGCTCACGGTGCTCAAGAGCGGACTGCTGACCCTGCACAACGCCGACGGCCGGGTCGAAGCCTTCAATGGCCTGCGGCTGCTGGAGTCCCTGGTGCCGCTGCTGCTGTTCGTCGGCCTGTGGTGGATCTGGCGCGAGCAACCGCTGGCCGCGGCGCTGGGCGGCTGGCTGGGCGGTACGCTGCTGGTGGTCGTGGTGGGCTGGTGCTGGCTGCGGCGCTGGCACGATATGCGCCTGCGCTGGCAGACCGGACAGCAGCGCGAACTGTTGCGCTACAGCGCCCAGAGTCACCCCGGCGTGCTGGCCCAGCAATTGATGCTGCGCTCGGACTACCTGTTCATCGGCGCCCTGCTCGATCCGGCGGCCCTGGGCTGGTATGCCATGGCCAGTGCCGCTGCCGAGCTGCTGTTGATCATTCCCGAGGCGGTGACCACTCCCCTGATGAAACGCCTGCTGCAACAAGGCAGCGGCATCGAGCAACTGACCGCCCTGGCGCTGCGCCTGACCGCCACGGTCATGCTGCTGGCCTGCCTGGGCATGGCGTTGATCGGCCAATGGTTGATCGTGACCTTGTTCGGCGCCGCCTATGCCCCGGCCTACAGCGCCCTCTTGGCATTGCTGCCGGGCCTGTTCGGCCTGTGCTACGCCAGCATCTTGCGCCTGGACCTGCTGGGCAAGCAGCGCCCCGGCGCCCTGTCGCTGCTGATGGGCGGCGGCGCCCTGTTGAACCTGGCGCTCAACGCGCTGCTGATTCCACGGCTGGGCATCGTCGGTGCCGGCCTGGCCTCGTCCATCGCCTACCTGGCGGTGAGCCTGGTGATGCTCGGCCTGTACTGCCGCCTGAGCGGCGTGGCCTGGTATCGCACCCTGATTCTGCTGCCTGCGGACGTGACTTACGTACGCCAGCTACTGCGCCCCAAGGAAAAGGCCTGATGAAACCCCGTTCCCTGATTGTCCTGCTGCTACTCACGGCGCCCGCCCTGCAGGCGGCCCCCATGCAATGGGGCGATATCCGCGATGGCAGCCTGTACCTGCAGGCCAGCGTCACCGATACCCTGCACCTGCGCTGGAGCCCGGCCTGGCAAAGCGACGCCAACCAGGAACAGCTGTACCTGGTCGGTCCCGATGGCCAGCTGCGCCAACAAGTGGATATCCCGGCCGACCAGGCCTACGGCCAGGACAGCATCCTGCTGCCCGCCGCCAGCGGCGACTACCGGCTGCAAGTGCCCGGCTACAGCTTCCGCAACTTCAGGATCGGCCATGACAGCGCCACCCAGGCCCAGTTCGAACCCACCAAGGTGCATTTCAGCGCCGACGTGCCCGACGGCACCGAGCTGTACTTTCGCGTTGCCGCCGGTGAACGAGCGGTGCTCGCAGGCAAGTACCACGGTGGTGTGAGTGTGTTGCAAGCGGTGCGCCTGAGCGACGGGGCGAAGGTCCGGCTGGGGCTCGAGACCCACGATCAATACCCGCAATTCGACCAGGCCGAACTGCCGCTGGCCGAGCGCGACGAAGTCTGGCGCCTGTCCATGGGCGGCTCCGGCAAGGTCGGCTTCTGGCTCGACGGCACCGCCAACCTGTTCGCCCAGGACCTGCGCCAACTGCACCCCTTGCAATGGACCCCAGGGCACGTGGAACTGAACCTGCACCCACAACTGGCCGGCCCCAGCCCGCACCTGGGCGTGGCCCTGCCCTACGCGCAACCGCCGCAGTCGACCTTCGAGCTGCTGCGAGCCCTGGGCCCCCGGGCCGCCAACTTCTACAGCTTCGTCGACGTGATCAAGGCCGAGCCCGAGCGGGAAATCGCCTTTCGCAGGCTCTACCGCGAGACCTTTGGCGTGGACCGCGATATCACCCTGCTGGCGGGGGCCGGGCGCAGGCCGGTACTGGAAGCCAGCCCGCAAACCCTGGCCGGCCTCGATGCCTGGCTGGACGACAGCACGCGGTTGGGCAAGCAGGGCCTGCATTACCTGGCGTTCGCCGATGAACCCAACCTCAACTATCCGAGCTACGCCGCCTTCGCTGCCTATTTCAGCCAGATGCTGGAACGCGCCAAGGCCCATCCCGAGGCCCGGGCCGCCGGGGTACGCATCGCCATGCCGGTGAGCTCGCGCCTGCTGGACGGACCGTTCCGGGTCGGCGCCGGCCAGCGCCGGGGGATCGACTGGGCACGCAAGCTGCTGGCCGAGCATGGTCCGGACATCGACGCCCTGGCCTGGCACGAATGGATGGTGCGCGACCTGCTGGCCACCCGCCGCTACCGCGCCAGCGTGCGCGCCGCCGCCGACCTGGTGGGCCTGGACGACCAGGGCCGGCCACGCAAGGCATTGCTGCTGAGCCAGACCAATATTTCCAGCGGCCCGGACCTCAGCCCCTACCAGCAAGACACGCATTACGCCGGCCTGTGGTGGGCCTCGGTGGTGTTCAACGCGTCCCAGGATGGTTTGCTGGAAATGCTCAACTGGTTCCAGGCCGCCGACGAGCCGGAGTATCCCAAGGGCATGCTGGCCCAGCACGGCGCCCGGCACTTTCGCCTCAAGCCGGTAGCCCTGGCCCAGCAGTTCCTCCAGCAGCATTGGCTGCTCCAGGTGCAAGTCCTGGACAACCCGGCCTTCGAGGTCGACGCCCTGGCCCTGCGCGACGGCCCGCGCCATAGCCTGCTGGGCGTGGCCAAGACTGCGCGCCGGCAGACCATCGAGGTCTCCATGCCAACCCACCACTGCCCGCCGGAACCGCAACTGACCTTGCTCGGCGCCGATGGCCAGGCCCGCCCCGCCAGCGTGCAGTGCGATTCGCAGCGGCTGGTGTTCCAGCTGCCCGGCGAGACCCTGTTTGCCTTGACCTGGAAAACCCTATGAGTCGCTTGACCGGCCTGTTGGCCAAGATCCGCCGCAAGGGCCTGCGCGGCAGCCTGCGAGTACTGCGCGAACGGTTCTTCTATTACCACTGGGAGCTGTTGACCCTGGAGCGCTCCCTGGCCCTGCCGGTGCCCTGTCCCATCGACCCCGCACGCTGGCCCCAGGTGCCCATCACCCGGGAGTTGCTGCCGGCCTTCGACAAGTACTTCAAGGCCCAGCTACCGGCCATTCGTGGCCTGCTGGACAAGGGCAGCCGGGGCAGCGCGCACCTGGATCACCAGGGCGACGTGATGATGATGGTGTGGATCAGCGAGCGCGATTACTACGACGACCAGTTGTACCGCTGCTGGATGCGCGTGCCACCGGGCTGCCTGTATCAGTTCGCCGGCGAATGCGCGCAGCCCTATCGGGGCTCGGGGGTGGTGATCCTTGCGCAGAAACTGCTCTGGGAGGAGTACCGCGAGCGCGGTTTCAAGAGCACCCGGGCCCTGGTCAACGTGCGCAACGAACCTGCGCTGAAGATGCACATGCGCCTGGGCTTCCAGGAGGTCGGCGAATCCCTGCATGTCTATTGCCTGTTGCGGTGCCTGCACTTCCATCGCCGCCGCCCCTATCACCAGACCCGCTTGCACCAGCTGCGACGCGGGCGCCTGCTGGATCAGCAAGCCGGCACGAAGATCGACCAGGAGCGGCCATGAACATGCGCTGGCAATGGTGCAGCGACCTCTCGGCGACGCAGTTCCCCGAGGCTGCCTATGAGCAATTGCGCGCCGCCACCGAGCAGGCCACGCCGTTCAATCGCCTGGGCTGGCTGCGCGGTGCGGCCCTGGCCCTGGCCCCAGGCCAGGCATTGCAGGTCCTGCTGGGTTGGCAGGAGCAGCGCTTGGTGCTGTGCCTGCCATTGGTGGCCGGCCGCGAAACCCGTGGGGGGCTGCCGCTGCGCGTGGTGCGCCACCTTGGACATCCGCTGAGCGATCGCCTGGCCTTGCTGGTGGCCGACAGCGCCCGGCACGCCATGCCCGAGGCACTGCGGCAAATCCGTCGGCGCCTGCCCCATGACCTGTTGCAACTGCATGAACTGGTGGCGGCCGACGAGCTGTTGGCACCCTGGCGCCAGGCCAGCAGCTACGCCGAGCAAACGCTGACTTGCCGGGTACCGGAGCACCTGATTGTGCCCGCCGATGCCGAGGAAGCCAGTGGCACCTTGCGCTACGAATTGCGCCGGGCCAGCAAGCGCTGTGCGCAGATTGATGCACGGATCATCCGCGTGGCGCCCAGGGCCGAGGGGGTCGACGAAATCCTGCAGAGGCTGTGCGAGGTCGAGCAGGCCAGCTGGAAAGGCACCGACGGCCTGGGGATCTTCTCCGGCGGGCCACGCCGGCAATGGATGTTCAGCGCCTTGCGCCAGCTGGCCGCCGAGGATTGCGTGCGGATCGTGCTGCTGGAGCACCAGGGGCGTTGCATCAGCTATCGCCTGGGCCTGCTGGAACGCGGCCGCCTGTACGACTACAACATCGCCTTCCTGGCCGACTACGCCAACCTGGGCAGCGGCCGCTTGCTGCTGGACGAATGGATCCGCTGGGGGCTGGAGGATGGCTGGCAATGGGTGGACGCCTCCCGGGTCAGTCTCAGCCGCTCCAGCCACCAGTTGCACGAACGCCTGAGCGGCCTGGTGGAACAGCAGCGCTGGAGCTTCTACAGCTGGCGTGCCCTGGGCCTGCTGGCGGGCCTGGGCGAACGCCTCTGGCAACGACTCAAACCTCATCTCAAGGCCTGGCGCGAACGACGCCAGGCCGCCGCCACAGCGAAGGTGCGCCCATGAAGGACTCACAGGCCAACGCGCCACGAGTGATAGTCAACGCCGACGACTTCGGCCTCGACCCGGACTACAACCAGCTGACCCTGCGAGCCTTCAAGAGCGGCGTGATCAGCTCCGCCACCTTGATGGCCAACATGCCGGCCTTCGAAGATGCCTGCCAACTGGCCCACCGGCATGAGCTGCTGGGGCGCATCGGCCTGCACTTCAACCTGACCTACGGCCCGGCCCTGAGCGCGGCGATCCGCCGACAACCGCTGTTCTGCGACGCCCAGGGCCAGTTCGACCTGAACCTGCCGCGCTCGACCCTGCGCCTGCCGCAGCCGGCGGCCGCCGCGGTGCTGCAAGAGCTTGAAGCACAGTGGGAGCGCTGCCTCGCCCAGGGGCTGCGGCCCAGCCATATCGACTCCCACCAGCACGTGCACAACCTGTGGCCGGTGGCGGCGATCGTCGCCCGCTTCGCCGCCCGGCAAGGGGTGCCGGTACGCCTGGCACGCAATGTCGGGAGCAATATCGGGCTGGTCAAATGGCTGTTCAAGACCGCCCTGAACCGGCGCATCCGCTGGTTGTCCGGCGCCAGTGCAGACTCGGTGTGCACCCCTAGGGACCTGCTGGAAGGCTTGCGCCCCGGGGGGGTGATCGAGGTGGTGGCGCACCCGACGCAATTGGCCGATGGCGATTTCGGCGACGACTACCTGCCGGCGCAACAATCGTTGGAGCGACTGCTGGCCCAGGCCTTGCCCGGATACCGGCGGGTCGCCTACAGCGAACTCTAGGAGGAGCGGTGATGGCCTGCGCAGAAGGGATGGTTTTCCCGGGCTGCGCGGCGGGCTAACCTTGGCGCCCTTTTTCCTGGTGCAAGGAATCGCCATGTCCTGGTCGTTTCGTCGTCTGTGCAGCCTGACCGCCCTGATCTGCCTGTTGCTGGCCCTGGCCTGGGGGCTCGCGCCAGGACTGCTGCTGACCCTCTGGGGCCTGGACTACAACCCGGTCGCGGGATTCGTCGCACGGCGCAACGCCCTGCTGTTCCTGGCGCTGGCGGTGATCTTCCATCAGTTTCGCGACGTGGGCCACAGCCCTGCCCGCCAGGCCCTGGGCAATGGCATGGCGATCGGCTGTTTCGCCCTTGCCGGGCTGGGGACCCTGGAGTGGCTCAATGGCAATGCCGGGGCGGGCATCTTCCTGGCGGTGGGTACGGAATTGCTGCTGGGCCTGGGGTTCGTCCAGGCCCGCAGGCTTACTTGAACGAGCGCGGTAGCGAGCGGCCCGAAGGACTCAATAATGCGCCCGCCTCAGCGGTACACCATGTCCGGAACCTTGGGCCAGGTCATGGCGCAGCCCGGCGATCAGCTCGTTGATTTCGCGACAGCCGTTGAGCTGCGCGGCGTCGATACCGGTGACCAGCAGGTCGACGCGATCGGGCTCATGTTCGCCGAACACCTTTACCGTCATCGACAGCTCGGGGCTCAGGGTGCATTGGCAGCGCTTGGGCAGGAAGCTGCTTTCGATGATGTTGCGCAGCTCCAGGGCAGATAGAAACATGGCGACTCTCTCCGTTGTTCGAGGCGGCCAATCGGCAGGCAGGCTGCCTGCGGGCGACGTCCGTGTTCGAGGGTTCCAGGCCCGATCCTGATTGTCCTTGTAGACGGGGCCAAGCTACAGACTATGCGGCTTTGCCGAGTCTGTTAAATTCGATTTGGCTCTGAGCAACGGCTTTTTCGGCCCGACTCGATGCACTTCCCCAACCGTCACCAGGAGCAGCGCCTTGATTACCTGCCACGTCAAATATGTGATCGATCCCTATCAACTGGCCGAGTTCGAAGCCTATGCCAAAGCCTGGATCGGCGTGGTGCAGCGCCTGGGCGGCAGCCACCATGGCTACTTCCTGCCCAGCGAGGGCGCCAGCAACATTGCCTATTGCCTGTTCAGTTTTCCCTCCCTGGCGCACTACGAGGCTTACCGCCAGGAAGCTCTTGGCGATCCGCAAAGCGTGGCGCTGGTGGCCTCGGTAATGGAGAAGAAATTCATCCTCAGCTACGAGCGCAGCTTCCTGCGCCGCCTGCTGTCCTGAACCCAGGCTGCGCCCGGCTCAGGCCGGCTGCGGCTGGTTGCACAGGGCGGCACGCTCGGCCACGTGGCGCAGGCTGTCGAAATTGATATTGGCCCCCGAGTCGATGGCCACCAGGGTCTGGCCGCGCGCGCCGGTCATGGCCACGTACTGCTTGATCCCGGCCACCGCCAGGGCTCCTGAAGGCTCGGTGATCGAGCGTGTGTCGTCGTAGATATCCTTGATGGCGGCGCAGAGCTGGTCATTGCTGACGCTGATCACCTGGTCCACGTGCCGCCGACAGATTTCATAGCCATGTTCGCCGACCTGGGCCACCGCGACCCCGTCGGCGAAGGTGCCGACCGAGGCCAGGGTCACCCGCTTCCCGGCGGCCAGTGACTGCTGCAGGCAGTTGGAGTGCTCGGACTCGACCCCGACGATGCGGATTTCCGGCCGCAGGTATTTCACATAGGCGGCGATCCCGGCGATCAGCCCGCCGCCGCCCACCGGGACGAAGATCGCATCCAGCGGCCCCTGTTGCTGGCGCAGGATCTCCATGGCCACCGTGCCTTGCCCGGCGATCACATGGGGATCGTCGAACGGCGGCACGAAGGTGCGCCCGCTGCGCTCGGCCAGCTCCAGGGCATGGGCCAGGGCGAAGGGAAAGCTCGGGCCGTGCAGCAGCGCGTCACCGCCACGGCTGCGCACCCCCAGGACCTTGAGCTCTGGGGTAGTCTCGGGCATGACGATGGTGGCCTGGATCCCCAGCTCCCGCGCCGCCAGGGCCACGCCCTGGGCATGATTGCCGGCAGAGGCGGTGATCACCCCGCGCTGCTTCTGCTCGCTGCTCAATTGCGCGAGGCGGTTGTAGGCGCCGCGAATCTTGAAGGAAAAGGTCGGTTGCAGGTCCTCGCGCTTGAGCAGGACCTGGTTGCCCAGGTGCAGGGACAACGCCGGCGCCGCCTGCAATGGCGTGCAGATGGCCAGGTCATAGACCGGCGCGGCAAGAATCATCTTCACATAGCGCTCCAGCAGGGCCATGTCGGCACTCGGAGTGGGCGTTGGGCTGCGGCGGCTCATGATGGATCTCCTGGCGGTGTACGAAGCCCGGGAGACAGAGAGAAAAAACCCGCCTCCAGGGCGGGTTGGGTGCAGTCGTCAGCAAGCCCGCCAATGAGTAATGGCGGTAATAATGCTTGGCTGGGAACGAACGGCGGAAAAAGTCATGGACGGAAAATTAGCGAAATAATCGCCCCGTCGCAAGCACCCGGCAAAACAATCGCAACGGCCACTTGAGGTGAAATATACGAAACATATATGATCCGTATATTTCCCACAGAGAACCTACCGCGACATGGGTATCGTCAAGATCTCCGATGACCTGCACGAACAGATCCGCGTGGCCAGCGCCGCCATGGATCGCTCGATCAACGCCCAGGCCGAGTTCTGGATGAAGATCGGCCTGCTGGCCGAACTCAATCCGCACCTGGCCTACAACGACCTGATCAACAAGCTCTTGTTGAACAAACCCGACCTGCTCAGGGGCCGCGCATGACCCAGGCCCTGATCAAGACCGCCGATCAACTGGCACTGATGCGTGAATCCGGGCGCCTGCTGGCACAGGTGTTCACCTACCTCGACGGTTTCGTCGGCCCGGGCCTGTCGACCCTGGAGCTGGACGCTGCCGTGGAGCACTTCATCCGCCACGAGCTCAGGGCCCGCCCCGCCAGCAAGGGCCAGTACAACTATCCCTACTGCATCAACACCTCGATCAACGAGGTTGTGTGCCATGGCATGCCCCATTCCGAGGCCGTGCTCAAGGATGGCGACATCGTCAATATCGATATCACCCTGGAGAAGAACGGCTACATCGCCGACTCCAGCAAGATGTACCTGATCGGCAATGTCGGTCCACGGGCCCGGCACCTGGTGGATACCACCTTCCAGGCCATGTGGAACGCCATCCGCCTGGTACGACCCGGCGCCCGGCTCGGCGATATCGGCCATGCGATCCAGAGTCATGCCCAGGCCAACGGCTACAGCGTGGTCCGTGAGTATTGCGGCCACGGCATCGGCCGGCAGATGCATGAGGAACCGCAGGTCTTGCACTTCGGCCGGGCCGGCACCGGGCTGGAACTGCGCGAGGGCATGACCTTCACCATCGAGCCGATGCTCAACCAGGGCAGCGCCCGGGTTCGCGGTCTCAAGGATGGCTGGACCGTGGTCACCCGCGACCACGGCCTCTCCGCCCAATGGGAACACACCGTGGCGGTGACCCGAGACGGCTTCGAAGTGCTGACCCTGCAACCGCAATAGGCCTCAGCCAGCCCGTTCGCGGCGGCCCCCCAGCCGCCGCAACCCCAGGGCCATGCCAACCGCGGCCAGCAGCATCGCCAGCAACAGCAGCGAATAGGACAGCCACCAGGGAGTGCCAGCGGTCATCATGCTGAACTCGGACATGCCGCCGATGCTGGCGATCAGGTTCAGCGGCAGGAACACCACGTTGATCAGGGTCAGCTTGCGCAACAGCTGGTTGCTGCTGTTGTTCATCAGGTTGCCCCGGGCATCCATCAATCCGGCGAACACCGTGGAATAGATCTCCGCCTGTTTGTAGCACTGGTCGTTCTCGATGATCAGGTCGTCGATTCGGCCAATGGCCTGGCCGCAGAAGCGTTCCTTGGCGGCGTGGTTGCGCAAGCGGGTCAGCACCGCGCCATTGCTGCGCAGGGCATTGAGGTAGTGGATCAGGCTTTCGCTGAGGTTGAACATCTGCAACAGATGGCGATTCTCCAGGGTCTGGTTGAATTTCTGTTGCAGCTCGCGGGCCACCGCCTTGATCACCTTCAAGTGCCCCAGGTAGTGATGGATGTTGTTGAGCAGCAGGTCCAGCAGCACATCCTGGGGCGTGTGCAGGTCGTGCCTGGCGCCCAGGCCGTGCAGCGGCGTGTCGTCTGCGGCGATCACCAGCAATCGCTCCGGGGCGAACAGCAAGCCACAGGAAGACACCTCGAAAGACAGGCTGCCAGCACCGCAATAGTTCTCCGGGCGTTTCCAGATCAGGAACAGATAGTCGGGGTGAAACTCGATGCGCGAGACTTCGTCCGGGTCCAGCGCCGAGGCCAAGGCATGGGCATCGAGCTTGAACGCGCTGTGCAGCAGGTCGCGCTCGGCCAGGTCCGGATCGCTGAACAGCATGACCTGGGCCTCGAGGCCAGGCACCGGGCACAGGCCACCATGGCTCAGTCGATAGCTCTGGATCATCGCAACCTCACCAGGCCTGGCCACGCCGCTTGAGTTCGAGGCGGCGGACGAACTCCTCCAGCACCAGGCAATACAGGTCGTCCTGCAGGTAGGCATCCTCGACGCCGGCGTCGAGATTGGGGTTGTCGTTGACTTCGATCACCACCACCTTGTCGCCGGCCTGCTTGAGGTCGACCCCGTAGAGGCCGTCGCCAATCAGGTTGGCGGTCTTGACCGCCAGCTCCACCACGGCCCGTGGCGCCTCGTGGATCGCCAGGGTCCGGCATTCGCCGTTGATGTCCTTGCCCTTGGCCTTGTGGTTGTAGATCTGCCAATGGCCCTTGGACATGAAGTACTGGCAGGCGAAGATCGGTTTGCGGTTGAGTACACCGATGCGCCAGTCGTACTCGGTGTAGAAGAACTCCTGGGCCAGCAACAGGACCGAATGCTCGAACAGCTCGGCGGTGGCTTCCAGCAGCGCCTGCTGGCTCTCGACCTTGATCACCCCCCGGGAGAAACACCCGTCGGGAATCTTCAGCACCAGCGGAAAGCCCAGGCGCTCGCCCACCCGCTCGAAGTCCTGCGGTCGCTCCTTGTACAGGATCTCGGTAGCCGGCATTCCCAGTTGATGGCCCTTGAGCAGGTCGCTGAGGTAGACCTTGTTGGTGCAGCGCAGGATCGAAGCCGGATCGTCCATCACCACCAGCCCCTCGCTCTCGGCCTTCTTGGCGAAGCGATAGGTATGGTTGTCGACACTGGTGGTTTCACGGATCAACAAGGCGTCGTATTCGGCCAGGCGCGTGTAGTCCTTCTTCTCGATCAGCTCCACATCGATCCCCAGCCCCTTGCCGACGCGAATGAAATTCTCCAGCGCCCGGGCATTGGAAGGCGGCAAGGCTTCCTGGGGATCATGGAGGATCGCCAGGTCATAACGGGCCAGGCGCCGGGAGCGCGGAACACGCCAGACCTTGCGACTAAAACTGTCCAGGGAGTTGGCGAACTGATCTTCCTGGTCTTCTCGCAACTTATGCAGGGCGCCGCACTTCACACCCTCGATATGCCAGCTGTTAGTTCGCTTGAAGTCAACTAACAAGATTGGACATGGAAACAACTCGAATATCTGCCGGGCCAACTCCTGCAAGGGCTCTATATGGGTCCGGCCGAAATACAGAGTCAGGGTAAAGCCTTCGGTATCGCTGTAGAGATGATGGCTCAAGGCCTTTTCCAGGGTCTTGTCCAGATCGTCGAGCGCCAGGCCGTAGAGGGCTTTGCGAGTCAGTTCGCTGATGGTCCGAACCGAGGGGATGACCCGGTGACCACGGGCCTCGGCCAGGAGCGAGCAGTAGTAGCCATGCCCCAGGTACTTGTAGCTGCGGCACAGGTTGATGACCTGGACCCGCTTGCCCGGGGCGCTTTCGCAGCTGTGCTCCAGGTACTCCTGGGCGGTGAGGATATCTTCACTGGGGAAATACGAGGCCCAGTCTTCCTTGCGCTCGACAATGATGATGACCTGGCTGGAAACTTTATCGATTGCCGACAAATAACTTTTCGAAGTGATTGCCGCCGGCAAACTTTGCCCGGATACTTCTGGCCAATGATTTTGTACCGCTGACATAAAGTTCGATCTCGCTGAAGAAACCTGACCCTTTCTATTAAGCACGAACTTTTTTTGAAGTCTCGTTTCATTACGCAACTTTTACGGCGGTCATATGGATCTTGTCTTTCGCACTGCAACCCCCGACGACCTGGCGGCCCTGGTGGAGCTGGAACAGCAATGCTTCACCAGCGACCGCCTGACCCCGCGCAGCTTCCAATGGATGATCAGCCGCGCCCACGGGCAGTTGCTGGTGGCCCAGCACCAGGAGCGGTTGCTGGGTTACGCCCTGGTGCTGTTTCACCGCGGCACCTCCCTGGCGCGCCTGTACTCCATCGCCATCGCTGCCGATGCCCGGGGGCTGGGCCTGGGCAAGCGCCTGCTGCAACGCATCGAGGACTGCGCCCTGGCCCACGACTGCGCCTACCTGCGCCTGGAGGTGCGCAGCGACAATCCCACGGCCATCGCCCTCTACGAACGCCACGGCTATCGACGCTTCGCCAGGCTCCACGACTACTACGAGGACCATGCCGACGCCCTGCGCCTGGAAAAACGCATCCGCGAGCATCGTGAGACCCGCAGTATCCGTGTGCCCTACTACCAGCAGACCACCGACTTCACCTGTGGCCCGGCCTGCCTGCTGATGGCCATGGCCGCGTTGCAACCGAGCCGACTGCTGGAGCGCCGGGAGGAGCTGCAGATCTGGCGCGAGGCGACCACGGTCTTCATGACCGCCGGCCACGGTGGCTGCAGCCCCCAGGGTCTGGCCTTGGCGGCTTGGCGCCGGGGCTTTGGCGTACGCTTGCAGGTCAACAGCGCCGGGCCGCTGTTCCTCAACGGCGTACGCGACGAGCATAAAAAAGACGTCATGCGCCTGGTCCACGACGAGTTCTGCAAGGCATTGGATGCCAGCGACGTACAGCAGGTGCTCGGCGGACCGCTGGAGCTGCCGCGCCTGCTGGACGACGGCGGCCAGCCATTGGTGCTGATCAGCAGCTATCGACTGACCCGCTCCAAGGCGCCCCATTGGGTGATGGTCACCGACTGCGACCAGGACTTCGTCTACCTGCACGACCCCGACGTCGACCATAGCCAGCATCGCCAGGCTATGGATTGCCAGCATCTGCCGGTGAGCCACCGGGAGTTCGAAAAGATGTGCAGCTTCGGCAGCAGCAAGCTGCGGGCCGCCGTGGTCCTCTATTCACGCCAGCCCGCGCAAGGTGCCTGAGGCTTACTCCAGGCCGAGTCGGTACAGGGCGCCCTGGTCTTCGTCGGTGAGGACGTACAGATAACCGTCGGGGCCTTGGCGCACGTCGCGGATACGCGCCTTGAGCTCGCCCAGCAAACGTTCTTCATGCACGACGCGATCGCCATCGAACTGCAGGCGGATCAGTTGCTGGCTGCTCAAGGCACCAATGAAGGCGCTGTGTTGCCAGGGCTTGAAGCGATCAGCGGCGTAGAACGCCAAGCCACTGATGCCCGGCGACTTTTCCCAGACATGCTGCGGCGCCACCGTGCCCGGGGCGGTCTGCCCGCCTGATTCGGGGATCGGCTGGCCCGAATAGTCGATGCCATGGGTCGCCAGGGGCCAGCCATAGTTCTTGCCCCGCTCGATGATGTTCAGCTCGTCACCGCCTTTGGGGCCATGCTCGCCTTCCCACAGCGTCCCGCTCCAGGGGTTGAGCGCCGCTCCCTGGGGATTGCGTTGGCCGTAGCTCCAGATTTCCGGACGCACACCGGCCTGGCCAACGAAGGGATTGTCCTCTGGGACCCGGCCATCGGCGTACAGGCGCACGACCTTGCCCTGGAGCTTGTCCAGGTCCTGGGCGGTGGGCCGCACGTTGTTCTCTCCCAAGGTAATGAACAGATAACCGTCGCGATCGAACACCAGCCGCGAGCCGAAATGGTTGCCGGTGGAAAGCTTCGGTTCCTGGCGGAAGATCACCTGGAAGTCCTTGAGCCCACTGCCATCCTCGGCCAGTCGGCCACGGCCCACTGCGGTGCCGGCAGTATCGCCCTGGCCGCCACCTTCGGCGTAAGACAGGTAGACCAGGCGGTCCTGGGCAAAATCCGGCGACAACGCCACATCCAGCAAGCCGCCCTGGCCTTGGGCCCACACCTTCGGTACGCCACTCAAGGGCGCCGAGAGCTTGCCGTCGGGGCTCACCAGGCGCAGGTTGCCCGGCCGTTCGGTGACCAGCATGCCCTGGCCATCCGGCAGGAACGCCAGGGCCCAGGGATGGTCCAGGCCTTGCACCACCGGGGCCAGGCTCAAGGTGCCGAGCTCACTGGCGAATCTCTGCTTGTCGACGGCCAGGGCCGGTATGGCGCTAGCCAGCAGGACGCTGGTGCACAGGGTGGTGAACAGGCTTCTACGCAACATACTGGGTTCCTTGTACGGATCGAGGGGCTTCCCTGGTGGCCGCTGGTACAGCGCCCCCTGGCAAGGCCGTGGGCTTCTCAGCGCCGGTTACCGTTGGCGTCGTAGCTGGGGGCTGGCAAGCGTGGATCGGGGTTGGGCCGTTGTACCCCACCACGAGGATAGCCGTTGCCGATCCCGCCGTTCTCCAGAGTGGGGGCTGGGCTCGAGGGCACAGTCCCGGGGCCGCGCACTGGCGGGTTGGCGGGCTGGGTGCCTTGCATGCTGTTGGGATTGGCCCGACGAATCGGGTTGCTGTAGGGATCGTTATTGCCGCTGTTGGGCAGGTTCTGCGCCAGTTGCCAGGTGCCCACCACCTGGCCGGATGGCTCCGGGGCGGCCCAGGCGGTACCGGCGGCCCAGGCCAGGACAAGGAATGCGGCAAGGCCGCGAGCCGGACTGTTCATGACAGATCTCCTCGGGAGCGAAGGTATCGGATTCGATTCCACGCTACGCCCGGGGTTCGGCTTTGTTAATCAAATAATCTTGAGGGAGATGTAACGCCCGGTGTCCACGGGAGGATGCGGGCACCGGGAATGGCGGGACTCTTCAGGGCCGGTGCAAGCCTGGCCACTGAAGAGCTCACAGGTAGCGGGGGGTAATCAGATGTAGATGAACAGCAACAGCAGTGCGGCGAAGATCGCCCACTTTTCCAGGTAGTAGCGCGCGCGATTGCGTTTTTTCAGTTCTTTGCCCCGTAGGCGGATCTTGTACAGCCGATTGAAGGCCCGGTTCAGGCCGCCAGTCTTGTCGCCTGCATCGTTGGGCGAGCCGGCCGCCGACATCACGGTGCGGCTGAACCAGCCATTGAACGCCGCGGCCCAGCGGTATTTCATCGGCCGCTCGACGTCGCAGAACAGGATGATGCGGTTTTGCTCGGTGGTGTTTTCCGCATAGTGGATATAAGTCTCGTCGAACATCACCGCTTCGCCATCGCGCCAGTGGTAGCGCTCGCCGTCGACCTCGATGTAGCAGCCTTCGCTATTGGGCGTGGACAGCCCCAGATGGTAGCGATAGGAACCGGCATAGGGATCGCGATGGCGAACCAGCTTCGAGCCTGGGGGCAGCTCGGCGAACATCGCGGCCTTGATCGAGCCGATGCTCTGTACCAGCTCGGTGGTCCGCGGGCACAGCTTCATCGCCGAAGGATGGCTGTCGCCGTACCACTTGAGATAGAAACGCTTCCAGCCGGTCTTGAAGAACGAGTTGAAACCCACGTCGTTGTACTGGTCGGAGCGCTTGATCTCGCCGGCCTGCAGCAGGTTCTGCCCCTCGGCACGGATCTCTTCCCAGTGCTCCTTGAGCTTTTCCATTTCGGGGAAGTCCGCCGGGTCCAGGTACGGCCGGTTCGGATGCTTGGAGAACAGGTAGAGGAAGCAGTTGATCGGCGCCAGGAAGGTGGAGTGGTCACTGAGCTGGCGACCCAGTTTGTGGCGCACTCGCCCCCGCAGGTGTACGTATGCAATGGATAGAACGTATACAGCGGCAATGATGAGTTTCACGGAAATCGTCACACGTCAGAAGGGAACATGCTGCGCCTCCACAAACCCGCTGGGCCGGAGGCAAATGGCAGCGTCTGAATTGAAAAAGCGTGACTGGCGATACTCTCCGTCGCCAGTCCGGCTCTCGGCATCTGGCCGTCGGCAGGCATTTTAGCCACAGTTTGTAACCAAGGGTTAATCCAAATTTGTGAAAAGCTGCGGAGACTTTGTAGTCGCGCTGCGTTAATTGCGGCAGGTTTTGACGTAGCTCAACGGACAGCCGCTTTGCGTCCTGACGGCTCACGACTGCTGTGTGCGTGGCATGGGACAGCGTATGCTGCGCGCCATCAACCGCCCTCACCTGGCAAGGATCGCCCGAACCATGCTCCCGCCACGCTTCCCGACGCTGGTACTGCTGCCCGGAATGGACGGCACCGGCCGCCTGTTCGAACCACTGCTCAAGACCCTGGACCCTGACGTGCCAGTGCAGGTGCTGGACTATCCCGCCAACCTGCCGCTGGATTATCCCGCCCTGCAAGAACGGGTCTGGGAGCAGTTGCCCAAGGATCGGCCATTCGTGCTCCTGGGAGAGTCCTTCTCCGGCCCGGTGGCGGTGAGCCTTGCCGCACGCAAGCCACCTGGCCTGCTGGGCCTGGTGCTGTGCGCCAGTTTCGTGCGCAACCCGCGCCCCGCCTTGAGCCCCCTGATGGGGCTGCTCAAGCTCGTATCCCTGCATCATTTGCCGTCGTGGCCCATGGCTGCCCTGCTGCTGGGCAGGTTTTCCACCCCGGGACTGCGTACAGCCCTGGCCGGGGCCATAGCCCAGGTAGCGCCATCGGTGCTGCGGGCACGCCTGCTGGCCGTGCGTGATATGGACTGCAGCGCGGCATTGGCCGCCTCGCAGTTGCCGCTCATGTACCTGCGCGCCCGCCAGGATCGACTGGTGCCGGCAGCGGCGGCAGCCTTGGTCCTGCAACTGCGCCAGGATGCCCAGGTGATCGAGATCGACGGCCCCCACTGCCTGCTCCAGGCGGCGCCGGCAGAGGCCGCGCAGCATCTGCGGCATTTCATCCAGGCGCTGCCAGGCCTCCAGTACCAAGAGCCGGCACTGGTTCACCGCTGACCGCGAATGGTCCAGGGAATGGCGCAGGCGGCCAGCACCACCAGGATGCAGATGCCATGGAAGGACCGGACCAGGCCCACCGCGTGGGCGGCATAACCTACCAGGGCCGGGCCCAACAGGACCCCGAGATAACCCAGCATGCTGGCGGCCGCGATCGCATGGGGCGCAGGCATCGCTTGCTGGCGACCAGCCAGGGAAAACAGCACCGGCACCACATTTCCTGCCGCGAGCCCGGCGATGGCGATACAGGCTAATACCACCAACAGATTACTGGCCCAAGCAGCCAGCCCCAGCCCTGCGGCGGTGATCAGGAAGCCCGCCAGCAGCATCGAACGCTCCCCTATGCGAGCGACGATCCGGTCGCCGACCAGGCGGCTCAGGGTCATTGCGCAAGCGAACAAGGAGTAACCGGCGCCGGCGAGCCCGACATCCAGTCCTTTGTCCTGGGCCAGCAGTAAAGCACTCCAATCGAGCATGGCGCCCTCGGCCAGGAAGATCACCATGGCCAGGAGCCCCAGAACCACCACTATCCCCTTGGGCAGGACCAGCAATGGAGCCTTCTGGCCAGTCTCGCTGGCCAGGAAGCCCGGAACAGCCACTACCAGGCAACAGGCGATGACCAGGGCGGCCACGCTGGCTGCCAGGGCCGGGCTGGCCCCGGCGGCGATCGCAGCCGTCACCGCCACGGCTCCCAACAGGCCACCAATGCTGTAGAGGCCGTGGAACAACGACATCAGCGGGATATTGGCGATCTTCTGCACCTGGGTCCCGTGGATGTTGGCCACCACGTCGATAGCCCCGATGGACGCACCGAACAGCAACAGGCACAGGCCCAGGGCCATGGGCGTAGCAACGATGGCCAGCAGTGGCAAGGCAACCACCAGACCGATCCCGCCGGCCAGGATCAGCGCCCGGCACCCCAGGCGTCCCGCCAGCGCGCCGGCACCGGGCATGCCAATGATCGCCCCCAGTCCCAGGCAAAGCAGCAACGCACCGAGGGTCGCTGGATCTGCGCCAAGGCGCGCCTGGGCGAAAGGCACCAGGGGCGCCCATGAAGACAATGCGAACCCGGCCATGAAGAAAGACAGCTGAGTGGAGCGCTTGGGTGCGCCCAGGGCCGGAGCTTGCCCGCCCTCTTGCGTCAGTTGCGCGGCTGAATGTAATTGAATCTGCGACACGAGCGTTCCTCGGAATTGCGACATGCATCTTTGATATTGAGATGCATTCACATTACAAGGAGCGAAATCTGTGATTTATCTGTACTATGCCAAGTTATGTCGATTACCCGCCACGATACTGAGCTGCGCGACCCTGATCCGGACAAGGCCTACGCCCCCATAGTCGGGCGCCTGGAGCAATGGTTCCCGGAGGACCTGCCACCGCACCGGCACAAGCGCCACCAATTGATGTGCGCCGCCAATGGCGTCATCCATGTCACCACCAACCTGGGCGAATGGGTATTGCCCGCCACCCGGGCGATCTGGATCAGCTCCGGCACCGAACATGCGACCCTGGTCAAGCGCCCCACCCACACCCGAGTGTTGTACATCGACCCGGATGCCTACGACATGCCCAGGGAGGGCAATTGCCTGGTGATGGGCATAACGCCGCTGATGCGTGAGGTGATGACCGCCTGTGCCGGGTTCCCCTGGAACTATGCCGAACATACACCCGAAGCTCGCTTGGCCCGCGTGCTGATCGACCAGGTCACAAGCCTGGACCGCTCCTCGGTGGACCTGCCCTTCCCCACTGACCCACGGGCCGTGCGCCTGGCCAGGATATTGCGCAGCGAACCGGCGAACCGCGAGCCCCTGCAGAGCCTGGCCAGGCGAGTGGGAGCCAGCGCGCGGACCATCGAACGGCTGTTCAGCCACGAGGCAGGCATGTCCTTCGGCAGTTGGCGCCAGCGCCAGCGCCTGCTCACCGCCATGGAGCACCTGGCCTATGGCGAAAGCGTGACCAATGTCGCCCTGGAAGTGGGATACGAGTCATCCTCAAGCTTCGTCGCGGCCTTCAAGGGGCTGTTCGGTACCACTCCCGCGCGTTACTTCAAGAGCCTCTAGTGCCCCCAGGCCTGCCTGGGCAATGCAGAAGCCCAAGGCATGGATGCACTCGAATGGCCTCGGTGAGCAAATCTGTTACGGCATAGGTCATGACGATCCCACCCTCACGCCAGCCAACAAGTGTCGCCATGGTGCTTATGTCGAAGTGCCCGCGCATTTTGCTGCCGGTGGCCAGCTGGATACGCACGTTCCACAAAGTGGCCGTTACGCCTATGCCGCCTTGTTCTAGAGCCGGTGCAAATGCACAGCCTGCTCATGCTCTACATGATGCAGCGGAGGATCGCTCGAGAAAGGCGGCCTTGAGCATCGCCAGGCACACCAGGAGGATCGCTGCGCCCGCGATAAAGGCCAGGCAGCGCCACTGCCAGTCCAGATCCGGGGCGAAACCTGCAACCACCGCAGCGATACCCAGGCCCAGCAGGACCAGGAAGAGAAAAACGGCAATCAGCCAGGTGCCGAAGAACAGGACACGCCATGGCCATTTGCTGCGTTTGATTGGTGAAGGGCGTTCGACACGAGAGGGGGGGTCGTGCTGCATATCCATCGCAAAACCAACTGTTGCATGCAAGAAACCCTGGCCGAGCCGCCAGGTTCAGGTCATTCCTCGACCCGATCCCCAATTGAGAGGGGTGGAGGATCGGGCCAGGAATGAGCGCCGCATGATGCCAAATGAGCCTGCCGCAGACAACCGCCAAGGCTCGCTCAGCCTCTGCGGTACTGGCTCAAACCCAGGCCGGTGTGGCGCTTGAAGTATTTGCCGAGATAGGACGCATCGGCAAAATTCAGCTCTTCGGCGATCCGCCGCACCGCCTTGCGTGGTTGGGCCAACTGCTTCTTGATCTCCAGCACCACCTGCCTGTCGATCAGTGTCTTGGGCGCATCGTTGAAATACTTGCGCGACAGTTGTGCCAGGTAATAGGGGGTCACATGCAGCAGGTCTGCATAGAACGCCACCTCGCGTTGCTGCCGACAGTGCACCGCGATCAGCTCCCAGAATCGCCAGCAGAGCGCTTCCGGCCTGCTGAAGTCGTTCCTGGTCACGCTCTGCAGGTCGACGCTCGCGCATAACCACAAGAACAGGTTCTGGAAATGATTGACCAGCATCGGTCGCCGATAGTCCGCGCCATCTTCCTGGATGATCGACGCCTGGTTCTCCCAGGCCTGCAAGAACGCCTGAAACTGCCGGTTGGCACGCAGCAACGGCGAACGATTCAAGAAGGCGAACAGGCTGTTGGGCAGCGCCGCGGCCACCTCTGCCGCGATGGCACGGTTCAGTAGATAGCAACGACAGGCAAAGTCATCCGACCTGTGCCTGAACCAGGCGATCGAATCCTCTGCGAGAACCAGAAAGTCGTTTTCCATCACCTTGTACGGCTGGAAGTTCACCTCCAGTTCGGCGCTGCCCTGCTGGCACACCAGCACCACCACGTAGGCCAAGGCCAGGGGGTGCCCCTGGTCACCGTCGAACCGGCAACAGCCAATGAAGAAATCCTCGGCACCACTCTCCGTCAGGTCCAACACTGCTGCCCAGCCCTCCAAGCATGCCCTTTGTTTTGAAAATTACTTTTTTTGCCCCGATCCATACATTGCCCCTGCCCTGGCGGTTTTCCACAATTGCGCTGGTTATTTTGCTCTACAAACATCAGGAAAACACGTCATGTTGAACACCCAACGCCTTGTCCTGCGGCCCTGGCGACCCAGCGACGCGTCCAGCCTCTACCGGTACGCCAGCGACCCGCGAGTGGGCCCGATCGCCGGCTGGCCAGTGCATGAAAGCGAAGCGCAGAGTTTGGAAATCATCCAAACGCTGTTTTCTCGCCCGGAAGTCTACGCAGTAACGTGCAAGCAGGACGATGTGGCCATCGGCCTGGTGGGATTGCTCATTGGCCAGGACAGTCATTTCGAGATCGCCGGGAACGAGGCGGAAATCGCCTACTGGATCGGCGTGCCGTTCTGGGGCCTGGGACTGATTCCGGAAGCGGTCAGGGAACTGATGCGCCACGCCTTCGTCGATCTGGATCTTGGCGCCCTGTGGTGCGGCTACTTTGCCGGGAACGAACAATCGTTCCGGGCCCAGGCCAAGTGCGGCTTCAAGCACCACCACAGCGAAAGCGGCAAATTCAACCCGTTCATGAACGACTACCGGGACGAACACACCAGCCACATCAGCAGGCAGGAATGGCTGATGCTCCAACGGCACAGCTCGCCATCGCTCCCCGACTGAGGACGCTGCAGGAGTCCAGGCTCACTACTTGGCGGGCGCATCCCAGCAATCGGCCTTGCGCGAGCAGACATCGTACTGGCGATCCATCAGCGCCATGCGGTCCAGGTGCGCCTTGGTGGCCGCGCGAAAGGACTCATCGCTCTTGATCATGTACTGCGAAGTCCTTTGCGCCATGCGCGCGCCCCACTGGCGCCGGCTCTTGTCGTCCAGGGCTTGCGACCCGCTGGCGAGCTTTTGCAGCACACCGTCGTCGACACGGTTCAATTCGTCGCGGTAAGCCGCAACATACTGGTCCCGGGCCGCGTCATGTTGATGGTTGAGGTCGTATTGCATGGCTTCCAGGTTCTGTTTGTAGAGTGCCCAGTAGGCCTCAGGCAGCCGCGCCGAATCCGCTTTCCTCAGTGCGGCGATGCGTGCGTCGTTGTTGATGTCGGCTGCCAGTACCGGCTTGCCCGCGGATACGACGACCGCGTCATTAGTGATGATCCGCTCGATCAAGGCACTCCGGGCAGCGTTCTGGGGCAAGGGTTGGCCCAGAGGCTCGAGCGACACAGGCTCGGTAGTCACGGAGGCCGGGGGAACAGCGCAACCTGAAACCAGCAGGCAGGCAGACATCAGGGTCAAGGCGAAGGCATTGCGAGCGAACATGAGCTCTCCATGAGCGGCGAAAACGGGCGCGCAGCATACCCAAGATGCCCTGGGGAACTGTAGTCGCCGAGAAAAATAATGGCGCTTTGATGGCTATTAGCACCCATCCCAAACACGCTGAAGAGAACTGGCATACTTCACGGCTGAACCACAAAGCGGAATGAGCACATGGATGCACAAGAATTCGTGGCACTTTGGAAAGCCGAGAAACGCCTGGTCCAGGAGGAGCTCCGCCATGGGGCAGGAACCGCCGCCCAACAGTTCAGGGCCCTGGAACTAAGCGAAGGACAATCGCAACAGCTGTGGGAGGCCATGGATACGGCGCTGACCGATGTGTTCTACAGCCTGCTGCTGGGCCTCGATGGGGCCGCGGCCATTGGCGGCGAACAGCATGACTACCAACTGCGAGAAGAAGGCGGCAACCTCATTTCAGGAAACGGCGAGATCGAGGCTGAAGCTTTCGAGCAGTTCCATTCCTGACGAAAAGCCCGGCTGTGCACCGCCGATCGTCCAATCTCGGCAGTTGATGCATCGAGGCGCTGTGGCTCTTCGCGCGGATCAAGCCGGAGCAATGCGCTGCGCCTTGAATACCAGGCTTGGGGGCTGGCCCGGCACATCATCCAGTTCACCGCAGAGCTGCATGCCAATCTTCTCCAGCACCCGGATCGACGCTCCATGGTCGGGCCTGACCAGCCCATGGACTTCCGGCAGGCCCAGTTGCTTGAACGCATGCTCCAGCGCATCGCGCCCCAACTGGGTGGCATAGCCCCTGCCCCAGGCTTCGACCGCGAAGCGATAACCCAGGTTGATACGCTGTTCGGCCAGGTAATGGTGCGTGGCAATCCCGCCAAATCCCAGGATGTGCTCCGGCGTGCAACTGCTGGCGATCGCCCAGGCACCGTACTGGTGCCGTGCCCAATGTTCGATCCAGCGGCCTAGCAGCGCCTGTGCTTGAGCGAAATCGGCCATTGGTCCCGCAGGATTGAACAGATTGGTGCGTGGGTCGCCATAGATACTGAAAAGCCGCTCCGCGTCATCGGGACGTGGTATTCGGTAAACCAGCCGTGAAGCCTTGTTCGTCATATAAAAGTTCTTCCTGTGTTCGCAAGGCCAGCAGCCAAGCGGTTTGGCAAGGACTCTAGCATCCTGACCCTTCTGGCGATCCGGATAACCGGACGCGCTACGCTAACTCCCCGCCTCCGCCCATGGGAGGCCGTCCATCGAATTATAGGAAAACCGATTTGCCACATTATGGGATACCCCGTAATACTGCCGCCATGGAACTCAAAGACCGCCTCAAGACCGCCCGCCGCCATGCCCAGCTCAACCAGACCGAACTGGCTGTACGGGCGGGTATCACCCAGACCTCGATCTCCGATCTGGAGCGAGGAAAATCCAAGGCCACCGCCTTCGTGGCGCAGATCGCCTCTGCCTGTGGCGTATCCGCCCTGTGGCTGGCCGAAGGGGATGGCCAGATGCTGGTTGCCGACCGGCAGAGTCCCGCAACGCAGGCACCGAAGATCGAACTGGACGCTATCGAGACCTGGGACGAGGACACTCCCCTTGGTGACAATGAGATGTACGTCCCGTTCCTGCATGAGGTGGAACTGGCTGCCGGTTCTGGGCGTTTCGTCATCGAGACCAGCACCACCGCCCACCTGCGCTTCTTCAAGAAGGATCTGCGCCAGAACGGCGTGCAACTCGGCGATGCACGATGCGTATCGGTGAGTGGGAACAGCATGATCCCGGTATTGCGGGATGGCGCCACGGTGGGCGTTAACAGCGGCAGATGTGCGCTGAAGGATGTGGTGGACGGCGAGATGTATGCCCTCGATCACAACGGCCAGTTGCGAGTAAAACAACTCTACCGCCTGCCTGGTGGTTTGCGCCTGCGTAGCTTCAACCGGGAAGAACACCCTGATGAAGACTATGGCTTCACCGAGATCCAGGAACAGCGAATCTCGATCCTGGGCCATGTGTTCTGGTGGGCGATGTACTCGCGCTGATACCTGCTGTTCTGCAATCCCTCCAGGCGCTTGACCAACGCCATCCCCCAGCTTCTCGTGAACCCGCCATAGGAGGGTTTCTTTGCACCACAAAATATAGGAATACCCATTTACAATAAATACAGGTTTACCTATATTTCATCCATGTCGACTCCCCGTCGGCCCAGCAGCGAAGGCTGCGTCGCTCTTTAACAAGGCGTGCCACTTCGGATCGTCAGCGGCTAGCTGGGATCGGCCTGGCCATCTCCAGGGAGCGAGAGACAAGGCATTGAACGAAGACCGGCAAAGCTCGCGGATTTCTGGCCAATGCCTTGCTCGACATCAGCGCAGCACCTGCAAGGAACTGCGAGCTTCATATCCAAGGACCATAAGGAACAGCATGAACAACTTCGGCAGCATCATCGCCCACGGCACCCTCTACCTCTATCCAGAGCGTCCGCCGCAGGACCTTTTGTGGATCGACCAGAACGGCCACACCAATTATTGGTGTTCGGTCCAGGGCGGCACCTCGGGAACCTCCAAGACGCCGCGCACCGAGAGTCGCCAGACTCTCCCTGACTCCCCTGTCTCGTTCAACTGGCCACGCGGCAGTGCCAGGCACGCCATGAGCGGCCGAGTCCGCGTGGAAGCCGCTCCATCCAGTGGCAAGGTCATCGTCGGGCAGATCCATGCCCTCAACGCCCCCAATCCGTTCCTGATGGTGATCTGGTGGAACGGCGTCGTGCGGATCGAGACCCGTAGCACACCGGGAGGCCTGGCCAAGACTGTGTTGAAAAAGCCCGTCGCGCTAGGCCAGGCATTCGACTACAGCGTTGAGGTCGATGCCCTGGGCGAACTGAGCATTGCTCTTGATACCCTCAGCGCCAACATGCCAGTCGGCAAGTCCTGGGACAGGTACCCCTTCTACTTCAAGGCGGGCTCCTATGTGATCGACAACGAAGGGCCGGCAACCGAAGGCGGTTGGGTGGTTTACGAGTCATTCGACGTATACAACGGCGCGCTGCACGCCTGACGGCCACAGCCATAACGCCAGTTACCTGGGTGACAGATAGCTGGCTGCCGCTTCAGGGGTGCGTCCTACGGAAAATAGCATCCCAATTCAAACTGCATCCGGGACGACAAGCCACCTCTTGAACTTCGCCGGAGAACCGGCATAAAGCGCGTTAGGCACAACATCCTGGGTTACGACGCTGTTAGCCGCCACAACACTGTTGTGGCCAATGCTGATACCTGGCAGAACCACTGTCCCCGCACCTAACCAGACATTGTCGCCCACCGTGATCGGCGCACTGTAATCGTTGCTCTTGCGTCGATCCGGGTGCACATCGTGGCTGGTGGTACACAAGCGTACCTGCGGTCCCAGCATGGCATAGCGCCCGATGCGAATGGGAGCCTCGTCTAGGAATACGCAACCGCTATTGATGAAAGCCCCCTCACCTAGTTCCAGATTGCCACGCTCAAAATAGAACGGGGGACGAATTACCACCCGGCCTTCTGTGCGAATGCCAGTCTTGGCCATGAGGCGATTCGACTGTTTCTTGCCAAGGTCATGGGTATCAAGCAAACGAATGAACTGGCGCGCAGACAAGGTGCGCTTGAGTTTTGCGATGAATAGAAGCAAGTGATCAATCCAATGGGGTGATGATGGGCTCACAACAGGCGAACTAGTCGATGCCGTAGGTTATCGACAGTCCACTTCAGCCTTTCTCTGTTTTTCGCTGGCTTCAAAACTTAGCAAAAACAACGTCTCGTAGTAGCAGATAGCGGTTTCACCATTCAACGGCCTTGCACCCACTTGGCCGAAGGGCTCGTTAAACAGGCCGATAGAAACCCGATATCCGTCACCGAGCGGATGCTTGAGCTGTGTCAGCTTGCCTCTCCAGGCATCGCTTACACAGGCGGCATAAACCTGCGCTGGTTTGGACGTAGTAAATGCTTCTGACTGACTGGCGTGGTAGATATCGTGGGGAGTCTTGTTTGAACACCCTGCCCACAAAATAAACCCGGTTGCCAAAATGCCTACTCGCATCCCTCAACTCCGTAAGGCGCCGAATAATATCACTTCGACACCAATCGAGTAGGATTATGCCGTAAAATCTGGCGAATCTAGTGTGCCTGGGGCCTGCCGCGATGATGGTTTGCCATCCAACTGATGGCGAAAAAACAAGGCAGAAGCAGCGCCTACTTGATCGAATACCTGGAACTGATGGGGCTGAAGTCAGTAGATGGATCGCAGTACTCGTAACCATCCTCAACCTGGCAGCAGGAAGCAGTTAGGAATGAATTCAATGAAAGCATTGGTCATGATTTTACTGGCATCCATCAGCGCTTCAGTGACAGCACACGAAAACAATGATCCGCTCGAAAAAGCGATGTTCATCACCACAATTGCTCCCCTGCTGATCATTAGCGGAACTACTGCATTGACGGTCTATGGGCCTGCGAACATCAAAGCGGCAAAAGCCGACGCACTAACGCTCATTGGTTCAGATGGCGAGATCCGCGGGGCTCAATTTGAGCAAGCAGTTCGATATTTGCACTCGGCCTACGACCAGCCCCACATGACTGATGAGCAACTAGCCAGGGCAATGGCAACTTCGCTCTGAGGGTCGCCCTTCCAGGAACATCCCCTCCGAAGCATTCATAGGCTGTGATTGGAAGAAAATAAAGATAGCCTGCAGGGACGGTGTTCCAAGTAGCAGCGAAAGTGAGGCGGCCAGCCTCCCCCCTCCAGTGCCTCACTCGCTAGCCTGATACCGACCGACTCTGCGGTGCCATCTCGACAGCGGCACAGCGCCCTTTCGTCCGCACCTTTTGCACCAGTCGAGCTCTATTGACGAACACATCGATCTCACAACTTCCTGAGTGCTGCACGTCTTCCCAGTACTCTGCATGTACAAGTTGCCCATTCTGCGGCCCCGTATAAGTACCCGCGGCTTCACGCGTGACATAACTACTGTCGCGTACATATCTGAGCACTACCAAATCTTCCTCCGGCACCACCATAATCCGTCTTGGCACACCGAAGAAGTCGATCAACTCGCCCACCGGGCGATCTTTCCAGGCACTGCTGGCCGCCAGTGATGCACAGCCACTGAGCAAGATGGCCAACAGGCCCAAGATGAGCAATCGGTTCATAAGGTCTTCTCCCTGGAGGCCGCTTTACTTGGCAGACATCTGTGCGAATCCTTCATCTATCTGCTGCATGATGGCCGCCTTGGCGGTCTCGCGGTTCAATATCTGGAATAGTTGTGGCCCTGCCTTGCTCATTTGCGATGCCGGCATTACACCCAGGCGCTCCATCTTCTTGGCTTGGCGTTCAGCCGGCTTGCATACGAAGTCACGGCTTTGCGCCAGCCAGGTGTCAGGCTTGCTCTACCATTGGTCGGAATACTTTGCGTTGCGAAGCTCATTGAATACGCTGCGGAAATCTTGTGCCCCAGTGGTGCGCACACGGTTCTTTGCGCAATCGATTTCCACATCCCAAGCGGTAAAAGTGGGCTTGCCAGGCTCTTCGTAAAGTTGATAGACACCCAATGATTTCGCGCCACCCGGGCGACTGAAGATGTTATTGGGGTCACCGTCGGCGATAAACACCTGATGCTTGCCCAGGCCTCCCTGGTAGTGAACTACCCAAAAGTCCCCCATCTGTACATCGCTCGCCTGAGCAGCGAGGGCATTGCACAGTAATACGGCAGGTAAGAGTTGCCTTGTGAAAGCGATCATGAAGGCCTGTCCTTCGCCGTTATCTTTGAAGGCAGTAGCTTCACATCCTGAATATAAGGCAAAGGGCTATCTAGCACATCCGTCCTATCTATACGAAAACAGATACTGCAAATAACCCCGGAACAAGCCCGTGTAACTATCGCTACTTGGCTTTTCGCTAACGTGTCGATCCACCGATTCTCTGTAAATAAGCCCAACATGCGCGCGTTGATGTTGCCCGCACTTGTGGCGATAAAGTGCCTGGGTATCACTCTTTAGGCGCCGCATTTGAATGAGTTCCAGCGATTACGGCGAACGTACAGAAAATAAATCACTGCAAACGCAAAATATGCTTTAACAGTGAGTTGACGGGGACTGGTTGAGAAAGACAAAAAAGAAAGGCACCCGCAGGTGCCCACTTGCGCCGTTTATGGCTGGAATCGAGTGCCACAGGCATGACACATCCAGGTACGACGCCATTCTTCCAATTTGTCGTACTGCGCGACGTTGAATTTCCAGTGACGGACGAAGCCGATCACGCCGACCGTGATCAATATCAGGCCCATGAAGAACCTCGTCCAATCCACTCCCCAGAAAGTGTTCATGAGTTTGAGACCGTCATACAAGATAATGGCGCCAACTCCTGTAAGGATCACGGGGCCAAGCAGGCGCTTACCCGGGGGTGGACCGACGCTGGCAGCCAAGTCGGTCTGATGCCGACCTGTAGTTTCGACGGTCACGCTGGGTCCGAATCCGGATTGGGATTGCGCTTGATGGGTCGCTTGTATGTGAGAGGTGCCGGCAGCATGGATGACGGACAGAAGCTGGACGTTTTGGCCTTGGCATTGCGGACAGCAGATGGCGTTGTTGCTCACCATGTAATCATTCCTTTGAAGGGCGGGAAAGAGCCACTCTAAGACAACATGGCCCCTCAATGCACCTGAACAGTCTAAGCCAGACGCCAGAAGTAAAAAGCCCAGCACAAGGCCTCTTGGCATCCCAGTACCTGAACTGTAGAAGTCGACGAGGGTGCTCATGCCCACGATATTGCCGGGTGCAGACCAGAGGCTGGCGCCGTAGCGTCTGCACTTGACCTATGTCGGTGCAGTCGCAGGGCAAGCTCACCAGCACTTCACTGGCTGTTCTCCTGGCCGGCTACGGCGCCAGGTTCACGCCGTTGCAACGGCCCTTGGTGGAGAAGTCACTGATATGCCGCGCCTTGTCCACCGTCATCAGGATCGTGCAACCACCCGGGTGAGACACATCGTCCCAGTAGTTGGTCTGGACCATCACATTGCCTTGCATCTGCGCACTGCTGCCGACCACCTCCTGGCGCACATAGGTGGTGTCGCGATACCAGCCCAACTGCACCCCGCCTCCACCAGGCAACGGTTCCATGCGCAAGGGGGGGCCGAAGAAGTCGATGGCCTGCTTGGCATCGCGCCCCTGCCATTCACGGCTGGCGAGCAACTCCGGCAGCGTCGGGATGCAGCCGGCCAGGGTCGGCAACAGCAGGCTGAGACATAACAGAAAGCGTGTGCTCATCGGGCGTTGCTACCCAGCATATCGTCCAGCTCTTGCACCGCCTGACTGTTGGCCTGGACGCCGATCAATTGGATAAACATGGCCTGGACGGTAGCGACCATCTTCACCGCCGGCATCTTGCCAATTGGCAGCATCTGATTGCGCGCGCGGTTGTCGGGAGCACAGACAAAGGCAAAGGTGCGCTGTAACCAATAGTCCTTCGGTGCGACCCAGCCGTGGATATTGGTCTTCACATCCTTCACGGCACCGTCGAAACGACGTATCGCCCGGGCGCTGTCCAAGCGGATCTGGCGCTGTTTGCATTTGACCTGCACTTCATAGGCAACGAGGGTCGGAAAGGCCGGGTCTTCGAACAACTGCATGACCTGTGCCGACTGCACTCCACCAGGCTTTTGCACGATGCCGGCAGCATCAGCGACATACACCTCGTTATGCAGGCGCTCCCCTTTGCCGTAGATGATCCAGTAGTCGCCCGAGACATGTTCGGCCATGACCGAGGTACTGCCGACCATGGCCAAAGCAGCCAGCCATCGGCAGAGAAGTGGAAGTTTGTAACCCATGGAGGTCCTTTCCCGATTTATGTAATCCAGCGGAAACTATACGAGTCGGGATTGGCCAAGGTCGATTAGTACGCCTGTACTAATAGCCAAACGCCTGTAGCACTTGGGCTTTTTACGAAAGGTACCTATGAGAGGATTATGCTGCGTTAAAACAGCTCGTAATGTAGTGATCAACTAATCCCGGATACGATGTTGAATTTTTCTCGGCCCTAGCCGAGACCAGCCTATCTTTGAACTGATACGGTCTAGTCCAGTCTGCTAGCCGGCGCCGAGCGTGCTCAAAAGTCAGTGACCGAACTGGTGACCGTAGTTAGATCGCACGAGGCATTGCTGGGAGTAAATGACGGAGAGCGAATCGTTGGAAGATTTCAAGTCCATGCCAGAGGAGTACTAACTGCGCCCGAGCCAGACCCGCAAGGGCAAACCACGCACAGGAGCACATTTGTACTCCATCTTCAAAAACCGAACTCTGATCCAACTCAGCCGATGAAAAATCGAATGATGGGGGTCAGGAGGCTGAACCTGTCCAACGTTTTTGCAAAGCGGTAAAAAGACTTTTCGCTAAAGATAAACGCGGGTATGAAAAAGATGCTCGAAAGCACAGCAATCAGTAAAAATTTTATCCAATCAGTACTAACAAGAGCGACGATCGCTACGCCGAGTATCAATAACCCGCCTAAAAACAACAGCCATCGCCCAAGCTTTTGATTTGGATATTGATTGAACATGATGAGGCCACCCTCGCCGCTTTCAATCACAGTAGTTCCAGGGTGGATTCTTGTCGAAGCATGCCCTCTTCAATCGCCCCCTTGATTTCCCTTGGCAGCGACTGCAAAACCCTTCCCCACAGTACCTCTTCTACCTCTTTTTCCACTCAAACCCGACGCAGTAGCGGCCAAGGACAAGTCACACCTGAAACAATAAAACACCTCAATGCCGCTTCCCAAGGATCAAGGCGCCAGCAAGAAAGATACAACCTGGAAACAACATCCAGTTGCCGCCATCGGCCAAGCCCATGCCAAACACCACACTTCCAATGAATAGCAAGGGCAGATTGATTGCGAGTTTCATAACACGCTCCTTGTTTTAAGAATCAATCCAATTTGGTCGAACGCAGAGAAATATAGCTGTCGAGGTGAAGTCATGCCTGAAGAAAGAACGGCGATCATCCCGGCTCGGGAACAGCGCGCAGTGTATGCCCCAATCACCGTGATCCCCCCCTGTGGTCCGCCAGGAGTCTGATGCTCCGCGGGAAGAGCCATTGCAATCGACTGGGCGAGAGATCGGCAACTCACCATCCCAACTGGCACCTCCCCGAGGACACGCTGAGCTTTCACCGGATCATCATGAACCGAACGCCACAGGAGCGAACGAAGACCAGGCACCACCGGGCGGTACCACTCAACGACCGCGCTATGAATGCCGTCAACCAAGCCCGGCCAATGGCGACTCTTCGCGCTTGATCTCCAAGTCAACCCATCCGCAAAGCCCTTTCGTGTTCCAGCAGAACAAAGGAGGGCTGTGGATCAGGGAGCCAAGTGTTACAATCGGCGACTTCAAATCAGCGCTAAAGGCGCTGGACATCCGTGAACGCCGGCAGTACGACACCCGCCACCCCTACGCAACAATGTGCCTGATGGCTGGGATGAACCGAAGCGTTCATCGCGAACCAGCTCGGCCACAGCGTCGAGATGTTGCTCTCTACCTACGCGAAATGGATCAGCTCCTCCTCGGACTGGAGGGAGCTGGAGAAGCTGCCGCCGCAAGTCTAATGGGCCCAAGTTTGGCCCAAGACCGACGAAATGGCCTAAATACACCTCTGGAACCCCCGCAGGACAAGCACTTGATTTCTACAGCCAATATCACCATGCAGTTCGGCGCCAAGCCGCTGTTCGAGAACGTCTCGGTCAAGTTCAACAACGGCAATCGCTACGGCCTGATCGGCGCCAACGGTTGCGGCAAGTCGACCTTCATGAAAATCCTCGGCGGCGACCTGGAGCCCTCCAGTGGCCAGGTCATGCTCGAGCCGAACGTACGCCTGGGCAAGCTGCGCCAGGATCAGTTCGCCTATGAAGAATTCACCGTGATCGACACCGTGATCATGGGCCACGAGGAGTTGTGGCGGGTCAAGGCCGAGCGCGATCGCATCTACTCGCTGCCGGAAATGACCGAAGAAGACGGCATGGCCGTGGCCGAGCTGGAAACCGAGTTCGCCGAGATGGACGGCTACACCGCCGAGTCCCGCGCCGGCGAACTGCTGCTGGGCCTGGGCATCCCCCTGGAACAGCATTTCGGCCCCATGACCGAAGTGGCTCCAGGTTGGAAGCTCCGGGTATTGCTGGCCCAGGCGCTGTTCTCGGATCCGGAAGTCCTGCTGCTGGACGAACCGACCAACCACCTGGACATCAACACCATCCGCTGGCTGGAAAACATCCTCACGGCGCGTAACAGCACCATGATCATCATTTCCCACGACCGGCACTTCCTGAACAGCGTGTGCACCCACATGGCCGACCTGGACTACGGCGAGCTGCGCCTGTTCCCGGGCAACTACGACGAGTACATGACCGCCTCGACCCAGGCTCGCGAGCGCCTGCTGTCCGACAACGCCAAGAAGAAGGCACAGATCGCCGAGCTGCAGACCTTCGTCAGCCGCTTCTCGGCCAACGCCTCCAAGGCCAAGCAGGCCACCAGCCGCGCCAAGCAGATCGACAAGATCCAGCTGGAGGAAGTCAAGCCGTCGAGCCGGGTCAGCCCGTTCATCCGCTTCGACCAGAACAAGAAGCTGCACCGCCAGGCGGTGACCCTGGAGAAGGTATCCAAGGGCTTCGAAGACAAGCAGTTGTTCAAGGACTTCAGCTTCACCGTGGAAGCCGGCGAGCGCGTGGCCATCATCGGCCCCAACGGCATCGGCAAGACCACCCTGCTGCGTACTCTGGTCGGTGAGCTCGCCCCGGATTCGGGCAACGTGAAGTGGACCGACAGCGCCGAGACTGGCTACTACGCCCAGGACCACGCCCACGATTTCGAGGCCGACGAAACCCTGTTCGAATGGATGGGCCAGTGGACCAGCGGCGAACAGAACATCCGGGCCGCCCTGGGTCGCATGCTGTTCTCTTCCGACGAAATCCAGAAGTCGGTCAAGGTGCTTTCCGGTGGTGAACAGGGCCGCATGCTGTTCGGCAAGCTGGCCTGCCAGAAGCCCAACGTGCTGCTGATGGACGAACCGACTAACCACCTGGACATGGAATCCATCGAAGCGCTGAACCTGGCGCTGGAAAACTACCCGGGCACACTGATCTTCGTCAGCCACGACCGAGAATTCGTATCGTCCCTGGCCACTCGCATCATCGAGCTGAGCCCGAACGGCGTGACCGACTTCAGCGGCACCTACGACGACTACCTGCGTAGCCAGGGCCTGCTGTTCTAAGACAGCGGCAACCGGTAAGTAGCAAGACAAGGCCCCGTCCAGCGTGACGGGGCTTTTTGGTTCTCCGCATTGCCCTCTTGAAAGGACCGGATGGGAATAAATAGTTAGCCTGCTTTCTTTTAATTTCGCGGCACGCGATGATGCGGCCCTCTAACCGCCGCCCGCGAACGAGCCTTCATGCCCGAGCCCCAGACATCCGCGCAAAGCTCCATGGCGATCACCCAGCAGATCGTTTCCATCGTCTTCTATACCTTCATCGCCTTTCTCTGCATCGGCCTGCCGATTGCCGTACTGCCAGGTTATGTCCACGAACAGTTGGGATTCAGTGCCGTGATCGCCGGCCTGACCATCGGCTCCCAGTACCTGGCTACCCTGCTCAGCCGCCCCATGGCCGGACGCATGTCCGATACCGTCGGCACCAAGCGCTCGATCGTCTACGGTTTGCTGGGCATCTTGCTGAGCGGCGTGTTGACCCAGGTTTCAGTGTGGCTGCAAGAGCTGCCCTGGCTAAGCCTGGCGGTGCTATTGGGCGGCCGCCTGCTGCTGGGGGTGGCCCAGGGCCTGATCGGGGTCGGCACCATCAGCTGGTGCATGGGCCAGGTCGGCGCGGAACATACCGCGCGGTCGATCTCCTGGAACGGCATCGCTTCCTACGGTGCCATCGCCATTGGCGCGCCGCTGGGAGTGGTGATGGTCCAGCAATACGGTTTCGCCAGCCTGGGCGTGGCGCTTTCAGCCCTGGCCTTGCTGGCCTTGTTGTTGATCCGCAGCAAACCATCGGTACCGGTGGTGCGGGGTGAGCGCCTGCCCTTCTGGGCGGTGTTCGGGCGAATCGCGCCCTTCGGCGTGAGCCTGAGCCTGGCCTCTATCGGCTATGGCACCCTGACCACCTTCATCACCCTGTTCTACCTGAGCCTGGGCTGGGATGGCGCGGCCTACTGCCTGACGGTGTTCGGCGTCTGTTTCATCTGCTCGCGCCTGTTGTTCATTTCCAGCATCAGTCGCTTTGGCGGCTTTCGTTCGGCAATCGCCTGCATGAGCGTCGAAACCTTAGGGCTCGGCCTGCTCTGGCTTGCTCCCTCGCCCGCCTGGGCACTGGTGGGGGCCGGCCTTACCGGTTTCGGCCTGTCGCTGGTGTATCCGGCCCTGGGAGTGGAAGCCATCAAGCAGGTGCCCAACAGCAGCCGGGGTGCCGGCTTGAGCGCCTATGCGGTGTTCTTCGACCTCGCGCTGGCGGTCGCCGGGCCCTTGATGGGCGCGGTGGCGCTGAACCTTGGCTATGCATGGATCTTTTTCTGCGCCGCCCTGCTGTCCGTCACCGGCCTGGGCCTGACCCTGCTGCTCAAGCACCGCGCTGCGGCCTGAATCACTGGTCGGCAGTCTGCATGCCAGCCCGGTTCGGCTTGCCCAAGGTCTGGGCGAAGAACCTGCCCGCCTCGGAAATCAAGTTGCGGTGGATATCGACCCGATCCACGCCGTTGGCGTCGGTGCACAGCAACGGCATGGCCGCCTGTTGCTCGGCAGTGCATGGCGCCATGAACACGAAGTGCCCGGCCCCGGCCAGCAACTTGAAGTCCGGCGCCACCGGCAGTTTGCGCGCCAGGGCCGCGGCGTTCTTGTCCAGGGCAACCAGTTGATCGCCGTCGCCGCTGTACAGCAGCACCGGCACATGCACCCCCGACAAGGTCTGGCGACCGAACTTGAGGCTCAACGGCGCCATCAACAGCAAGGCATGAACCCGGGGATCGGCTACCGGCTGCAGGTCGTCGCGATCGACGATCAGCTCACCCTGGGTATTGCAGGCATCCCGGTCATCCGGACGCTCCTGGCAATAACGCCGCAGGCGATCCAGGTCTGGAGTGGCGCCGGACAGGATAAGCGCCGTCTCGCCACCGGCCGAATAGCCGATCACCCCTACCTGCTCGGCATTGACGAATGGGGCCAGCATCGGATCGGCCAGGGTCGCGGTGATGGCCTCGGAAATCTGGATCGGCCGGCCATAGAGATTGCTCAGGGTACCCAGCCGGCTGTGGTCCCTGGAGTTGTCTCCCGGATGAATCACCGCCACCACCACGAATCCCTTGCGCGCCAGGGATGTGGCCAGATCGTGCAAGGCCAGGGGAGTTCCGGTGTTGCCATGGGACAGCATCAGCATCGGGAAGCGGCCGATGGCGATCTTGGCATCGCGAGAGGCACCGATCCGGTACCCCTCCAACTGGCTGGAGTGCTCGATACCAGTGGACGGGTAAAAAGCGATGGCACGCATTGGCTGCTGGTCCAGCGGATCGAGAAAGCTCAGCTCATGAAAGCCGACGCTCCAATGCGGATGGGGTGCCGCCTGCACCGAAACCATGCCGCTGAACAGGCAGATCAGTAACATTGCACAACGACCGCTCATCACACACCCACCTTAGTCGCAGGATCGAGAATGCCGGTTGCCCGTGCCATCCCTTGCCGCCAAGGCTCTGGAGGGGATTCGTCCTGGAATCGGAACCGCGCGCTAAAGAAGAAGCTCTCCTCAACCTGCATAACCCGAGCCAGAAAACCTGGAAAAACCAATAAAAAAACTCCGTACCCTGATCATCTGAAACGATGACCAGAATACAGAGTCTAGTGGCCCTGCCGGTGCGTGAAAGCGTCTTTACACAAGCCTTACGCGGCAGCGAAGAGCGACCCGCGAATATGCGCCTGGGCGTCGGCCATGGCCTTGCTGCGCACCTCTTCGCCATAACCCAGGCCATGGGCACGGACGAACTCGATATCGGTAATGCCCATGAAACCGAACATCACCTTCAGGTAGTCCTCGTGCCCGACACCGGTAGGCATGCCGACATGCAGGCCGCCGGAGGTAGACACCACGATCACCTTCTTGTCGCCGCACAAGCCTTGCGGGCCGGCCTCGGTGTAACGGAAGGTCTTGCCGGATATGGCGATGCGGTCGAACCAGGCCTTGAGCTGGCTGGGGATGGTGAAGTTGTACATGGGCGCCGCAACCACCAGCGTGTCGGCAGCCAGGAACTCTTCCAGTGTCTGGGCACTGAGCCGGGCTTCGTGCTCCTGGGCCGCATCACGCAGTTCGGCGACGGTGCCGGCGGCCACCAGGGTGGCGGCGGAGAAGTGGCTGATGGCATCGGCGGCCAGGTCACGGTAAGTCACCACCGCTTGCGGCTCGGCGGCCTTCCAGGCCTCTACCACGCTGTGGCTGAGCTGACGGGAAGCCGAGTTGTCGCCAAGAATGCTGGAATCGATATGCAACAGTTTCATCTGGATTCTCCAAGTGAGGACCGCCGCTTGGCGATCGAATGTTGGCAATCCTACCCATGAAACCAATGGATGATTAGTCAGCATAAATGCGATAGTTAGTCCCACCAGCAGGACAATAAGGCCAATCCAGTGCAAGACCTCAACGATCTCTACTATTTCGCCAAGGTGGTGGAGGCCGGCGGTTTCACCGCGGCCGGCCGCCTCCTGGGCATTCCCAAGTCACGTCTGTCGCGGCGGATCGCCGAGCTGGAGGAGCGCCTGGGCGCGCGCCTGCTGCAGCGCACCACCCGGCAACTGAAGCTGACCACGGTGGGCGAGCGCTACCTGCGGCATTGCCAGGCGATGTTGCTGGAGGCGGAGATGGCCGATGAAGCCGTGGCCAGCATGGCCAGCGAACCCCGGGGGCGGTTGCGGGTCTCGAGCCCCGTGGGGCTGGCCCATGAACTGCTGACGCCCCTGGTGAGCGGCTTCCTGCAAAAGTACCCCCAGGTGCAATTGGAGATGTTGCTGGTCAATCGACGCGTCGACCTGGTCAACGAAGGCATCGATGTGGCCCTGCGAGTGCGGGAACAAGGTGATGAGGACCCCTTGCTGGTGACCCGTCGCCTGCGTCCGGCGCAGACGACGATGGTGGCCTCGCCCGCGTTCCTGCGCGAACACGCGGTGGAGCAACCCGAGGACCTGCGTCGCCTGCCGATCCTCGGCGCCCTGGAAGCCGATCGCCTGGTGCACCTGCGCCTGCTGGACCAGCAAGGCAATACCTGCGAACTGGCCCTGGAAGCGCGGCTGGGCATCGACGACTTCATCGTACGCCGGGCCTGCGCCTTGGCCGGCCTGGGCTGCACCGTGCTGCCGATGCTGTATTGCGAGGAAGAACTGGCCAGCGGTCAACTGGTGCAGTTGCTACCGCAGTGGTCGCTGCCTGGTGGCTGGCTGCAAGCGGTCTATCCTCACCGACGCGGTGTGCTGCCGGCCGTCCGGGCCTGGATCGAGCACCTGCATGAAGCCTTCGAAGAATGCGGAGAACGATCGCTGTGAAAGCCAACACCCGAATGACCGAAGAGCAAGTGGCGAGTTTCTGCCTGGACCTGCCAGGTGCGCGGGAAGACTACAAGTGGGGCGGCGTGCGGGTGTTCTCCGTTGCCGGCAGCAAGATGTTCGCCATGCAGAACCTGCGGGGCGACTCACTGGCCTTCAAGGTCGACCCGGAGCTGTTCCTGGGCCATGTGGATCGCCCAGGCATAGCGCCGGCGCCGTACCTGGCCCGGGCCCACTGGATCATCATGCAGGCCCCCTACCCCCTGGCCGCAGCCGAACTGCAGCAGTTGCTGCAACGTTCCCACCAGCTAGTGGTGGCCAAGTTGCCCAAGCGGACCCAGGTCGGGCTGTTGCTCTAGAGCAGCCTCGACCAGCCGCCCTGCAAGAACAACCGGTCGACCCAGAACACCTGGTGCAAGGCGACGATCAGCCAGAACAGCGCCTGGTAGGACAGCTTGCGGGTCTTGTGCCGCAGCAACTGCTGGGCCAGCAGCGCCCCAGGCCAGCCACCGGCCAGCTCCAGGGCATGCAGGATGTTCTCCGGCGTGCGCTGGCCCTGCTCCCGGGCCTGGCGCTTGTCATGCCAATACGCCAGGAACGTCAGCAGGCTGACCGCACCATAGGCTGCCAGTGCAATGACCGAGCCGTCGCGCCACCACAGTGATAGCGCCCCATACAACGGCAAGGCGCACAGCAGGATGAACGCCAGCAGCTTGGCTCGGGGATGCTGGATCCGCCCGGGGCTGCCCTGGCGTTGCTCGGATCGAGAAGCCCTCACGCCTTGGCCGCCGCCCAGTCGATCCAGCCGAACTGCCAGGTCGCCAGGATCAACAAGCCGAAAGCGATGCGGTACCAGGCGAAGGCGTCATAGCTGTGGTTGGCGATGAACTTCAACAGGCCCTTGACCGCGATCATGGCGAAGATGAAGGCGGTAACGAAACCGATGGCGAACACTGGCAAATCATCGGGCTGGAACAGATGCCGGTATTTGTAGCCGGAGTACACCGCGGCCCCGACCATGGTCGGCATGGCCAAAAAGAACGAGAACTCGGTGGCGGTCTTGCGCGACAGCCCGAACAGCAAGCCGCCGATGATGGTCGAGCCGGACCGTGAAGTTCCCGGGATCATCGCCAGGCACTGAGTGAATCCCACCTTGAGGGCATCCTTCCAGGTGATCTCATCGACGTTGTTGGCATGCACCTGATGCTCGCGGCGCTCGGCCCACAGCATGATGATGCCGCCAACCACCAGGGCCGTGGCCACTGTGACGGGGTTGAACAGGTAGGCGTGGATCAGGTCGGCGAAAATCACCCCCAGCACCACCGCCGGCAGGAAGGCGATCAGCAGGTTGGCGGTGAAGCGCCGAGCCTTGGGCTGGGTCGGCAGGCCAATCACCACATCCAGGATCTTGCCCCGGAATTCCCAGACAACCGCCAGGATCGCCCCCAACTGGATGATGATATTGAAAGCCATCGCGCGCTCGCCGCCAAAGTCGAGCAAGTCGGCCACGATGATCTGGTGTCCCGTGCTGCTGATGGGCAGGAATTCGGTCAAGCCCTCCACAATCCCGAGTAGCAATGCCTGAAAGGCAGTCCAAAGGTCCATCGATCCCCCATGAAGCGATGCTCGTGGCATGCCTCTTTATAAATGTTCACTGCATCGAAATTGGCCGGGAACCCGGCATGTCAAAGATCAACACAAGCCCATGAAAATTATGTGAAAAAACCAGAATTGTTCAGGTTTTGCGCGAAGACGCCGAAATCCTAGCAGACAGGCGCAAAAAGCGTCGCGGTGTTATTGGACTTCCGTAGGGTAGGCGCTCCCGGACAGGCGTGCTTGGATGCTCTTAGTCGTTCATGACAAGAACAAGAACCTGGAGTGACCGGATGATGAAAAGCTTGCGAAAGATGTCAATCAGTCAGCGCCTGTGGCTGATCCTGATCGTGGCGCTACTGACCCTGGTGGCCTTGGGGGTGATGATGCTCCAGCAGATTCATGGCGACCTGTATCAGGCCAAGGCGCAGAAAACCCAGCATGTGGTGCAGACTGCCGCTGGCGTACTCGATTACTACCAGGGTCTGGAAGCCGCTGGCAGCCTGACTCGCCAACAGGCGCAACAGCAGGCGCTGCAGACGATTCGCGGGTTGCGCTACAACCAGAACGACTACTTCTGGATCAACGACCTGACGCCCGTGATGATCATGCACCCGGCCAATCCCAAGCTCGACGGGCAGAACCTGGCCTCGATCAAGGATCCGGATGGCTTTGAGGTGTTCAACGAGATGGTGACCCTGGCCAAGGCCAAGGGCGCCGGCATGGTCGACTACCGCTGGCCCAAGCCCCGGGCCCAGGAACCGGTACAGAAGACTTCCTACATCCAGCTGTTCCAGCCCTGGGGCTGGATCATCGGCTCGGGGGTGTACATCGATGACCTGCAACAGGAGTTCCAGGCCCAGGTGCTGCGGGCGTCCTACGTGGGCCTGGTGATCGCCCTGCTGATGGGTGCCCTGGTGGTGCTGATCGTGCGCAGCATCGTCAGCCCCTTGCGAGAGACCGTGCATGCCATGGCCAATATCGCCAGCGGCGAGAGCGACCTGACCCGCAGCCTCGACACCCATGGCCAGGACGAAGTGACCGAACTGGCCCGGCATTTCAATGGTTTCACCGCCAAGTTGCGTGGCGTGGTGACCCAGTTGCAGTCCAGCGCCGCCGCCCTGGAACAAGCTTCCAGCGAACTGGGCAGCAATGCCTCGCAAGCCCAGGAACGCAGCCAGCAACAATCGCAGCAGATGGAACAGGTGGCGGCCGCCATCAGCCAGGTGACCACCGGCGTCCAGGATGTGGCGCGTAGTGCCGAGCATGCCGCCGAGGGGGTCCGTGAAGCCGAGGTCCAGGCCCAGCAGGGCCAGGTGAATATCGACAGTAGCCTGCAACAGATCGACCAATTGTCAGGGACCATCGACCAGGCGGTGGAGGTGATCCGCACCTTGGCGGCCGAGAGTACCCAGATCGGCACGGTGCTGGAGGTGATTCGCTCCATCGCCGAACAGACCAACCTCCTGGCGTTGAACGCCGCCATCGAGGCCGCCCGCGCCGGCGAACAAGGCCGCGGTTTCGCCGTGGTGGCCGACGAGGTGCGCCTGCTGGCCCAGCGCACCCAGCAGTCCACTGCGCAAATCCAGGGCATGATCGAGCGCCTGCAGAGCCACTCCGAGGCCGCGGTTCGGGTCATCGGCGATAGCAGCCGGGCCTCCCAGGCGACCATCGAACAAGCCGGCCTCGCGGGCTCGAGCCTCAATGCCATCGGCCAGGTCCTGCACACGCTCAACGAGCTGAACGCCTCGATCGCCAGCGCTACGCTGCAACAGGCCCATGTGGTCGAAGACATCAACCATAACGTCGGCCAGGCCGCCGGCCTGTCCCAGGGAACGGCCTTGGCGGCCCAGCACTCCAGCGCCGCCAGCCGACATCTCAGGGAGCTCTCCGAACAGCTCAACGGCCTCTTGCGACAGTTCCGCGTCTGATGCGCCAGACAACCCGAATCCGCCGCTGCGCATGCCGCCGGTGGATTCGGCCAACACCTGACGCCACTGGCCAGTCTGGGTACAATCCGCCCCCTCTTCCACTTCCCAAGGAACCACCATGTCCGGGCTTGAACTGTTTGCCGCTGCGCTCGGCGTCATCGCCGTCTGGCTGACAGTCAGGCAGAACCCCTGGTGCTGGCCCATCGGCCTGGTGATGGTGCTGCTCTACAGCTGGATCTTCTTCGAGGTCAAGCTCTATTCCGACATGCTGCTGCAGGTGGTCTACGCCGTATTGCAGCTCTATGGCTGGTGGCAATGGACCCGCGGCGGCGACCAGCACCAGGGACGCCCGGTCAGCCTGCTACAGTTCCCTGCCCTGCTCCAGGGCCTGGCCCTGGGCGCGGTCGGCAGCCTGGTGCTAGGGGCGGCCATGGCCCATTGGACCGACGCCGCACAGCCCTGGCTGGACGCGGCCCTGACCGCCTTCAGCCTGGTGGCGCAATGGTGGATGGCACAGAAACGCGTGCAGTGCTGGCCGCTGTGGATCGCCGTGGACGTGATCTTCGTCGGCCTGTTCATCTACAAGCAGCTGTACCTCACAGCCGCGCTATATGCCCTGTTCACCTTGCTGGCCATCCAGGGCTGGCGGACCTGGCGCGCCGACCCGGCGCTACAGCCATGAAGGTACTGGTTCTGACCGGCCCGGAATCCAGCGGCAAGAGTTGGCTGGCGGCCGAGCTGCAAACCCATTTTGGCGGCCTGCTAGTCGGGGAATACGTGCGCCATTTCATGGAGCAGGAGCGCCGTGATACCTGCCTGGCGGACATTCCCCGGATCGCCCGCGGGCAACTGGCCTGGGAAGACCAGGCACGAGCACAACAACCCGAATTGCTGATCCTCGATACCCACCTGTTGAGCAACATCCTCTGGAGCCGAGCACTGTTCGACGATTGCCCGCCCTGGCTCGAAGAACAGCTGCTGGCCCGGCACTACGACCTGCATCTGCTCTTGTCGCCAGAACAGGTTCCATGGAGCGCCGACGGCCTGCGCTGCCAACCGGAACTAGAAGAGCGCCAGGCGTTCTTCCAGGCCACGCAGCACTGGCTGGAGCAACACCAGCAAACCTACAGGATCATCGGCGGCGATTGGTCGATGCGCCACCACCAGGCCTTCGAGCTGGTCCGGCAACAGTTGCTGGCCTGAGCTGGCCAGTGTCCATTTCTGAAACACTCGCGCATTGAGTGAAGCGCCATTTTCCGGGGGCGCTACCGCTTGCAGGCAAAACTGTTAAGCCCGCGATACACCCTCTTGGCAACCCGCATTCCAGAGCATTGGCCCGGTTATGGCCAATGGCCCTGCCCCTGTCCTGTCTCAGACTTGAAACAGCTGCGCGCGCCAGCTGCGGGCCGAATCTTCAAATCATTGATTATGCGAAACAAATAAAAAGCGGCACGGCTCCTGCTCTCTCCCTCTCAACGCTGACTAGGGCCAGCACTGAGAAGAAGGAATGCCGCCGTGGGGACTCTGCATAAAAGTTTCACCCGCCTGTTGCTGATCGGTTGCGCCATCAGCGCGGTGCCCAACCTTCCCGCCATGGCGGCAGGCAATGGCGAAATCATCCTCGAGCGCCAGATGTACGCAACGCCGATCGGCCGCGCCCGCAACCTGGACAACAACCCCACCACCGTCAATGCCAACCCTTCTGGGGTCGTCACCGGCATGACCAATGGCGAAATCAGCGACAACGACTTTGCCGGTATCAGCAGCGGCGCACTGGTGCGCGGTGCGGTGATGCCCAATGGCAACGGGGTGTCCGGCATGAACATCGTCACCAACCCCAACGGCCTGCCTGGCATGAGCGCGGGCCATGGCGGTGGCTCCGGGGCTTCGATCTCCAATTCGATCAACCGATCCATGGGCGCTGCCATGGCGCCGTTGAACAACATCGGAGGCCGGTGAGATGAAGCTTTCACTGATACTGCTGGCCCTGCTGGGCTGCACCTCGGCCATGGCCGACAGCGGCAGCCAGGTCCAGGACACCGCCATCATCGGCAACTCCGGTGCAGGCTATAAAGGCAACCTGAACATCAACCAGGCCGCTGGCGACCAGCAACAACAGGCCAACGTGCGGGCCATCGCCATCGGTACCAATGCCAGTGCCAGCACCGGCGTGACCCAGAAGATCACGACACCCGCCGACCGCTCGGTCAACGCCAGCAGCACCATCGGCGGCAACTCCTTCAGCAACGGCAACGGCGCACTGGGCGTGAACCAGTCGTCCGGCGCCAACAACCAGATGGCCAATGCCCTGCGGATCAGCATCAGCGCCAATCCGCAGGGCATGGACGACAGCGCGCTCTCGCAGCAGAACGTCGCGCTGTTACCAAACTCAGGAGCACCTGATACCCATCAAGGCAGCCGCCAGGTCGTTACCAGCGACCAGGCCTTCACCGGCAGCCGGGGAGTCGTCCAGGTGAACCAGAGTGCCGGGGTGGGGAACCAGATGGCTAACACCCTGAGCATCCGGGTCGCAGACTGACCCTTCGTAGTGCGATTGGAAAGTACCAACACTTAACCAACTAATAAGCACCGGAGAAACACCATGAAACCAACAATGGCTCTCAAACCACTGGTTTTCGCACTGGCCGCCGTCATGGCAATGGCTGCCCAGGCAGGTGGGAACAACAACGGTCACCATGGTCATGGCAATGGCCACCACAACCAAGGTCCGGATCTCAACACTCTGCTGCAAATCACCGCCGGGGCCGGTGCCGCAGTCATCGATGTGCAAGACAGCAACACCAACGTGGTGAAAAACCAGGGCACCAACAACAACGCCAAGATCGAGGGTTCGCTCAACGGCTCCAACGGCAACATGGGCGCCAACGTCGCCGCCGGCGATGGCAACCAACAAGACAATGCCGCCGCTTTGGCCACCGCCGATGAGCGCTTCATCTTCGGTAGCGCTGTGGCCGTCTCCAGCGCCACCCAGCTGAACAACAACAACTATGTGAAGAACTCTTCCACCCAAAACAATGCCGTGCTCAACAACTCCGGCAACAACGGCTCGGGCAACCTGGGCATGAACGTCACCGCCGGCGACTTCAACCAACAGAAAAACAACCTGGCAATCGCCGTATCCGGCGGCCGTGTAGCCACCGCCGCCACTTCGGCCAACCAGTCCTCGACCAACCTGGTCGTGGAAAACAAAGGAGTCCAGACCTACAAGAAAGACACTCTCAGTGGTGGCTTCGTAGCGTCCGGCAGCTACAAAGGCACCGGCACCGGCAAGATCGAAGGCGACGACGATCATGGCCATGGCAACAAAGGCCACGGCAACGACGATCAGAAATTCACCTTCAAGGAGCAAGGCTCCATCGAGCTGGCCGGCTACTGGACCCAGCAAGTGCTGACCAAAGACGGCTGGAAAGCTCCTGTGGTCAACAACGCCAGCATGACCAACTCGATGAACGGCTTCTCCGGCAACGGCGGTGCCAACGTCTCGGCCGGCGTGGGCAACCAACAAAGCAACTCGCTGTCCATCGCCGCTGGCTGCAAAGCCTGCATGTAGTCGCGATCGTAACGAAAGCCCCGGAAACGGGGCTTTTCCACAGTCTCACCAGGCGAAACGATCATGCGTACTGCAATCCTCATTCTGGCGCTCAGCCTTTGTGGCCCGGTACATGCTGCACAGATGGCCTTTGCCGGGCTCCCCGATGGTGGCTTGCTCTTCAAGAAGGTACAGAGCGTACGCGAACGCAAGTTCGCCGACCTCGTCGAGCAGAAGACCGATTTCAGCTGCGGTGCCGCCTCCCTGGCCACCATCCTGCGCCAGGCCTACTGGCTGGATGTCGACGAAGAGCATGTGATCAAGGGCATGCTGACGACCTCGGACCAGCAACTGGTCCAGACCCAGGGTTTCTCGATGCTCGATATGAAGCGCTACGCCGAAAGCATCGGCATGCGCGCCCGCGGTTATCGGATCCCGGCCGACAAGCTCGACTCCGTGAGCATTCCGGTGATCGTGCTGATGGAGATCCGCGGCTACAAGCACTTCGTGGTGTTGCAGCGCACCCAGAAAGACTGGGTATACATCGGTGACCCGGTCCTGGGCCACAAGCGCTATACCCGCGACGATTTCGTCAAGGGCTGGAATGGCATCGTCTTCGCCATCATCGGCCCCGGCTATGACAAGACCAACGCTTTGCTCGACCCACCGACTCCACTGACCGCGAAAAACAAGCTCGATGCCTTCTACCCGGTCAAAGATGCGGAGCTGATGGATTTCGGTTTCATCCAGAGCGACTTCTTCTAGAAGCCCAGACAACTAGAAAGGGGCAGGATGCTCCGGGAGCAGCAGATGAAGACTTCATACTGGCTGGCCGCGGCCTGCCTGGCAGCAGCTCTTCCGGCCCATGCGGGTTTCAAGCCCATCGAAGTGCAGGACCAGGAACTCTCGCAACTGCGCGGCCGTTATGTCATGCCCGGGCGGATCATCAGTTTCGGCATCGTCATGAGCAGCACTTGGCGTAACGCCAGTGGCGACCTGATCGGCGCCAGCAGCACCTTGCAGATCCAGCAGTCCACCGTCCAGCCACAGTTTTATGTCACTACCATCAACCAGGCTGGCAATGGCAGCACGCCAGCCCAGGGCACCGGCAATGTGATCGGCGGTGCGGGCCTGGGTACCGGCCAGGGCGTGACCCAGGTGGTCCGCGCTGCGGGCGACGGCAACAGCGCCTACAACAACGTCAGCATCAACGTCAGCGAGGCCAACCAGGCGCCGGTCCAGGTCAACAATCCAGGCCAGGCCCTGCTCAGTGGCCAGACCATCACCAGTAGCAACGCTGCCGGCAGCGTCTCGGTCTCGGCGCTCAGCGGCGGCGTCCAGATGGCCATCCAGGCCAGCGCCAACCAAGGCAATACCCTGCAGCAAGTGGCCCAGGGCAACGTCTTGCAGAACACTCGGTTGTTGGGCAACAGCAACTTGGTGAACAACCTCACGCAACTCAATGTTGTCCTACAAAACAACGGCCCGAGCACCGGCGCGCTGGACTGCAACCTGACTACGCTAAACGGACTACGCAACTTGAAATTCTGATCTACGCTGCTTTCGACCACTGGGGTTTACAAGGGACGGTTTATTTCATGTATCGATCGGTTTCACTGCGCGCGGCAGTTTGTTTGAGTACTCTCTTGCCGATGGCGCTGCAAGCAGCGCCTGAATCGGATGTAGAGACCCTGAAACGGGAACTCCTGGAGTTGAAGCAGCGCTATGAAGTGCAGCAGAAAGCCCTGGCAGTGCTCGAACAACGGGTCCGGCAGGTGGAGGACCAGCCCGCTGCGCCACCACCCAGACGCTTGGTGAAGTCCCCGGCCGATCTCAAGGGTAACCAGCAAGTTGCCGGTACCGGGGCCACTGCAGCCTCCGGCGGTGCCGGTGGGGGTGCCAGTTATGGACAGTCGCTCAAGGATGATTCGACTCCAGCCCAGAGTGTGACCAACCTCTACGACGAGGCCAGCGGCTTCTTCGGCGGCGGCAAGTTCAGCTTCGAGACCGGCTTGACCTACGCCCGCTACGACACCCGCCAGCTAACCCTCAACGGCTTCCTGGCCTTGGATTCGATCTTCCTGGGCAGCATCAACCTGGACCGGATCAAATCCGATACCTGGACCATGGACCTGACCGCCCGCTACAACCTGGATAATCGCTGGCAGTTCGATATCAACGCCCCGGTGATCTACCGCGAATCCACCTATTCGTCCGCTGGTGCCAGTGGTGGCTCGGGGCAGCGCATCTCGGAAGATACCGTTACCCGCAGCCCGACCCTGGGTGATGTCAACGTCGGGGTCGCCTATAAATTCCTCGACGAGTCCGAAAGCCTGCCCGATGCCGTGGTCAGCCTGCGGGTCAAGGCCCCTACTGGCAAGGACCCTTTCGGCATCAAGTTCATCCCGACCTCGGACAACAGCAACCTGGCCGTACCGGAAAGCCTGCCGACCGGCAACGGCGTCTGGGCCATCACCCCGGGGATTTCCCTGGTCAAGACCTTCGACCCCGCGGTGTTGTTCGGCAGCCTGTCCTACACCTACAACATGGAAGACTCGTTCAGCGACATCAGCCCCAACCCGGTCGAGAAGTCCCCCGGGAAGGTCAAGTTGGGCGACAGCTTCCAGGTCGGCGCCGGTGTAGCCTTCGCCCTGAACGAGAAGATGAGCATGGCCTTCTCGGTTTCCGACCAGGTCCAGCGCAAGAGCAAGATCAAGTACAAGAACCAGGACTGGCAATCGGTGCAGTCCAGCGACGCCAACGCCGCGTATTTCAACGTCGGCATGACCATCGCCGCCACCGAACACCTGACCATCGTGCCCAACCTGTCGCTGGGCATGACCCAGGACGCACCGGACTTCACTTTCAGCTTGAAATTCCCCTACTACTTCTAAGCCGCCGCAAAAACCAAGGCCCGCAGCGATTCTCCAATCGCTGGGGGCCTTGGCTTTTTCCGCCCTAGCGGATCTGGTGCTTGTGCAGCAAACGGTAGAAGGTCGGGCGCGAGATCCCCAGGACCCTGGCCGCCACACTGAGGTTGTCACTGTGGCGGTTCAGCACATCGCACAGGGCCTGGCGTTCGGCACGGTGTTTGTAGTCTTCGAGAGTGCCCATGGGCGCATCCTGGGTCGACAAGCCCTGCAGCCCCAGGTCGCCGGCCTGGATCTGCCGCCCTTCGGCCAACACCAGGCCACGCCGCACCCGGTTGGCCAACTCGCGGACATTGCCCGGCCAGTCGTGCTTGCCCATGGCCACGAGGGCGTCCTCGCTGAAGCTGCGGGGCCGGCGGCCGGTTTCCTGACTGTAGAAATGCGCAAAGTGGCTGGCCAGCATGCCCAGGTCGCCATGGCGCTCGCGCAAGGGGGCGGTGATCACCTGCAGTACATTGAGCCGGTAGTAAAGGTCCTCACGAAACCGCCCGCTGGTAATGGCCTGCTCGAGGTCTACGTGGGTAGCGGCCAAAACCCGCACATCCACCGGAATCGGCTGGCTGCCACCGACCCGTTCGATGTGTTTTTCCTGCAAAAACCGCAGCAGGTTGGCTTGTAGTTCCAGGGGCAGGTCACCGATTTCGTCGAGGAACAACGTCCCGCCATTGGCCGCCTCGATGCGCCCGACCTTGCGCTGGTGGGCTCCGGTGAAGGCGCCCTTTTCATGACCGAACAGCTCGGACTGGATCAGGTGCTCGGGAATGGCCCCGCAATTGATGGCGACGAACGGCTTGTCATGGCGCTGGGACTGGCGATGCAGGGTGCGGGCCACCAACTCCTTGCCGGTACCGCTCTCCCCGCGGATCAATACCGGGGATTCAGTGGGCGCCAGCTTGCCGAGCAGTTTGCGCAGATCGCGAATCGTGCGGCTGTCACCCAGCAGCTCGTGTTCGGGCTGATCCACATGGACCGAGCCCTGGCCGCGCAAGCGGGCCATGCCGAACGCCCGCCCCAGGGTCACCTGGACCCGGGACACATCGAACGGCAGGGTGTGGAAATCGAAGAACCATTCGCAGACGAAGTCCCCGACCTTTTGCAGGCGCAGGACCTCCTGGCTCAGCACCGCAATCCACTCGGTACCGCTGCGACTGATCAGGTCCTTGACCGCTTCCGGACGCTCCAGATGGAAAGACTGCAGGCGCAGCAGGCCGACATCGCAGGAGCGCTCGCGGGCGGACTCCAGGTCACAGCTATCGACATCCCAGCCGATGGTGCGCAACCCAGGCAACAAACGGTGGCAATCATCACAGGGGTCGACCACCAGCAAGCGACGCTGCACAGGAGCTTCGAGCATGACTGTTCCTTGCCGCCACAGTGAGGAAAAGTTATTAGAAACAGTGGTTTGGCAAACCTGGCAGTAACATTAGCAAGAACTTGACGCACAGATGTATCGATTGCTTATAGCGCTGATTGCCAAAGGAACTAAAGTGCCACTTGAGATGGCCACTTGAGCGACCGATTGTCGCAGTTATTTTTTAATCCCCCCGCAACTAAGGGCTCTGCCCCGGGGCTTGCACACGAAAGATGTAAAAACTTGTTTTTCAGTGTGACCCGTCCCCTACCTCGGTGCATCAGTACAAATAACCAGCCGAACGGTAAGCCCAACCGACGGCACATCATTTGATTGGGCACATAGAGAGAAGACCCCATGAACGCCCCGCTCCGTATCAACGAAGCACTTTTGATCGCCGACCGCGCATTCAAGCCTTTCCAATGCGTGGCCTGGGCTCCACAGGACGGTAACGGCGAGTTGAGCCTGACCGTCATCGACCGTACCAGCACCCGTATCGGCCATGCGCAGATCCCCTGCAGCGCCTACTCCGATCCAGCCCAGCTGGAAACCCTGCTCAACCAGGCACGTGCCGAACTGAGCCAGGAAGGATATGCACTGCAATCCTGGGCCATGCCCAAGTAAGCGATGCTGTTAACGGATCACCCGAGCGGGTGATCCGCTGTTTTAAGCCTGCAACTAAGCAAGCTTTACGCTTGACCCTCCCGGCAACTGTCCCTGTTGCGGCATTAGTTGCCCTGGCTGTTCTAGCAAGTATCTCGTGCAAACCATTCCAGTGCTCCACGAACTGCTGTTTTCAGCCACTCCGATTATTTTCCCTGGACCTCGCTCATGGCCGTCCCATCAATGGATCGCTGATGCTGTGCTCGCCGGTTTCCAGGCGCCCGGCAACCCTGCGCAACCAGCCGCCGTCACTGTGCAAGGTCAGGTCATACCAGCCACCGCTGAACTCGCAGGGGAACACCTGGCGTACCTCGCCCCCCGCCGGGATCGACAACGTCCAGGGGCCCTGCTGGGTGTAAGGGCAACGATCGATGCTGACCGTCGCCGCCTGCCCACCCGGGTTGCTCAAGGTCAGTTGCAACTGGTGCTGGCTGGACGTCACCAATAGTTCCGGCTGACGTTGTTGCACCTGCCCGTGGAAACTACGGTGGAAACCATTAGGGCCCAGAACCCAGAGCTGGTAGCGCTCGACCACTGTCCAGCTGTCCTGCAACGCCTTGCCGGCCTCCAGCGTATAACGGCGGGGAATATCCCCCAGGTGCAGGCCGTCGTAGACATGCAGGACAGCCCCCTGGGTCCCGGTATTCTGCAGACTCAGGGATAAGGTCCGGGCCTTGTGGTCGACCTGGCTATCGACGTGCAAGCGATATGGCAAGGCCCGCGAGGGACGCACCAGGCGCTTCTGCTGCGGCACCAACTGCTTGCTGGTCGAGGGTACCGGCACCGGCAACAGTTTTTCCTGGCGTTGGCGCAGGCTGTCGGCAGCCTGGCGAGTGGTGGTTTGCAGCGCAGGCAACGGCTCGTGGTTGGGATCGACGAAGTTGAACGCCGAGGTCAAGTCACCGCATACCGCGCGGCGCCAGGCACTGACATTCGGCTCATGGACGCCGAAGCGTTTTTCCAGAAATTGCAGCACCGAAGTGTGGTCGAACACCTGGGAGTTGACCCAGCCACCCCGGCTCCAGGGCGAGAGCACCAGCATCGGTACCCGCGGCCCGGGTCCGTAGACCCCACCGTCCGGGCGCGGCTGCTGGGTCGAACCTGCCGGAGCCGGATGCTTGAACAGCTCGCTGTCGAACGCCAGGGTCGACTTGCCGGCGAAACTGCCGTCCTTGCGCTGGGAAGGTGCCGAGGGCGAAGGCACATGATCGAAGAACCCATCGTTTTCGTCATAGGTCACCAGCAGCACGGTCTTGCTCCAGACCTCGGGATTGCTGGTCAAGGCCTGCAGGATCTCCTGGGTGAACCAACCGCCCTGGACCGGACTCGACGGCCCCGGGTGCTCGGAATAGGCTGCCGGGGCCACGATCCAGCTGACCTGGGGCAACTTGCCGGCCTGCACGTCGGCGCGAAAGCCGCCGATGATGGCCTCCAGGTTGCTGCCACTGCTGGCCGGAAGGGTATTGCCATTGCCCTTGTACAGCGGTGCCACAGCGTTGAGCGCGTCGGTATAGGGTACGAAGGCGTTGAAACCGCTGGGGGGTTGGGCCGGGTTGCCCACCTGCACGCTGGCGGCGCGGTACTGGCGAAAGCCTGCCAGCGGGTTGTCGCCGAAGTTGTCCGGCAGATGCTGGTAGACCTTCCAACTGACGCCCTGCTCTTCCAGGCGTTCGGGATAGGTCTTCCAGGTGTAACCGACATTCACCGGCCCCGGCCCATCCCATTCATTGACCACGGCGGCCACTTGCCCGCCAGTCGGCCCGTTGGTGCCGGTCCAGAGGAACAGCCGGTTGGGGTTGGTGCCGGCATGCACCGCGCAGTGGTAGGCATCGCACAAGGTGAAGGTACTGGCCAGGGCGAACTGGAATGGCAACTCCTGCTCGCTGTAGTAGCCCATGGAGGTGTTGGTCTTGTAAGTCGGCCAGGCGTTCATGCGGCCATCGCTCCAGGCCGAGTGGGCATCGCTCCAGGTATGGGGCGTGCCGCTGACCCGCTGGGCGTTGCCTCGGGAACTGTCCAGGTGATAGGGCATGACCACCCGGCCCTTGCCCTGCTGTTCCCAGACTTCACGCTGGCCGGACAACGGGATGGTGAAGCGGTCGCTGAAACCGCGTACGCCAGGGAAAGTACCGAAGTAATGGTCGAAGGAACGGTTTTCCTGCATCAGGATGACTACATGCTCGACATCCTTGATCGTCCCTGTGCGGTTGTTCGCCGGTATTGCCAGGGCCTGGCGAATGGAGAGCGGCAAAGATGAAAAGAACGAGCCGATGGCGGCGGCTTGCAAGAGCTTCCTGCGTGAAATATTGGGCATGGGTCAATGAGTCCTTGTGATTGCAACGCGACATATAACGCTGCCTGCAAGGTATTCATTTCTAATAACAATGCAGTGACACTGATATTGCAATGAGTGCAATTTTCAATCATTGGCCGACTTATTCGCCAGCACTAAAGTCCCACTAGCTTATATATGAACGGCCTTGGAAGAATCTTTGATGAATAAAACTCCCGAGCTTGCAAAGTGCCAGTAGCGGCACTCCTTGATCAAGCTTGAAGTTCATGAAAATCGGGAGCAATCCATGCTTGCTCCCGGGGTCTTTCATATATTCAATCTGCGTAGGTTACTGCAGCTCGTCAGCCACCTCGTTGCGCTGGACCCGCAATGGATTGAAGGCCGGGCGAATGAACTGCGGATCCCGCGCGAGCTTGTAGTCCTCGCCGACGAAGTACTCCTTGGCCGCCGGATCGTTCTTGGCCAGGTACAGGATCCAGGCGGTGGTGATACCGGCGAATTCGTTTTCCTTGAGACTTCGCACCGGGCTGAAGTGCGTGGCGTTATGGGCAGTGGCGCTCCAGCCCGGCACCGCCTTGATCAAACCGCCCTGCCACAGCCGCGGCCAGGCCCAGGCCGGTACCACCACATCCGCGGCGCCGGTGAGCACCAGCGTTGGCGTACGGACCGTAGAGCCCAGGCCGATGGGCCCGGGTTCGATCGGCAGCGAACCTATGTACTGGAGTTGCGGGTCAATGGCCTTCAAGGTGTCGGGCATGAGGCTCGAGGAAAGAATCGACGCCCCACCACCTGCCGAATGCCCGGCCACTATGGTCCGCGCCAGGTCGACCTTGCCAAATAGCGGGGAGGTCGGGTCCTGGTTGAGCTTGCTCAACTCCACCGCCCCCAGGACATGCATGCTCGGCGCGGTATTGATGAAGTCCGAAGACACCACCACGATGAAACCGTAGCTGGCCCACAGCCTCAACAGTTCGGTGTATTGCCCCTGGTTGGAAAGAATGCCACCGACGAAGTTGACTACCGGCAACTTGTCCAGGCTCTTTATATTGGCCGGGTAATAGACGCTGGTGGAAATGGGATTGGAGAACCCGTAGGGAAATGACTGGTTGCATTGAAGGCTGTTGTCCAGCAGCAGGATCTTCGCCAGCACTCCCAGCAAACCACGGCAGTCACTCAGGACCGCATTGGTCGCTACATTGTAGGGGCCGGGTGACTTGGCGAACTGTTCATTGGCCAACCCCAGCGCCGGAACCAGTTGCGAAGCGCCTGCCAGGCTGACAGAAGCCAGCAATGCACCGCCCACGCAGAGCTTCATTGCAAGTTTGCGTATTGCCTTCATGATAATTCCCTTTATGTGCCTGCTTTCCCTGCAAGGCCGAATACCGGTACCTGGCCGTGCCCCCTTGAATATCGAGCAGATGAACTTCGAGGTGATGACATGGAACTGCAACACCTGTGAAACACTGCCGCATTAGTTATGCAGCAGCCTGGCGCGACCCTAGAGCAGGAGAAAATGGCAGGTCAATGGTTATTTGCCAGCCGCCTCAATCGGGGACAGTACAAGCACCCAGGCCCCAAGGATTGTGGCAAAAGATTTCATCGTTTCTTGATTCTCCTTCTCGCTTGCGGCAAGTTGCGCGCTTCTCACTACAAGGAGCAGCCAATGTCCGGTTCAATGGCCCAGGCGTTCGCCCACAATTTTCTCGGCCACTCACCCCGCTGGTACAAGGCAAGCATCGTCGCGTTCCTGCTGCTCAACCCATTGCTGTTCTTCTGGGTAAGCCCGGCCGCCGCCGGCTGGTGCCTGGTGATCGAGTTCATCTTCACCCTGGCCATGGCCCTCAAGTGTTATCCCCTGATGCCCGGTGGGCTGCTGCTGGTGCAGGCGATGTTGCTGGGCATGGCCACGCCCCAGGCGTTGTACGACGAACTGGTGCACAACTTCCCGGTGATCCTGCTGTTGATGTTCATGGTCGCCGGCATCTATTTCATGAAGGAGTTGCTGCTGTTCCTGTTCTCTAGGCTGCTGCTGGGGGTGCGTTCCAAAGCGCTGCTGGGGTTGCTGTTCTGCTTCTTGTCGGCCTTTCTCTCGGCCTTTCTCGATGCCCTGACCGTCACCGCAGTGATCATCAGCGCCGCGGTGGGCTTCTATTCGGTGTACCACCGGGTGGCATCGGGCAACGACCCGCGCCAGGACAGCGGCTATGGTGACGACCGGCAACTGCCGTCGCTGCACCATGATGACCTGGAGCAATTTCGCGCCTTCCTGCGCAGCTTGCTGATGCACGGCGCGGTGGGCACCGCCCTGGGCGGCGTCTGCACCTTGGTGGGCGAGCCGCAAAACCTGCTGATCGGCCATGAGATGGGTTGGCATTTCGCTGATTTCTTCCGCCAGGTCGCCCCGGTATCCCTGCCGGTACTGGTGGCGGGGCTGGTGACTTGCGTGCTGCTGGAGAAGCTGCGCTGGTTCGGCTACGGCACCCTGCTGCCGGACAATGTCCGCCAGATCCTGGCCAACTACGCCGCCGAGGACGATGCCCAGCGCACGGTCCGCCAACGCGCAGCCCTGCTGGTGCAAGGCTTGGCGGCCCTGATACTGATCGTCGGCCTCGCGCTGCATGGGGCCGAGGTTGGGCTGATCGGCCTGTTGGTGATCGTGCTGATCACCGCCTTCACCGGTATCACCGACGAACACCGCCTGGGCAACGCTTTCAAGGACGCCATGCCCTTCACCGCCCTGCTGGTGGTGTTCTTCGCCGTGGTGGCGGTGATCCACCAGCAACAGCTGTTCACGCCGCTGATCCAGTGGGTGCTGGCGCTGCCGGCGGATCGCCAACCGGGCATGCTGTTCATCGCCAATGGCCTGCTGTCGGCCATCAGCGACAACGTATTCGTGGCCACCATCTACATCACCGAGGTCAAGCAAGCCTTCCTGAACGGGCAGATGAGTCGCGAACACTTCGAGACCCTGGCCATCGCCATCAACACCGGCACCAACCTGCCCAGCGTCGCCACGCCCAACGGCCAGGCGGCGTTCCTGTTCCTGCTGACCTCGGCCATCGCGCCGCTGGTGCGCCTCTCCTATGGCCGCATGGTATGGATGGCCCTGCCCTACACCCTGGTGATGGGCGTGCTGGGCTGGTACGCAGTCAGCTACTGGCTATAAAGGATGACGCTGCCAGGGCCCCTGGCAGCGGTTGCAGGCTCAGCGCAGCAGGATATAGCACTCGATCGCCTGGGCGGCGCCATCTTCCAGGTTGGTGCCGGTGACCAGATCGGCCAGGCGCTTGACCTGCTCCTCGGCCTGGCCCATGGCGATCGACAACCCGGCGCGCTGGAACATCGCCGGATCGTTGCCGCCATCACCCAGGGCCGCAGTGCGCGCAAGCGGCACACCGAGGTATTCGGCGAGCGTCGCCAAGGCCTGGCCCTTGTCCGCCTGCACGGCGGTGACATCCAGGAACCGCGGTTGCGACCGCGAGACCTGGGCCTGCCCCGCAGTCTGCTGTTGCAGGCGCGCCTCCAGCTCCATCAGCAAGCGAGCGTCGCTACTGGCCGCCACGACCTTGTCGACGCAATGCAGGTACTCCTCGAAGCTGTCCACCACCTGCGGCGCATAACCCAGGGCCTGCCGCTCCAACGGCAGCAAGGGTCCGTCAGGATCGCGCACCAGCCACTGGTTGTCGGCGAAGACCCAGGTCTCGACCTGGGGATAGGGAGCGAACAGCAGCAGCGCCGCAACGACCGCCGCTACCGGGACATGATGGCGAGCCAGGTAGCGTCCATCGGGATGGACAATGCTGCCGCCGTTGAATCCGGCGCTGGGCAGCTCCACCCCGAGTTCTTCGAGTTGCTGCCGCATGGCCCGTGGCGGACGCCCGCTGGCCAGGCTGAAACCGATACCGGCGTCATGCAGGGCACGCACGGCGGCAAGGGTTCGCGGGCTGAGACTGTGGTCCGGACGCAACAGCGTGCCATCCATGTCGCTCAGCACAAAGTCGATGGGGTAGGCGTTCGAGCCGCTCATCCCAGGGGACGCCAGACCCGGCCATCGCGGACCAGCAATTGATCACCCGCATCCGGCCCATCGGTGCCGGCCGGATACTGTTGCAGGGTCGCGTCCTGCTTCCAGGCGTCGAGGAATGGTTGTACCGCACGCCAGCCATTCTCGATGTTGTCCGCACGCTGGAAGAGCGTCTGGTCGCCGATCAGGCAGTCGTAGATCAGCGTCTCGTAGCCGGTGGACGGCTGCATCTCGAAGAAGTCCTTGTAGGCGAACCCGGACTCGATGCGCGCCATGTCCAGGGTCGGCCCGGGTTTCTTCGCCAGCAGGTCGAACCACACACCTTCGTCGGGCTGGATCTGGATCCGCAGGTAGGTCGGCATCAGGCGCTCCACCTCGGTGTCGCGAAACTGCGCATAAGGCGCCGGCTTGAAGCAGATGACGATCTCGGTGTCACGCACGCTCATGCGCTTGCCGGTACGCAGGTAGAACGGCACCCCGACCCAGCGCCAGTTGTCGATCATCACCTTGAGCGCGACATAGGTCTCGGTGGTGCTGTCGGGCGCCACGTTGGTTTCCTCGCGGTATCCCGCCAGGCTCTTGCCGTCCAGCTTGCCGGCACTGTACTGGCCGCGCACCGAGTTGGCCCGGGCCTCGTCCAGCGTCCAGGGACGGATGGCACCCACCACCTTGGCCTTCTCGCCGCGCACCGCATCGGCACCAAAGGCCGCCGGCGGCTCCATGGCCACCATCGCCAGCAACTGGAACAGGTGGTTGGGCACCATGTCCCGCAGGGCGCCGGTGTTTTCGTAAAAGCTGCCACGGGTTTCCACCCCGACGGTTTCCGCCGCGGTGATCTGCACGTGGTCTATGTAATGATTGTTCCAGAACGCCTCGAACAGGCTGTTGGAGAAACGGCTGACCAGGATGTTCTGTACGGTTTCCTTGCCCAGGTAATGGTCGATGCGGTAGATCTGCTTCTCGCCCATGACCTTGAGCAGGCAGGCATTGAGGGCCTCTGCGGTCTGCAGGTCGGAACCGAAGGGTTTCTCGATCACCACTCGGCGAAACGCCCCAGGCTGCTCTTGTAGCAGTCCCGCGGCGCCCAGGCGCTGCACCACCTCACTGAAGAAGCGCGGTGCGGTGGCCAGGTAGAACACTGCGTTGCCGGTGCCGCTGGCGGCGATTCGCGCCGCCAGCTCGACATAGGTGGCATCGTCCAGGAAATCTCCCTGGACATAGCTGATGCCACGGGTCAGGCGCGCCCAGACGTCGGCATCGACGCTGGTCCCCTGCCCTTGTTTCTTGAGTACTTCGTCGCGAAGGAAGTCTTCCAGCAAGGTGACGAACTCACTGTCGCTCACCGCATTGTGATCGACGCCGACGATCCGCAGCCCCTCGTCCAGCAAACCATCGCGACTGAGGTTGTACAGCGCCGGCATCAGCAGGCGCTTGACCAGGTCGCCACGGGCACCGAACAGGAACAGCGTGGTCGCCGGGGCCGGCAATGCCTTGGACTTCCTTCGCTCGGTCATTTCTTCCCGGTCTCCACGTGGCCGCCAAAGCCGAAGCGCATGGCCGAGAGGATCTTGTCGCCATAAGTACCCTGGCCACGCGAGCGATAACGGGAGAACAGCGAGTTGGACAGCACCGGAACCGGCACCGCCTGCTCCATGGCCGCCTCGATGGTCCAACGGCCTTCACCGCTGTCAGCCACCGAACCGGAGAAACCGTCCAGCTTGGGATCGCTGGCCAGGGCGTCGGCGGTCAGGTCCAGCAACCAGGACGAGACCACACTGCCGCGCCGCCAGACTTCGGCGATATCGCCGACATTCAGGTCAAAGCGCTGGTCTTGCGGCAGGCTTTCCGAGTTCTTGGTCTTGAGGATGTCGAAGCCTTCGGCGAAGGCCTGCATCATGCCGTACTCGATACCGTTGTGGATCATCTTGACGAAGTGCCCGGCACCGGCGGGACCAGCGTGGATATAACCGCGCTCGGCGCGGTCGTCGCTGGCGACACGGTCCTTGGTACGAGGGATCGACCCCATGCCCGGAGCCAGGGCGGCGAACAGCGGGTCAAGGCGCAGCACTTCATCGGCGTCGCCACCGATCATCATGCAATAGCCTCGCTCCAGGCCCCAGACGCCGCCGGACGTGCCGACATCGATGTACTTCAGGCCCTTCTGTGCCAGGTCCCGGGCGCGGCGGATGTCATCCTTGTAGTAGGTGTTGCCGCCATCGATGATCACATCGCCCGGCTCCAGCAACTGGCTCAGGGTGTCGATGGTCTCTTCGGTGGGCGCGCCGGCGGGCAGCATGACCCATACCGCACGCGGCTGTTGCAGGCCAGCCACCAGGGCCGGCAGGTCGGCGACGCCCTTGGCGCCTTCGGCGGCCAGGGTGCTGACGAAGTCGGTGTTGCGGTCAAAGACTACGGTCTCGTGCCCATTGAGCATCAGGCGCCGTGCAATATTGCCGCCCATGCGGCCCAGTCCGATAATCCCCAGTTGCATGTGCTGATGCTCCTACTGCCAAAATCCAGATCAAAAATATATAGCCCAACGGGCCAGGTGAAACTTCAAGGTGCGCAACTATACAAGGCAAGGCGCCTCAAGACAGCGCAATCTTTGCCTTGGCGGACGAGTTTCCGTATCCGGCTGCCCTTCCTGGCGTCGCAGGGCCACGATCGGCAGCGCCCTATCGCCGCCCTGAACGGGACCCATGGGAGCTTAGTCAGCAGCACCTGCAGCGAAGTTTCGCAAAACATGGGTAGATCACGACGCCCAGCGCCGCGAAGGCACAGCGACCATCAAAAATAAAAAAGTTCCATTGGGCCGAAAAATAAATAAAATTGCCCCCGTCAGGCGAGACAGCGCGGAGCGGACCCACTGCAACCATGCCGCCTGTGATAGCGCTTTGTGCAAGCAATGGGAATCGCGAAGCATAGTCAAGACCCGCCATTTGCGAGGTGAAGCAATGGGCACAGTACTACCGGCACGACCTGCACAAACCCTGTACGTCACCATTCGTCGTGACGAACTGCAGCAGCTCAAAGATGATCGCGATCAGATGCAAAAAGAGCTCGCGCAAATGCGCCTGCTGCTACAGAACCAGGACCTGCAACCGGTAGCCTTCGGGCCTCGTGCCCGGACGAACTGAATCTTCCCGCTCTCGAGCGCAGCCCAACGTTGCGCTCGTTGCCAGCAGCCCCTTCCCCAGCTCTTGTTGACGGGCATCCCGCCCCGGAACCCAGGCACGAAATGCCAACGTTCTGCTGACGAACTTTTCACACTTGCCTATCGATACTCCCGGCCATTGTGGCCGCTTTGTTACATGGAGCGGCCTTCATTGGCGCCGGACCGGCGCCCGATGATCACGGTTTCCTGGGGAGCGCCGAATGGCATTGTTCAAACGCGGCAACACGTCTGCGAAGGGTTTCGACTGGATGGGCCTGCTCTGGCTATTCCTGTTCTTCTGGTATTTCTCGGGTATTACCCAGCTGCTGATCCAGCTGACCGATACCTCGGGGTTCGCAGGTTTTCGCCAAGCCTTCCTGATGAGCGCCATCTGGCTGGCACCGATGCTGCTGTTCCCGGCACGCACCCGGCTGCTGGCCGCCGTGATCGGAGTCGTGCTCTGGGCCTGTTCCATGGCCAGCCTGGGGTACTTCTTCATCTACCAGCAGGAGTTTTCCCAGAGCGTCATATTCATCATGTTCGAGTCCAACCCCTCGGAAGCCGGTGAATACCTGACCCAGTACTTTGCCTGGTGGATGCTGCCGGCGTTCCTGGCCCACACGGCCTTCGCCTTTTTCCTCTGGACCCGCCTGCGCCCGGTATACCTGCCCAAGCTGCAAGCCCTGGCGGCTGCGGTAGCGATCCTGGTGGCTATCGTCGGTTATCCGTTGGTCAAGCAGATTTCGCGCACCGACACCCTCGCCCAGGGCCTGGAAAAATTCGAGACCCGCATCGAGCCGGCAGTGCCATGGCAGATGGTGGTCGCCTACCGCCGCTATCGTGAGCAACTGGACGGCATGCAAGGCATGCTCGACAGCGTCAGCAAGATCCCTCCCCTGACCAATCTCAAGGACAGCATGGCCAACCAGCCAGTGACCCTGGTGCTGGTGATCGGCGAATCCACCAACCGCCAACGCATGAGCCTCTACGGCTATCCGCGCCAGACCACCCCGGAGCTGGACAAGCTCAGGGACCAGCTGGCGGTGTTCAACAACGTCATCACCCCGCGTCCCTATACCATCGAGGCCCTGCAGCAGGTGCTGACCTTCGCCGACGAAGAAAACCCCGACCTGTACCTCAAGACCCCGTCCCTGGTCAGCGTGATGAAACAGGCCGGCTACAAGACCTACTGGATCACCAACCAGCAGACCATGACCAAGCGCAACACCATGCTCACCACCTTTTCCGAGCAGGCCGACGAGCAGGTGTACCTGAACAACAATCGCAACCAGAACGCTCGCCAGTATGATGGCGACGTGCTCGAGCCTTTCTCCAAGGCCCTGGCCGACAGCGCGCCGCGCAAGTTCATCGTGGTGCACTTGCTGGGCACCCACATGAGCTATCAGTACCGCTACCCACCGAGCTTCGACAAGTTCACCGACCGTCAGGGGGTACCAGCCGGCGTGCACGACGACCAGGTGGCCACTTACAACAGCTACGACAACGCCGTGCTGTACAACGATTTCGTGGTTTCCAGCCTGATCAAGAACTACGCCAAGGCAGACCCCAACGGTTTCTTGCTGTACCTGTCGGATCACGGTGAAGACGTCTTCGACTCCGCCGGCCACGACACCCTTGGGCGCAACGAAGGCAAGCCCACCGCGCCGATGTACACCATTCCGTTCATCGCCTGGGCCTCGCCCAAGTGGCGAGAGAACCACGACTGGAACTTCGCCTCCGACCTCAGCCGGCCCTTCATGAGCTCGCAGCTGGTGCATACCTGGGCCGACCTGGCAGGCCTGAGCTTCGATCAGCTGGACCATAGTCGCAGCCTGGTCAGCGACAGCTTCAAGCCACGGCCATTGCTGATCGGCGACCCCAACCAACGCCAGAGCAGGCCGCTGATCGACTTCAGCCTGATGCAGCCCAAAGCGCCTGCCGACACCACCGTCGTGCAAAAATGATCGCCTCCCCGGGAGCCCCACGGCTCCCGGGGCGCCATTGCTTCTTGCCTGCCCGTCCATCCTGGAGCGCACACCCCCTCTTCCCCCTGGTCGCCCACGATGACCACCGCAACATCATGTCGAAAATGTAATTTTCGCCTCAGGCTGGCGTTAACCCTCACTTAATAGAATTCGGTTTAACTTCCCCCCGTCACTTGCCATACAGGGACGAAGCAAGTAGCCGAACACTCTTAAGCAGGAAAACCAGCATGAAACTTTCAACTCTTGTACTCAGCGGCCTGATTCTCGCCGGCTCCAGCGCAGCCTTCGCCGAAGGCGGTTCGGAGCGCGTACAACAGTTCTACGAGAACTTCCGCGTCAATCAGCAACAGATTCACGGAACCCCGGACGCCAATACCGCCAAGAGCGACAAACAGCAATCTGCACCGTCATATTCCGCCTCGGATGCCAAACAAGAAAAACAAGTAAGCCAGCAGCCGGGCGCCTGACCCAATCTTTGTGCAACCACTCTGGATAAATGCTCCTCAACCAGAGTTGGATATTTCGGCGCCCTTTGGGCGCCTTTTTTATTGGTTTACCAGTGATTGCGATTCATGTTTCAAGTTAATTACCGAGCCATTACAAAGCTGTCATGTGGCACATCGCCCGAATGTACTCGCTTAACATCCCCACCCTGACCCCAAAGACTTCCGTATCGAAGAAAAGAATTGAAACAACAAACGAGCCAACAGCACCTGGATCGCTCATTGCCCTGCAATCCCCAACATGCTTCCTGCCCGGATTGTTCTACCGGCCGTCGACAACCAGCTAATTCGTTGAATTAACTGGCCTTAGCGATTGACCCTGTAGTTACTTCAGGCCTCACCATCGCTTCATTGAACAACATCCGGTTATTTAAAGAGGACAATAGGCCATGCGTATTCTGGTGATCGAGGACGAGTCGAAAACCGCCGACTACTTGCATCAGGGACTTACCGAGAGTGGATATATCGTTGACCGCGCCGACAATGGCGTGGATGGCTTGCACCTGATTGAACAACAGTCCTACGAGTTGGTGATCCTGGATGTAAACCTGCCAGGCAAAGATGGTTGGCAAGTATTGCAACATATGCACCGACAATATCCGGCGCGAGTCATGATGCTGAGCGCCCGTGGCCGCCTGGAAGACAAAGTCAGGGGCCTGGATCTTGGCGCCGATGATTACCTGGTCAAGCCATTTCAATTTCCCGAGTTGCTGGCCCGGGTCCGCACCTTGATGCGGCGCAGTGAACCGGTGGCCCAGCCAGAAGTCTTGCAAGTTGCCGACCTGCAACTTGACCCGCGACGCCATCGAGCATATCGCGGCGAACGCCGTATCGACCTGACCACCAAGGAGTTCACCCTGCTGCATGTATTGATGCGGCACTCCGGTGAAGTTCTGACCCGCACGCAAATCATTTCCCTGGTCTGGGACATGAACTTCGATTGCGATACCAATGTGGTGGAAGTTTCCATCAGCCGCTTGCGGGCCAAGATCGACGATGCCAGCGAGCTCAAGCTGATCCATACCCTGCGCGGTGTCGGCTACGTGCTGGAAGTGCGCCAATGACCACTGCTCCTGCATCGCCCGGCAACGGCAGCCTGTCCATGCGCCTGGGCCTGACCGTCAGCCTGATGGGCGCGGCCCTGGTCCTGCTGCTGGCCACCCTGGCCTACCTGTCCCTGAGCCACGAGCTGGACACCCTGGCCCGCAAGAGCCTGCAGAGCAAGCTGGAGCAGATCCAGCACAGCCTGATCAGCGACCTCAAGAGCAGCGACCTGGCGGCCCGCCCCCATTCCCTGCTGGACCTGGTAATGGGCCACGACAACCTGCGCCTGTCGGTGCTGGCCAGCGATCCGCTGGCGCCACCGCTGCTGGATGTCGGCGGCGGCCAGCAACCTTTACCCCGTGCCCTCAAGGAAGCCAGGGGCAACACCTACCTGGACTGGAACGACAACAGCGGCAGCCAGTTGCTCAGTGCCTCGCAGCCGATGCCCATGCGCAATGGCGAGCAGGTGCGAGTCGTGCTGAGCCTGGACCGCAGTAACGACCAGGCGCTGCTCAGTGCCTACCTGCGCTCCACGGTGATTGCCCTGCCACTGCTGCTGGGCCTGATCGGCATCGGTGCCTGGTGGCTGGTGCAGAGAGGGCTGCTGCCCCTGCAGCAGTTCAGCCGGGTGGCGGCCAAGGTCAGCACCCAGGACCTGACCCACCGCCTGAACCTGGAGCGGCTGCCCCGGGAACTGGCGGAGCTGGGCCAGGGGATCAATGTCATGCTGCAACGCCTGGATGGTGGCGTGCAGCGCCTGTCGCAATTTTCCGATGACCTGGCCCATGAGCTGCGTTCACCCATCAGCAACCTGATGGGCAAGGCCCAGGTGACCCTGTCCCGGGAGCGTCCGCCGGAAGAATACAAGGCTGTGCTGGAGGCCAGCATCGAAGAACTGGAGCGCGTCACGCGGATGGTCGCCGACATGCTGCTCCTGGCCCAGGTCAGCCAACCGGCTTCCCAGGCTCGCTTCGCGCGGATTTCCCTGCGGGTGGAAGCATGCAAAGTCATGGAGCTGTTCGCCCTGAGCGCCGAGGACAAGCAACTGGAACTGCAACAGAGCGGCGATGCCTGGGTCCTGGGGGATCGGCTGATGATCCAGCGGGCCATTTCCAACCTGCTGTCCAATGCCATTCGCCACAGCCCGGCCAAGGGCCGTATCCAGCTGCGGGTCGAACAACAGCTGCAGGCGGTGAGCCTCACGGTGAGCAACCCCGGTCCGGGCATCGAGGCCTGTCACCTGCCACATCTGTTCGAGCGCTTCTACCGGATCGACAGCAGCCGTACCCGCGCCGAAGGCGGCACTGGCCTGGGATTGGCGATCGTGCGTTCGATCATGAACCTGCATGACGGCCACGCCGAAGTCAGCAGCGTCATCGATGGCCAGACCGAGTTCCGCCTGGTGTTTCCCAAGCTCGATCCCGCGCAACACGACCTCTAGGCGCTACAGCCCCCAGCCGCCGATCAGCGCTCCCAGCACCACCAGGGCCCAGGGCGGTACCCGGCCGCTGCGCAACAGCAGAAACACCAAGGCTACCGCCAGCAACTCCAGGGGTCCGCGGACCGTGGACGTCCACAAGGGCTGGTACAGGGCCGCCGCCAGCAAACCCACCACCGCGGCGTTGACCCCGGCCAGGGCGGCCTGGATCGCCTGGCGATGACGCAGGACTTGCCAGAACGGCACGACCCCGATCACCAGCAGCAAGCCCGGGAGGAAGATCGCCAGCAGGCACACCAGCGCCCCGCTCCAGCCATCGATGGCCGCGCCGAGAAAGGCGGCCACGCTGAACAACGGCCCCGGCACCGCCTGGGCACTGGCATAACCAGCCAGGAACAGTGAGTTGCCGATCCAGCCCGGCTCCACCACCTGGGCTTGCAGCAGCGGCAGCACCACATGGCCACCGCCGAACACCAGGGCGCCGACCCGGTAGAAAGCATCGAACAGCTGCAGCAGGCGATTCGGCCAGAGCAATGCCATGCCCGGCAGGAGCAGCAGCAACACTAATGCCAGGCCCAGGCACAAGGCCCCCATTCGCCGACTGACCGGCGCCATTGGCGCCTCGACTAGCGGAACGCCAGCGGTGTTGATCAACAGGCTACCTGCCAGCGCGGCGACCGACATGGCCAGCAACTGTGCCTCCAGCCCCGGCCAGCGCAGCACCCAGAGTGCCGCCAACAACCCGATGGCAAACCGCAACGGCCCTCGCCACAGACTCCAAGCCATGCTCCAGAGGGCTTGGGCCACCACGGCCACCGCCACCAGTTGCAAGCCCTTCAAGGCACCGGGAGGAACCCCGGTCCCAAGCCCCATGACCAACAGGGCCAGGACCAACGCCGAGGGCAAGGTGAAGCCGGCCCAGGCCCCAAGGGCGCCGGGGACTCCAGCCCGAGACAAGCCCAGGGCGATTCCCACCTGGCTGCTGGCGGGGCCCGGCAAGAACTGGCACAGCGCGACCAGCTCGGCGTAGGCCGCCTCCCCCAGCCAGCGTCGGCGCTGGACGAACTCCTCGCGAAAGTAGCCCAGGTGCGCCACCGGCCCGCCGAAGGACGTCAGCCCCAGGCGCAGGAACACCAGGAAGATGCTCCAGGGCGTATCCGTGCCAGGCTGGCGGGTCGCGGGGGCGGCGCGCGGCATTACAAGGCCTTGCTCCAGAACAGCATGCGGCCATGGACGGGGTCGAGCATCGCATCGGCAAAACCGCAGGCCCGGTACGCCGCCTGGGCCCTGGCATTGCCTTCCAGCACCTCCAGGGTGATCTTGCAGCAGCCGCGCTGGCGAGCGATGTCCTCGACCTTCTGCAACAGGCGCTTGCTCAGGCCCTGGCCACGAAAACCGTCGAGCACCACCACATCGTGGACATTCACCAGGGGCCGGCAGGCAAAGGTGGAGAAACCTTCGAAACAGTTCACCAGGCCCACTGGCTGCCCGCCAGCGAAGGCCAGCACGCTGAACGCCTGGGGTCGCTTGGCCAGCTCCTCCGGCAACCGCTGGAGCTGGTCCGCCGAGAGGCTCTGGCCACCGCCCATGACGTCGACTGCGTAATGACTGAGCAACACGCCTATGGCTTCGGCATGCACCGGGTTGCTGTAACTGGCTTGCAACACCACGACATCGGCAACGTCCATGTTCATCCTCGATCAATGTGTCGGAACGAGCGCTCAAGGCTCGGGCAGCTCCGATTGTAGGCTGGCGGATTTGACCAAACGAAGATTTTTCACCCACTTATGGCAGAAAGATCCTAGTCAATGACCGGGATGAACCACACTCGGAAGCACTTCCCTTCAGCGCTGGCCGAAACGCTGCAATTGCATCTCCTGCAGGCGGCTCAAGGTCCGGCGAAAGGCGAACTCCAGGTAACCCTCGGTGTACAGCTGCTCCATCGACACTTGCGCCTCCAGGTACAGCGGTACCTTGCGGTCGTAGCACTCGTCCACCAGGGCGATGAAACGCCGGACCGCATCGTCGTGGATCGACAGTTGCGGCAACTCGCGATCTCCCGCCACCACCCGCTCGGCACCATCCTCGGTGCCCCGGGCAATGCGCCCCGGGCGTTGCCGGGCGCTCAGGCAAGGCACTTCGCCAACCAGGATGGCGCGGTAGCGGTCGCACAAGGCCATGAAATCCATGGCCGAGAACGGCTGCTCGCACAAGTCGGCGAAGCGGCACCAGACCACCGCCTCGGCGGCCTGGACCACCGTCACCGGTCGATAGCCCAGCAGCACCGGCTCCGCGATTGCCGGCTGCCCGGCACACAAGCGCTCGAACAAGGGTCCCAGGACGCTGGCCTGGCCTTCGGCAGTCACCCAGTAACGCTGGGTACCGATCCCCGGATGCAGGCGATGATCCTGGGCACCGTCGACCGCCACCACCTGCATGTGCCGGTTGATGGCATCGATGGCCGGCAGGAAACGCTCGCGATTGAACCCATCGGCATAAAGTTGCTCGGGCGGCTGGTTGGAAGTGCAGACCATCACCACGCCCTGTTCGAACATCACCTGGAACAGGCGGCCGAGGATGATCGCGTCACCGATGTCGTTGACGAACAATTCGTCGAAGCACAACACCCGTACCTCGTCCGCGAGCTCCCGGGCCAGGGCCTGCAACGGATCGGCGATACCGGTCAGCTGGAAGGAACGCTGGTGTACCCAGCCCATGAAGTGGTGGAAGTGCTGGCGTCGCGCGGGCACCTTCAAGCTCTGGTAGAACTGGTCCATCAGCCAGGTCTTGCCGCGCCCCACCGCCCCCCAGAGGTAGACGC